>JACRCL010000022.1 GCA_016219015.1 Deltaproteobacteria bacterium
CCCCTCAGTCCCCTCCCATCAAGGGAGGGGAGGCTTAAGGAGATACCCCGGAGCTTGCTCCGGGGTGGTTCATCATGGTCTGTTATATCTACGGATAAGGGAGAACCGTCTTCAAGCATTGAAAGCGCCGTATAGATGAAATGTTATCGGATAGTTCTGAGTTGTCAAATCCGGGGCGGCTTTTCCCTGTTATACTTTGGAAACTTCGTGTCTAAAGGGCACGGCTGTTGCATCCTTTGCGTATCGGCAAGAGGCCTATAACGATAATGCTTAAAACCCGGTAATATGCTATCCTTAAAAGAGCCGGAAAAAAACCCTCTAACGGTCTTTACGGATGATACCTCTTAAGGACGATGTCCCCTCATATACCTTCCCGTATGTAACTATAGCCATAATAGCCTTGAATATATTTGTCTTCACATACCAGCTCACGCTCGGAGTGAGAGGGACCGAGTCCTTTATCTACAGGACCGCCGCGATCCCCTACGAGATAACGAATCTGATAGACATAAGGCCGCGCTCGGTGGTGCCCCCGCCGCTTACGCTCTTTACGGCCATGTTCGTCCACGGCGGCATCCTGCACCTGGCCGGGAACATGCTCTTCCTCTGGATATTCGGCGATAACATTGAGGACGCGCTCGGACACTTCAAGTTCATCCTCTTTTACCTGGGCTCAGGCGTCGTGGCGAGCATGGCGCACATCTCGATGGAGCCGTCTTCCACGCTCCCCATGATAGGCGCGAGCGGCGCGATAGCCGGGGTGCTCGGCGCGTATTTTCTCCTTTTCCCGAGGGCAAAGGTCCTGACGCTCGTTTTTCTCGTATTCTTCATAAATGTCGTACGGCTTCCGGCGGTCATCTTTTTAGGTCTCTGGTTTCTCTTCCAGATATTAAGCTCCGGCTCCGGCGGCGGTATCGCCTGGTACGCCCACATAGGGGGCTTCGTGGCCGGGGCCGCGGCTATCATGATACTCAGGCCGAAGATAAGGCGGGCTTAGCTCTTCTCAGGCGTTCGGTCCGCTATTCCCGTCACAAGCAAAAAAGAAGGAGGAAAAAATGTTCCATATCTCGGACCCGAAAGACATAAAAGACGGCAGGGTCACGGACGTATACTTCGCGCGCACCCTCGAGATACTCAAAAAAAAGGGGATAGACAAAAGGGTCAGGGCCGAGTTTTTCGCCAAGACCCTGCCCGCGGGGTGGAAGTGGTCGGCCCTTGCCGGCATCGAAGAGGCGGCCCGCCTGATGGAAGGCAGGGATGTAAACATAAGGGCCTTCAGGGAGGGCGAGGTCTTTATGCCCTGGGAGCCGGTGATGGAGATAGAGGGGATGTACACGGAGTTCTGCGTATTTGAGACGGCGCTCCTGGGCCTTATATGCCAGGCCTCGGGTATCGCGACAAAGGCCGCCCGGATAAGGCTTGCCGCCGGAGACCGGACGGTCGTGAGCTTCGGCGCCCGAAGGATGCACCCGGCCCTGGCCCCGATGATAGAGCGGGCCGCCTACATCGGAGGTTGCGACGGAGTGGCCGTGATAGTCAGCGCCGAGCTTCTTGAGATGGACCCTGTGGGCACGATGCCCCATGCCCTGATACTCGTCCTCGGAGACACCGTCGAGGCGGCCAGGGCCTTTGACGAGGTGATAGACGGCAAGGTCAAGAGGGTCGCCCTGATCGACACCTTCAACGACGAGAAGTTCGAGGCGATAAGGGTGGCCGAGGCGATGGGGGGGAGGCTCTATGGCGTGAGGCTCGACACCCCTTCATCGAGGAGGGGGAACTTCTACAGGATATTCGAGGAGGTGAGGTGGGAGCTGGACTTGAGGGGGTTCAAGGATGTGAAGTTGTTCGCAAGCGGCGGGCTCGATGAGAAAGAGGTGGCGGAGTTAAGGCCCGTGGTGGACGCCTTCGGGGTCGGGACCTCTATAAGCGACGCCCCGGTGGTGGACTTCGCCATGGACATAATGGAGATAGACGGGGCGCCGCTGGCAAAAAGGGGCAAGTGGTCGGGGGCTAAGGATGTCATCAGGTGTTCCTCTTGCGCTTCTCGCGGAATCGTCCCGCTCGGGTCTGAAACGCTCAGGTGCGCCTGCGGAGGAGAGTTCAAGAGCCTCTTTTTCCCCCTAATCTCCGGAGGAAAAATTGCCTCGAAACTCCCAAAGCCTCGCGAGATAAAGGAGTACCTCCTGGGAAGGCTTGAAGGACTCGGGCTTTGATGATGAGGAAAAACTCAAGGACCGTGCGGCATTCGGACCTCTTGGATGTGGCGGAAGCTCTCAAGAAAAGAGGGCGCCGGGGCTACTGCCTGACCCCGCCTTTGGCCCCTCCCTCCAGCTGTACCATCCCGCCGGCGGCCAGCCTTCTCTTTTTCGCCGCGGCCTGCAAAAGGCCCGTGCCGCGCATCTGCTCGGAGACCTTTACGAACCGATAGCCCTTTTCAAGAAGGGCGTCGAGCATCTCGCCGAGCATGTCCGAGGCCCTGTCGTCTTTCCTGAGAGTCCCCAGGTGCATGAGTATTATCCCGCCGTTGATCCCGCCGGAGCCTTTCCCGAAGTTAAGTATGCGGTCCTTTATCTGGAGCGATGTCCTGTAAAGCCTTGATCTCCTGTCGTAGACCCAGTCCAGGGTGTCGAGGCTCTCCCTGTTTTTGGCGTCGTAGGTCCAGCCGACATGTACGTAGCCCGCGTCAAACGCCCAGCCGCGTATCTCTTTATTGATGTCCCCGTAGGGCGCCCTCCACAGCGGGGCCATCTCGGTCCCGGTCGTTATCCTGAAGAGTTCGGAGGCGCCCTTGAGTTCCCTTGCCACGAACCCGCGGTCCACGCCCTCGATGGTATTCTGCCTGAGCGTCAGGTTGAAGTCCGTAAGGTGAGGGTGGTCCAATGTGTGGTTGCCTATCTCGTGGCCGTCCCTGACCATCTCTCTGACGATTGCCGGGTACTTCCTTATGAACAGCCCGGTCAGGAAGATGGTGGCCTTTATCGACCTCTCCTTGAGCGTTGAAAGTATCGCCTCCGCCTCTTCCCCGCTCTCACAGTCACCGCCGTCGAAGGTCACAGAGACATTCATCCTGTCGGTGAGGCCGCGGGTTATCTCGGGGATCAGGTTGGAAGAGGCGACGGGGGGCGGGTCATCATGGCCGTCTGCTGAGGCCGCCTCAGGCGCGGCTGGCTGCCTTTCATCGCCCGGTTCTTCGAGCACCTTGAGGGCAAGCAGAGGAGGAGATATCTCGTCGGGCTCAAGAGTGGAGCCGGCGTCAGGGCCGAGTGAGAGCGGGTCCGGGCCGTAGGGGTCGAAAGCTGGAGCGGGGCCGTTGGAAAGAAATATGGTGAGGGATAATGTGACAAGGAAAAAAACCGGTTTTAGAAGCGGTGTTTTGAAGCGTCCGATTACGGAGTAGACAGGTCTGATCAAAAAAAAGCTCCACTTTCGGTATTAGAGCTGCGCTTGCGAGGAAATTTTCTCCG
>JACRCL010000023.1 GCA_016219015.1 Deltaproteobacteria bacterium
CTACCTCTAAAAATTGTTCTTTTTCCTGATCTCTGTGTCAGGGCAAAAATAAAAATGCTCACATATTCCCATATATGCTGCGCTTTTTATTTCCGCCCTTCCTTGATCTCAGAAAAAATTCCTAATTTTTAGAGGCATCCTTATATCCTTATTTTAAAGGGTTATGTACTTCTGGAGCGTCTCGACCTTGCCGGTCTCCACGACCTTCTCAAGCTCGCCGAATACCCCGAGCGCGTCCTTGACCTTGTAGTCCCTTCCGCCGAGGCCGTATATGCGGCTGAAGACCCGCGGGCGCTTTTCATTGTCATAGAGCGCGGAGCGGACCTCGTTGAAGAGCGGGCCCCCGAAGCCGCTCATCGAATCTACCCTGTCGAGCACGGCCACGGCCTTCACGTGCGAAAGCTCGCCGGCAATCTCCTTGAACGGGAAGGGCCTGAAAAGCCTCGGCCTCAATGCCCCGACCTTTTTCCCCTGCTTCCGGAGCTCGTCCACGGCGACCTTAGTGGTGCCGGCGGCGGAGTTGAGGATGACTATGGCCGTCTCGGCGTCTTCGAGCCTGTAAGAATCGAACAGCCCGTAGGTCCTGCCGAACTTCCTGCCGAACTCCTTGCCTATCTCAACGACTACGTCCTTTGCCCCGGCCATTGCCTGCGACTGCTGGTGCTTGAATTCGATATACACGTCCGGCAGGCTCATCGCGCCGTAGGTCGAGGGCCTGTCTGTATCGAGGAGGTACCTGTCGGCCCTGTACTCTCCGACGAACTTCTTCACCTCTTCGTCTTCGAGGAGGGTGATGTTCTCTATGGCGTGGCTGGTTATGAAGCCGTCGAAGCAGACCATCGCGGGCAGGAGCACGTTCTTGTCCTCGGCTATCCTTACGGCCTGGATGAGGTTGTCGTAGGCCTCCTGTACCGTCTCGGAGTATAACTGTATCCAGCCGGCGTCCCTCGCGCCCATGGAGTCCGAATGGTCGCAGTGTATGTTTATCGGCGCCGAAAGCGCCCTGTTGACGTTCGTCAGAATTATCGGGAGCCTCATGCCCGAGGCTATGTAGAGCATCTCCCACATGAGGGCCAGGCCCTGGGAGGACGTGGCCGTCATAACGCGCGCGCCCGCGGCCGAGGCGCCTATGCAGGCGCTCATGGCGGAATGCTCGCTCTCGACCGTTATAAGCTCCGTAGTGACCTTGCCGTCGGCTACAAAGCTTGAGAAATCCTCTATTACCGCGGTGGAGGGGGTTATCGGGTACGCGGCGCAGACGTCCGGGTCTATCTGCTTCATGGCAATCGCTATGGCGGCGTTCCCCGTAAGCCCCGTCTGCCCCTTTGTCATGGTAATCGCCATTTTTGTCTAGGCCTCCTCTTCCATTGTAATGGCCTTGACCTTGTCAGGGCACTCTACGGCGCATATCCCGCACCCCTTGCAGTGCTCGAGGTCGAAGCCTATCATCTTTCCGTCCTCGACTATCACGGCCGAGTCCGGGCACATCACCCAGCATATAAGGCAGTTCGTGCACCTGTCCTTGTCTACCACCGGGCGGAGCTTCCTCCACCCGCCCGTCGAGTAATCGTGGGCCGTGCCGCCTTTTTCTATGACTCCCCCGCGGGGGAACCCTGTTTTCTTGTTTTCCATCCTACTCCCCTTTCACCTCTGCGTATCCCCTGTTCATGGCGGCCACGTTGCCTTCGATGACCTTGGGGCTGAACTTCTTGGCGTAGTTCTCCTTGAAATTGTCGATGAGAGAATCGAGCGTCACGAAGGCCGATACCTTCGCCAGCGCCCCGAGCATCGGGGTGTTCGGCATGACCCTGCCTATCGTCTCGACCGATATCTTCGTGGCGTCAAGCGTATACACAAGGGCCTTTTTCCCGTTAAGCCCAAGCTCGGCCCTCAGCTCCTTCGCGCCTTTGGACGTGTTTATTATGAATACCGCGTTCTCAAGCGCCCCTTCCGTGAGGTTCACTGCGGTTATGAGCGTCGGGTCGGCTATCAGCACGTATCCAGGCTCCGTCACCTGGCAGTGGAGCCTTATCGGCTCCCCGGATATCCTGTTATAAGCCCTTACCGGCGCGCCCATCCTCTCCGGGCCGAACTCCGGGAACGCCTGAACGAATTTTCCGGACATGAGGCACGCCTCGCTCAGGACCTTCGCGGCGGTCACCACGCCCTGCTGGGCCCTGCCGTGCCACCTTATCTCAATGTAGTTTTCCATCTGCCTTTTCCTTCTTTGTTTATTAGTTAACGGTCTGACCCGTAACTTACCCTCAGGATACCTCTTTCCTGCCCTCCATGGCCCTGCCGAGAGTAGCACCGTCCATGTACTCTATGAAGCTGCCCACCGGGATGCCGGAGGCTATGCGGGTGAGCTTCAGGCCATATGGCTTAAGGAGCCTCGCCAGGTAGGCCGAGGTCGCCTCCCCCTCCGAATCAAAGCCCGTGGCGAGTATGACCTCCCTGACAGCGCCTGCCTCCACCCTTCTAATGAGCTCATCGATCCTCAGCTCGTCCGGCCCTATGCCCTTGAGCGGGGCGAGGCTGCCGTGGAGTATGTGGTACCTCCCCTTATAGCCTCCCATCGATTCAAGCGCCATCATGTCCCTGTAATCCGACACGACGCATACGGCCGACGGGTCCCTGCCGGGGTCGTTGCATATCCCGCAGGGGTCGGCGTCCGAAAAGGTCATGCACTCCGAGCAGAGGGCGACCTTTTCCTTTACGGCCTTGAGGCAGTTCGAAAGCTCCTCGACATACCCCTCTTTCGAGTTGAGTATGAAAAGCGCGAGCCGGGTTGCCGTCTTTTCCCCGATACCCGGAAGCCTGGTAATGGCCTTTATGAGATTATTTATAGGCTCCGCGTACCGCATGCACCTGAAAGCCGCCTGTGGAGAGCGGCCCTTAAAACCTTATACATTAGAAAAGCCCCGGGATATTGACCCCGAGCCCTGAAGTAAGCTTCGACATCTCCTCGGATACCATCTGCTTCGACCTTCTTATACCCTCGTTCACGGCGGCCGTCACGAGGTCCTGGAGCATATCTATGTCCTTGGGGTCTACCACGGCAGGCTCTATCTTAAGGGATACAAGCTCCTGGGCCCCGTTTACGACCGCCGTGACCATGCCGCCGCCGGAGGCAGCCTCGACGGTCTTTGAGGCGAGCTCCTTTTGCATCTCGGCCATCTTCTCCTGCATCTTCTGGGCCTGCCTCATCAAATTTCCCAATTGCTTAGACATTGCTCCTCCTCCGGTCCTCTATGACCTTCCCCCCGAGGATGCGCACGGCATCTTTCACAAGGGGTCCGGCCTCTTTCTTCTTATTATTATTATCTGTCCTGATTGTGT
Source organism: Deltaproteobacteria bacterium (assembly GCA_016219015.1). Lineage (GTDB taxonomy): Bacteria > Desulfobacterota > GWC2-55-46 > GWC2-55-46 > GWC2-55-46 > JACRCL01. The sequence continues at coordinate 3,340 of JACRCL010000023.1, forward strand.
CAACGGCGTTTATGCTTATGCTCATTCGCCTGCCGAAATACTCGGCGCAGGCGCCTTCGATCTGCTTGCACTTTAACCTGAATATCGCCTGTTTCTCCCCGAGGACCGTGATCCCGACCTCGTCCCCCTCCACCTTGATGACAGCCGACTGGAGCGGCTCAGACAGGGACGATATCTTCCGCCTTATGTGCGCCTTAAGGTCGTCGGCCCCCGCTGCCCCTCCCTGATTTACGGCGTAAGGGCTTACCGCCTCGGACGCCTTTACTTCAGCGGGCCTTGCCTCTTCAGGCCTTTTTGCCTTTGCCGGTTCGACCGCCTTCAGGGGCTGCGCCGGGACGGCCTTAAGGCCCGGGGTTTCAAACCCGCTTCTCAGGGCCTCGAGCCTTGAGACGAGCTCTCCTATAGGCTCGACCTCGCCGAAGTGAGCCGCCCTCAAGAGCGACATCTCAAAGGAAAACCTCGGAGAAGGGCTCCTTACGGCCTCTTCGTAGCCTTTTGAGACTATCGAAAAGAGCATCTGGAGCCTGGGGGCGCCTGTCTGCTCCGCAAGGCCTTTAAGCCTCTCAAGCTCGCTGTCCGGAAGGTCAAGGAGGGTAAAATCCCCTGTGACTTTTACGACTGTGAGGTCCCTGATATGCGCAAGGAGGTCGCTCAACCCCCTCTTCAAATCATAACCAAAATCATGCATCTTTTCAACAATATTCAGGCACGCGCGGCCGTCTTTGGCTATGAGCGCCTCTGAAAGGCCGTATATGAGGGACCTGTCTATCAGGCCGAGCGCCTCGGAGACCCCGGAGTCCTTCAGATCTCCCGCGCAGTACGAAAGCGCCTGCTCAAGGAGGCTCTGCGCGTCCCTGAGGCTCCCGTCGGCCTCCCTCGCTATGGTAAAAAGGGCCTTCTCCTCGAACGGGACGCCTTCCTCGGTGACGATCTTCAAAAGCCTCTGCTGGATCTCCCTGAAGGGGATCCTCTTGAAATCGAAGCGCTGGCACCTCGAAAGTATCGTAAGGGGGACCTTGTGTATCTCTGTGGTGGCGAATATGAATATTGCGTGCGGCGGGGGCTCCTCAAGGGTCTTGAGGAGGGCGTTGAATGCAGCTATGGAGAGCATGTGGACTTCGTCTATTATGTAGACCCTGTACTTGCCCTGCCCCGGGACATAGCGGACGCTTTCGGTCAGCTCCCTGATATTATCGACGCTGTTGTTGGAGGCCCCGTCTATCTCGAATACATCGACGGACGAGCCCCCGGTGATAGCCCTGCATGATTCGCAGCTGTTGCAGGGCGTGGGGGTGGGGCCTTTCGCGCAGTTAAGGCCCTTGGCGAGTATCCTCGCGGCTGTCGTCTTTCCCACGCCCCTGGGCCCGGAGAACAGGAAGGCGTGCGCTATCCTGCCTGAGGTGATGGCGTTGCTGAGGGTCCTTGTGACATGGGCCTGCCCGACGATATCCTCGAAGAGGGTCGGCCTCCATTTCCTCGCTATTACAAGGTAAGACATCGGTTTCAAGCCCTAAGGGAAGATTTTGAACCCCTTTTTAAAGGGTCTTGCGGGGGCTATTGATAGCTAGGCACCCTTGCGGCACATGGAAAAGGATGCTACCGTTGCTTCCTTCCGGACCTGGCGGGGTTTGCAACCCTCCATTGCGCAAGACCCAGCTATCAATAGCCACCGCAAGCTTTCAATGCGGGGATGAGTTAAACCCTAAAAGACTGCTGAAAAAAACCATCTGCGGCGCCTGTCACCCTTACTTCCGGCCGCATCCCGCGGCCTCATCCTCCCTATCGGTCGGCGTTCGGGTGCCTTCGAATCCCAATTGGCCTCTTCGTTTAAATCTGGCGGAGAGAGAGGGATTCGAACCCTCGGTACATTTTACTGTACATACGATTTCCAGTCGTACCCCTTCGGCCTCTCGGGCATCTCTCCGTAAAGCCGACCGCTATCGGCGTTCGGGCGCCGTTCAAATCCCTTTAAAAAATCTGGCGGAGAGAGAGGGATTTGAACCCCCGGTACCGTTACCGGTACAGCTGATTTCGAGTCAGCCCCCTTCAGCCTCTCGGGCATCTCTCCGGAAAATCTTACCCCGCGGGGCCTTGCAGCGGACGGCCCTGAATCCCAAACTAAAGAATTCTAACTAAAGCATATTTTATCAACAATGTCAAAAGGTTTAACCGGAGGAAAAACTGAAGGCCCCTGCTTTGGGCAGGGGCCTTGAAAGGCGGATATATTGAAACCTTTCTACTTCTTTGCAGCCGGGGCCGCGGCCTTTTCCACGCCGGGGCCTACGAGCTTTACGGGGAACCTGTCGTCGGTATAGGAGTTGAACTCAGGGAACTCCTTGAATACCCAGCCCTTGGCAATGCTCTTGTTGCCTTCAAGAAGCTCAATCAGAACGGCGGGGTTATTCGGCTCGTTGGACCTCGACTCTATCCTGTTGTCGGCTATCGCGTAATCAGGCACGAACGCGTCTACCTTTAGCCTGACGCCGGCCTTGTTGAGCTGGATGTCGCCGCCGACCTTCACGGCGACGGTCTGCTTCGCATTCGAGGCGCCTTCGGTTATCTCGAGCTTTACCTCTTTCCACTTCGCCCTCACCTCGTCCTTGAGGATTACCTCCTTCTGGGTCTTGATGTTGGCGTGCTGTGCCTTGGCTATGTCCTGCGTCGTCTGGTCCACCGCCGGGTGGTCGGCGGGCATCTGCCCGGCCGGGGCAGCCTGCTCCGGCTGTACGGCGCTTTCCTGCTTCTTCTCGCCCTTGCAGCCGGTGAAGGCCAGGAGCGCTACGGTTGTCATAATAAGAAAATACTTCCTCGACGATACTTTCAGGTCCATGATATTTATCTTCTCCCTCCGGTTGATTTCAACCGCGATATGATAGCATATCGGGCGGTGTTTTTAAAAGATTTTTTAAGGGCTTGCAAGCGACGATACCCAGCTCTTCTCAAGCTCCTCGTATGAAAGATATAATGCAGATTGTATGGCCTTGTCAAGAGCCATCCCGTCGGCGCGGGCCTCGATGACCTTTTTCGCCGAGAATATCCCGAACTCCCCGATGATGTACTCCGTGGCCGAGAGGCTTAAAAGGTAAGCCGTCCTGGCGCCGTCGGCGTCCAGATTCATGAAAGAGCCCTCCAGCGCCCTCAAGCTCAGCTTCCCCGAGAGGGCCGCCTTTTTCAACCCTTCGGCGTACGGGGCGCTCCTTTTGCCCTCCTCGTACTGGGCAAGGCCCTCGTTGAGCCACACGGGCGCCTTCTCGTTGGATATCCTGCGCACGACCGCGTGGGTATACTCGTGGAAGATGACCCTCTCAAGCTCATCGGTCTTGCCGGTTATGCCGCCTGCCGGGACCTTTATCCTGCCGTCGAATATCGCCCCGGCCCATGAAGGGCTCCCGGTCACGTCCCTGAAAGACTCGTTCGTGTAAAGCAGCGCCTCTATCTTATCAGCGGGGTAATAGCCGAGGTCGCTCCCTACCTTCATGTACGCCTCTTCGAGCAAAAGGCCTATGAGGTGGCCCGTAACGGCGTTTTCGCCCCCCTCGAACTTTACGAGGAAGTGGCCGCCCTCGGCCCTGCCCATTTTGCCTTCTGAGGCGGCCTGCCCCTTCAGGCTTTCCAGCTCCGCCCTCAAGGCCCCGTCGCCCGGGTCGAGGGCCAGTGCCTTTTCGAAGTATTCCATCGCCGGGGCGAAGTCATTCCCGTCGAGTTCTTTGTTCCCGAGCCGGGTATAGACGCTTTTAAGGGCCATATCCTGGGCCCTGTCCCTCCTGTCCATAGACTCAAGCGCCTCTTTGGCGCCTTCGAGGTCGCCGGTCCTTATCTTTATGCTCGCGAGGTTGGCGTAAAAGGTCTTGTCCCCTGAAAGCGTTACGGCCTCCTCGATAAGCGTTTTGGCCCTTGAAAGGTTCCCGGCCTTATATTCATTTACCGCGTCCCTGTTGAGGGCCTTCGCGAGCGCCTCTTTAAGCTCAATCGAATCAGGCGAAGCCTTCAATGCCTCCCTTAAAAAATCTATCGCCCTCGCGTAATCGCCTTTACTTAGCGCAAGGGAAGCCTCCTTGAGTAAAGGCGTGCCGGACTCTTCGGCTTGAGAAAGCGCCGGGGCTTCGGCCACGAGCTCTGGCGCAGGCAGGTCGGCGTTTATCTTCTTAGCCGGGGCCGGGGCGGGCGTGCTGATGAATTTCGGGTAGATGAAATAAAAAGAGGCAGAGAGGGCCGCGAATATGAATATTGCCGCGAGCCCCGCCCTGCCTTTATCCGATGATATAACCCTCAATAAGTTTAGGCTACCTCTAAAAATTGTTCTTTTTCCTGACCTCTGCGTCAGGACGGAAATAAAAATGCTCACATATTACATATATGCTGCGCTTTTTATTTCCGCCCTTCCTTGACTTCAAAAAAAATTCCTGATTTTTAGAGGCAACCTTAAGACCGTTTTCAGGATGAGCGCCTTTTCCGCATCTTCACCGCGCCGAGTATGAGGTTGGCTATGACCGATACGAAGTATATCTCGTCGTCGGAAAACTCCCTTGTCACCACCGTCTGCGCGTTCAGCACCCCGAAGGGCTCCTCCCCGGAGAATATCGGGTACGAGTACATGGTCTTTATCTTGTACTGCTCCTCTTTCGTCTCCTGGAAGTACCTGTAGCGCCCGTCCTTCGACACGTCGGGTATGAGGAGCGGCTTTTTAGCGGCCACTGCCGAGCCTGTTATGCCCTCGCCAATCTTCAGGCGCGCCTTGCCTACCGCCTCCTGCGCGAGCCCGTACGTGCCGCTCAAGATAAGGTACTCGCCGTCCCAGAGATAGACCGAGCAGATATCGACCCCGAGCCTCCTGGCCGTCTTCTCGGCTACCCCCCGGAGGACGTCTTTCAGGTCGTAGTCCGAGGAGGCGAGCATGCTTATCTCCTCGAGGGTGATTATCTCCTTCTGCTCCCTGTCCGCCCTCTGCTCGAAGAAGAACCTGCCGCTGTCGTCGAACGTAAGGGGCAGGAGGCTCTCCCTCGAAAAATGCGGGTTTATCGCCTTGCTCGCGGACGGGGCCGTCCTGTACTCGGAAAAGCCGCAGGTGCAAGAGAACTTTATCCTGTAGTCGTCCACCCTCATCGACTTCATCTTCTTGCCGCACTTCCTGCACCTGATGATCGATTCCATTTTTATCCCCTTGAGCTGGTTTTACTCGCCCATGCCGTCGGTCTTGACGTCCATTTTCTTCAATGCGTCCCCGGGCGTTTCAGGCTTTTTTACCTTTGCGGGCTTGACAGGCTGCGCCGCCTGGTTCGTCTGGGGGGTCTTGGGCAGTTTGAAGCTCACCACATCGCCCGATTTGCCCAGTGGAGGCAGCGCCTTGCCGTCATACGTGAGGGCCACCCCTCCGGCATTGCCGACTATGAGGGAGAACGTCTCCTTTGCCTTCCAGACTATCCCCTCGCCCTGGCGCAATACCACGTCGAACGGCTCGCCGTCGTCTATCCTTATCTTTACCCAGGATATCTCGTTCGCCTTTACGGACAACGTATGCTGGGCCTCGGCGGCGGTTGCGGCCGTTGCCGGGGCCATTGTCCCGGGCTCGGCCTTCGCGGCCTTTGCCTCCGGTTTCGCCTCCGGCGCGGCAACGGCAGGAGGTTGTTTTTCCTCTTTCGGAGCCTCGGTCTTCACGCCCGCGGATACGGGCTCATTGGCCGCCGGAGCCATCGCCTCCGTGGAGCCGCTTAACGCCTCGGGCTGCGGCGCGGGCGTTACGGCCTTTCTTCCCACCGCGAAGTACAGGACCACTATTATGATGATGCCGGCCGAGATGAACGCGGCGGCGTTCTTTACGTTCTTCGGGACATCGGCGGCCTGCCTTGCCGCCCTTTTCCTCGAAGGCGCCCTGGGCCTTTCGGCCTCGGCCTTCTCGGACTTGTCCCTCAAGTATATCTCGTAGCGGAGCACGGCGTCGACCTCGTCGAGGCCGAGCGCCTTGCAGTATGATTTTATGTACCCCTTTACGAAGGTCGGGTGCGGGAGGACGTCGTAGTTGTCCGCCTCAAGGGCCTCAAGGTACCTCCTGGGGACCCTTGTGGACTCGAATATCCTGGAGAGCGATGCCCCCCTTAACTCCCTTTCCCTTCTAAGGTATTCTCCGGGACTTTCCATCTATTTTACCTCAAAATTAAGACTGCCGGGGTCGACCTGAAAATCGTTGCTGATGCGGGCTTGGTTGAAAGAACTTTTAGGGGATGCGGTCCTGTCCCGGCTATTTAATAAGTTTTATGTAGTCTTTCGCGGACTGGGCCTTTTCGCTTTCCGGGGAAAGCTCTATCACCTTCTCGAAGGCCTTCAGCGCGCCCGCCCTGTCCTTGTGCTTTATAAGGGCCACCCCGAGGTTGTAGTGCGCATCCACGTAGCCGGGCGAGGCCTTTACGGCGTTCTCATACGCCTCGACCGAATCCTTGATGCCGCCGGTCTTCTCGTAGGCCATGCCCAGGCTGAAGTACGCGGTCGCGTAATCGTGTTTCGCCTCTACCGCCTTTTTATAGCTCTCTATGGAGTTCGCGTAATCGCCCTTATTATAGTACGCCTGCCCCATGTTGTAATAGGCGTACTCCGGCGTGCTGTAGAAGATGTTCTTGAGGGCCTCTTCTGAAGATGCGATGGAATCGTCCCACCTCCCGTCCACGATGTAGACTGCCGAGAGCGCGACGTGGGCGGCCGAGAACTTTGGGTCGAGCTCTACCGCCTTCTTCATCTCCTTAACGGCCTCCCTGTTCATGCCTTTAGCGAAGTACGCGAGGCCAAGCGCGTTATGGTACGAGGGGTCCCCGGGGTAGAGCTCGACGGCCTTTGTAAGCTCCATGAGGGCGTCCGCTGTCTTTCTGTCGCGGAGATACACGGAGCCCAGTCTGAAGTGTATGTCGGCATCGTCCTTCCTCTGCTGGAGCGTCGGGCCGCAGGAGACGAGCGCGATTAGCGCTATCGGGAGGAGGAACGCCTTAATGGTGGTCTTATTTATTCTCACGCGGCCTTCTGCTATCTAAAAATTGTTCTTTTTCCTGATCTCTGCGTAGGGAAAATCAAAATGCTCACATATTAACATATATGCTCCGCTTTTTATTTCCGCCCTTCCTTGACCTCAGAAAAAATTCCTAATTTTTAGAGGCATCCTTATATGACTCCGGAGAAACCCCGGAAAAAGGAAAAACCTTTGTAACTCGCTGAATTATATCATATATCTTCAAAACGGGTCAATTGCTTAAACTCCGAGTACCTGTTCCTTATCTCTTCGAGCGTAAGGGTGTTAAGGCGCTCTAAGCTGAAGGCCTCGACATTGAAAGAGGCCATGACGCTGCCGAAGATGATGGCCTTACGGAGGTTGTCCCCGCTCACATCCCCTGAATTGGCGAGGTATCCCATGAGGCCACCGGCAAAGGTGTCCCCCGCGCCGGTCGGGTCGAAGATGTCTTCGAGCGGATAAGCCGGGGCTGAGAAGATAGTGCCGCCGTTGAACATGAGCGCGCCGTACTCGCCCCTTTTGACGATGAGGGTCTTCGGGCCGTTTTCCAAGATCTTCCTGGCCGCCTTCACGAGGCTCGCCTCGCCCGAGAACTCGCGGGCCTCCCCCTCGTTTATGACGAAGAGGTCTACCCTTTTAAGGAGCTTCCTCAACGCGTCCGGCTTGCCTTCTATCCAGAAGTTCATGGTGTCGCAGGCCACGAACCTCGGCCCCTTCACCTGGTCGAGGACCTTCATCTGGAGCTCGGGGTCGATGTTGGCGAGGAATACGAAGGGGGACTCTTTGTAGCTGTCGGGTATCTCGGGGTTGAAGCTCGAAAAGACGTTCAGGTGCGTCTCCAGCGTGTGCGCCTGGTTGAGGTCGTACTCGTAGCGCCCCTTCCACCTGAATGTCTTGCCAGGGACCTTCTTGAGGCCCGCGACGTCTATCCCGCGGTCCTTGAGCCCTTTTATATGGACATCCGGAAAGTCCGTGCCCACAACGGCCACGAGCTTTACGTCCGTGAAATAGCTCGCCGAGGTGGAGAAGTAGGTAGCCGAGCCGCCCAGGACCTCATCAGCCTTTCCGAAGGGCGTTTCAACGGAATCGAACGCTACGGAGCCTACAACGAGTATAGATGATGACATTTTCAAAACTCCTCTCTCTAAAAATTGTTCTTTTTCCTGACCTCTGCGTAGGGAAAATAAAAAATGGACATTTGCTCCGCTTTTTATTTCCGTCCTTCCCTGACTTCAGAAAAAATCCCGATTTTTAAAGGCAGCCTATTGAAGGTACTTGCCTATAATCAGCTTCAGGTCCTTCTTTACCTTCGCGGGTATGGCTTTCCTGTCGGTGATGGCCGCGTATCTGGCGGCGCCTGCGCACTTGCAGTTGCGCTCTGATGTTATATCGGGCACGGCCCTTCTTATTATCTCCTTTGCCATGGATACGTTCTTCTTCAGTGTCTGTATTATCGCCTCCACGGTGACGGACTCCTCGGTCTCATGCCAGCAGTCGTAGTCTGTCGACAGCGCGAGCGTCGAGTAGCATATCTCGGCCTCCCTCGCGAGCTTCGCCTCGGGCAGGTTCGTCATGCCGATGACGTCCACACCCCAGGTCCTGTATATCTTCGATTCCGCCTTCGTGGAGAACTGCGGCCCCTCTATGCAGATGTACGTCCCCCCCATGTGCACGGTGGCGCCTGCACCCTTCGCGGCCGAGTGGAGGACGTTGCTCAAATTGGAGCAGACCGGCTCGGCGAACTCGACGTGGCCGACTATGCCGTTACTGAAAAAGGTCGAGGCCCTGTCCTTGGTCCTGTCGAAGAACTGGTCGACTATGACGATGTGGCCGGGCTTTATCTTCTCTTTCATCGAGCCTACGGCGGATACCGATATGACCCACCCGGCGCCGAGCTTTTTCATGCCGTAGATGTTCGCGCGGTAATTGACCTCCGAGGGGTTGAACCTGTGCCCCCTGCCGTGCCTGGGGAGGAATACCATCTTCGTGTCCCCGAGCATGCCGGTCATATACTCGTCAGAAGGGTCGCCGAAAGGCGTCTTTACCTTGACCGATTTTACGTCCTTCAGGCCTTCCATCTCGTAAAGGCCGCTGCCGCCGATGACGCCGACTACCTTCATCTAAAACTCTCCTTTAAGGCTACCTCTAAAAATTGTTCTTTTCCCTAATTTTTAGAGGCATCCGTAAAATAATGTTAAACCCGCTGTAACGATAATTTTTAACATTACGGCCTATTCAGGGTCAATCTCTTTTTAGCGAAGCAGATGGACTTTTTGAGCGGCCGGTTAGGCCCCGTCGTACCGCGCCCTCAGCTGTCCGCAGGCCGCCTCTATCTCCGCCCCCTTGCTCATCCTTATCATGACCATGTACCCGGCGTCCCTCAATACCTTGCCGAAGGCCATGACCGATGCGTTCTGCGGCCTCTCGAACTGCGACCCCGGAAAGGGGTTGAACGGGATGAGGTTAATCTTGCACGGTATGCCCCGGAGAAGGACCGCGAGCCTCTTTGAGTCCGCAAGAGTGTCGTTCAAGCCCTTTATAAGGACGTACTCTATGGTTATATGCCTTTTGCCCTTGAACGGATACGCCCGCAGCGCCTCCAACAGATCCGCTATCGGGTACTTCTTGTTTATCGGCATGAGCTTAGTCCGCACTTCGTCGGTGGTGGCGTTAAGGGACACCGCCAGGCTCACGTTCGATTCCGCGCCTAACCGTTTTATCCCCGGCACGACCCCGGAGGTCGAAAGCGTGACCCTGTTGTGGGAGAACCCGAAGCCCCTGCCGTCGGTCAGGACCTGCGTGAACTTGAGGACGTTATCGTAGTTATTAAGCGGCTCGCCCATGCCCATGAGGACTATGTTCGTTATCCGCGCGTCTTTGCCGAGTATCTCGTTGGCGGAGACGACCTGGTTGACGAGCTCCGAAAGCGTGAGGTTACGGGTGAAGCCGGATTTTCCCGTCATGCAGAACCTGCACCCGAGGGCGCAGCCCGCCTGCGTGGAGACGCAGAGCGTGAGCCTGCCGGTCTCGGGTATAATGACGGACTCGATCCTGCTGCCGTCCTCGAGCTCGGAGAGGAACTTCTGCGCGCCGTCCGGGGACCTCTTTATGTCGAGGACCTTCGAGCCGGATACAACGAACTCCCCCTTGAGCCGTTCTCTAAAGGCCTTCGAGACGTCGGTCATCGAGTCTATGTCCGGGGCGAGCTTCTTGTAGACCCAGCCGAAGAGCTGCTCGGCCCTGTAAGGCTTCTCTCCGAACGCCTGGACAGCTTCCAGGAGCTCGTCGTATGTCATGTCCCTCAAGTTTCTCATATTTTTACCCTGAAAAGTATTTTCGGAAAGGGCCGCAAAAGGACGGAACGGGAAAGCGAGCCGGAAAAATATTCGGATGCCTCTAAAAATTAGGAATTTTTTCTGAGGTCAAGGAAGGGCGGAAATAAAAAGCGGAGCATATATGCTAATATGTGAGCATTTTTATTTTCGCCCTGACACAGAGATCAGGAAAAAGAACAATTTTTAGAGGCAGCCTGACTAATCCTTGTCAACCTTTGAAACAAGCCAATATACCACCCCGAGCACGGCCACCGCGGCCACGAGCGAGATCTGGGCCTCCACGGCCTCGGACTTAAGGCTCGCCACGAGGATCTTCCTTATCATGGCCACGAGCGCCACGCTTATGAAGACCTTTATCGCGAACCTGCCGCCCTTCAGGTGCTTTATCTCGGTGTCCATAAGCTCTATGACGACCCAGAGCATCAGGAGGCTCCCGAGCGTGCTCAAGAGGCCCTTTTCTATGTTGCCGTCGAAGATATGGACTATGTCATAGACGAAAAGGCCCATGACCATGATCCCGAGCACGACGAGCCCGAAGACGAGTATGAGGTTCAGGCCGTGGGAGTAGCGGTTGGCGAGCTGTATGAGGTAAGACTCGACCTTCTGCGAGAGGAAGAACTTCTTCTCCTCTTCTATGTACGAGCTTGTGAAGGCGTCGAGGTTTATATCGAGTATCTTCTCGACCGACCTTTCGAGGCGCGACCTCTCTTCCGCGTTTTCTATCTCCTTCGTGAGTATGCCGCGCGTGTACCGCTTGACGAAGTGGAAGGCGGCGTTCACGTAATGGGCGTGGAGGTTTATCCGCACGTGGGCCATCCCGACCTTCTCAAGCTCGACAAGGTAGAGCTGGCCGTACTCGCCCGAGAACAGGTTAATGAACCAGACCTTGAGCGCGTCCTGGTGCCTCTTTATGGTATCCGCGTCCTTTAAGAACCTGTGCGCGTCCTCGAAGTGCTTGACGTGGTTGTAAAACTCCACGACGAACTCGTCCCGGTACTTCTCCATCACGGGCTTCAATCCGACGAGGTTATTTATGTCCTCCCCGGTGAAGCCGTAGTGGGCCCTGATCCTCTCTATGCTCTCCATCTAAGCGCAGCCTCTTCCAACAGGCTGCTGAAAAAGTCCATCTGCTTTGTTGTCTTCGTCGCTCGTCTTTGCGACGTACAAAAGAGCACGTCTCATTCCTCGCTTCTCGACGCCTCGCATCTGGAGCTTTTTGAGCAGCCTGAACAAATTACAAATTCCGAGTCTTTCAGCAACCTTCTAATTCACTATCTCGAGGGCGTTGAAGAAATACCCTATCTCGAAGGCGGCGGTTTCCGGCGCGTCCGAGCCGTGGACTATGTTCGACTCTATCGAGTCCGCGAAGTCCCGCCTTATCGTGCCGGGGTCGGCCTTGCCGGGGTCAGTGGCCCCCATCAGGTCCCTCACCTTTTTTATTGCGCCGTCGCCGGTGAGCACCATCACCACGACCGGCCCGGACGACATGAACTCCGTAAGGCTCCCGAAAAAAGGCCGCGCCCTGTGCACGGCGTAAAAGCCCTCGGCCTCTTTCCTCGTGAGCGAGACCATCTTTACCGCCGACACCCGAAGCCCGCTCTTCTCAAATCTCTTTACGACCTCTCCAACAATGTTCTTCCTTACCCCGTCCGGCTTTACTATCGACAGCGTCCTTTCCATCTTCCTTCCATTCTCCTTCTTTGGCAGGCTGCTGAAAAAGTCCATCTGCTTCGTTGTCTTCGTCTTGTCATAACGTAAGGTGAGTACGCCTCATTCCTCACTTCTCGACGCCTCGCATCTGGAGCTTTTTGAGCAGCCTGAATGTGATATTGAGTCTTTCAACAACTGTTATGGCATCTGTTTTATCAAATTCGCTATAGCGTACTTTGCGACCTCTTCAAAGGGAATCGGGCGGGCCATCAGCTTCTCGCTCGCCATGTTCGTGTCCGCCACCCCTATCCAAACGACCGTGCCCGTATCCGCGTCCCAGAGCTCGATGTAGACCTTTATCTCGGACTCGTGCGTCTTGAAGAGCGTGAGCCCGAAGGCGCTGAAGCGCGTCGACTGGTTCTGGCGGAAGTTGATGAGCCTGGGCTGGATGAAGTACCTTGCCCCGATGGCGTCGCCCAATTTCTTCAGCCGCGCCCTGTCGAGTATCCCTGTGGAGGCGTACTCCTTGAGCATCTCCGCGTACTCGGCCGTGTAGCCGACCCTGTTTATGGTGCTCAGGCTCTCCCAGTAGGGCACCACCTTTATGTCGGGCCTCTCTTTCCTTATCGCCTCCTCCACGAACTCGCCCAGGAGCTTCCTGTACTCGAGGCTGCTCTCGCCGTCCGTGGCGGTAAGGAGACCCACGGTCTCCCCGTCATAGATGTCCTTGAAGTTCGGGGAGCGGTATGACTCCCTTACGTTGTAATTGGCCTGTAACAGCGGGCCGGCGCATGATGAGGCTGAAAATAACAGCAACAGCGTAATGAAGGCTCTTTTTATCATGGCGATTACTTTTCATTGGATATCCGAGCATGCATCCAGCTGTTTGACTTCTTTATGCGGCGCCGCTTGATCTTTTCTTTTTTCTCCTTTTTTTCCGGCAGACCTGCCGGGGCCTATATCCCTCAGGTGCCGCCGTAGCCAACGGTGACGGAACCCGCCTCCACTATGACCGGCACGGTCCGCCTGCCACCGCTTAAATTAAGCATCATCTCCATGTTCTGAATTGATGCCTTAACGTTCACGTACTCTACGTCATAACCCTTTTTCGCATAATCCTCACGGGCAGCGTTTGTGTAGGGTCAGGTGTCTTTCCCGTATATAATCACTTTGTCCGGCATTCGAATCCCCCCTTTCAGAGTTCTTCAAAAACGGGCTACATTTTATTATAGCCCATTTCCCCGGCGTCGCCCGTAGGCACAAACAAATTTGTGGCGCCATAAATCCTACCACCAAATATCAAGGCATTACAAGGGCTATCTTTGCCTTTTGACCCCGGCGCGTTCGCAGTATTTGTATATCCCGCACCTGGAGCAGAAGGGAGAGACGGGGACGCAGACGTTCTGCCCGTATGCCACGAGGAGGTCGTTTATCATTATCCAGTACCTTTTATCGAGACGAATCTTGAGCGCGCGCTCGGTCTGCTCGGGCGTCTTCGTCTTCACGAACCCCCAGCGGTTCGTTATCCTGTGGACATGGGTATCGACGCAGATGCCGGGCTTTCCGAAGCCCATCGTGACGACGAGGTTCGCGGTCTTCCTGCCCACGCCCTTCAGCTTCAAAAGCCCGTCTATCTCATCCGGGACCTTCGAGCCGTTTTTGACAAGCTCGTTCGAGATGTTTTTGATCGTGCGCGCCTTTGTCCTGTAGAAGCCGGCGGGGTAGATGGCCTCCTCTATAACTCTGGGGCTGAGGGCGGCGGTCGCCACGGGGGTGTCGGCGATATTAAAGAGGCGGGTGGAGGATGCGCGCGTGGTGGAGTCCTTTGTCCGAAGCGAGATTATGCAGGATATGAGCACCTTGAACGGGTCCTTCCGCCTCCCGGCGACCTCGGTGACGTAAGGCGTCCTGAACCTTTTGTATTCCCGCTTGAGTATCCTTATTACCGTGGGGATGTCTTTGGGGAGCATGGGGAGATGATACTATTTCAAGGGCGGGTTTTGAAAGGGTTAATGTGTCATGAGGGGTCTGTGTAAATATATACAGGATGCCTCTAAAAATTAGGAATTTTTTCTGAAATCAAGGAAGGGCGGAAAAAAAAGCGCAGCAATTGTCCATTTTTATTTTCCCTACGCAGAGGTCAGGAAAAAGAACAATTTTCAGCCTACAAAAAAAGCGGCGGCCACTGTGTGGCCGCCGCCTGCTTTGCCTTTTATCCTTCGGAAAGAAAGGGCTTACATCATCCCTTCCATCCCGCCCATGCCGCCCATCCCGCCCATGCCGCCGGGCATGCCCATGGACTTTTCTTCCTTGGGTTTTTCGGCGATCATGCACTCGGTGGTGAGCATAAGCGAGGAAATCGACGACGCGTTCTGGAGCGCTATCCTCGATACCTTCGTCGGGTCTATTACGCCCGCCTTGACGAGGTCCTCGTAGGTCTCGGTGGCGGCGTTGAAGCCGAAAGCGCCCTTGCCGTTCTTCACCTTCTCAACGACGATCGAACCTTCGAGCCCGGCGTTCGCCGCTATCTGACGGATCGGCTCTTCAAGGGCCCTCCTGACGAGCTTTACGCCGAACTGCTGGTCTCCCTCGAGTTTAAGCTGCTCTATCGCGCCGAGCGTCCTCATGTAGGCGACCCCGCCTCCGGGGACTACGCCCTCTTCGACGGCCGCGCGTGTCGCGTGGAGCGCGTCCTCTACGCGCGCCTTCTTCTCCTTCATCTCGGTCTCTGTGGCCGCGCCGACGTTGATAACGGCAACACCCCCGGCCAGCTTCGCGAGCCTCTCCTGGAGCTTTTCCTTGTCGTAGTCCGAGGTGGACTCCTCTATCTGGGCCCTTATCTGCTTTATCCTGCCCTCGATGGCGTCCTTCTTGCCCGCGCCGTCGATGATGGTCGTGTTCTCCTTGTCGATTACTATCCTCTTCGCCCTGCCGAGGTCCTTGATGTCGAGGGTCTCGAGCTTTATGCCGAGCTCCTCGGCTATCAGCTTGCCGCCGGAGAGGACCGCGATGTCGTCGAGCATGGCCTTCCTTCTGTCGCCGAAGCCCGGGGCCTTCACGGCCGCCGCCTGCAGCGTGCCGCGGAGCTTGTTAACGACGAGCGTGGCAAGGGCCTCGCCCTCCACGTCCTCGGCCACTATAAGGAGCGGCTTGCCCATCTTGGCGATCTTCTCGAGTATGGGGAGGAGTTCCCTCATGTTGGATATCTTCTTCTCGTGGATGAGGACGAACGCGTCCTCGATGACGCACTCCATCCTTTCGGCGTCGGTCACGAAGTAAGGGGAGAGGTAGCCCCTGTCGAACTGCATGCCCTCGACCACTTCGAGCTGGGTCTCCATGCCCTTGGCCTCTTCCACGGTGATTACGCCTTCCTTGCCGACCTTCTCCATGGCCTCGGCTATTATCTCGCCGATGGTCGTGTCCCCGTTGGCGGATATCGTCCCGACCTGGGCAATCTCCCTTTTCTCCTTTACGGGCTTGGAGAGCTTTTTGAGTTCACTGATGGCGACCTCAACGGCCTTCTCGATGCCCCTTTTCAAGTCCATGGGGTTGTGGCCGGCGGCCACGAGCTTGCTGCCCTCCCTGAATATCGCCTGCGCGAGCACGGTGGCGGTGGTGGTGCCGTCGCCGGCGACGTCGGAGGTCTTTGAGGCGACCTCCTTCACCATCTGCGCGCCCATGTTCTCGAACCTGTTCTCGAGCTCGATCTCCTTGGCCACGGTGACGCCGTCCTTTGTGATGGTCGGCGAGCCGAAGCTCTTTTCGATGATGACGTTCCTGCCCCTCGGGCCGAGCGTGACCTTTACGGCGTCAGCCAGCGTGTTTACGCCCTTTAAGATCGCGCTTCTGGCGTTATGACTGAAGGATAGTTCTTTAGCTGCCATTTTATTCTGCCTCCTTGGATTATAAGTTGTTTTGACCGCGCGTTACTTCTCGACTACGCCGAGGATGTCCTCTTCCTTCATTATGAGGAACTCTTCGCCCTCGACCTTTATCTCCGTTCCGGCGTACTTGCTGAATATTATCCTGTCGTTCACCTTCACGCCGAGAGGATGGACCTTGCCGTCCTCCGACCTGCCCGGCCCTACTGCGATGACCTTGCCCTCGGCCGGGGTCTCCTTTGCCGACTCGGGTATGATGATGCCGCCCTTTGTCTTTTCCTCCTCGGCGAGTCTCTTTACGATCACGCGGTCATGAAGCGGTTTAATCTTCATAGAATCTTTCTCCTCCTTAGATTTTTATGATTGTTTTTCCCGATATGTGGTTAACAGGATGTTTTGTGTAGATAAATATATGGCCCACTTCTCATTTTGTCAAGCGAATTTTAGCACTCTCCTGCCTTGAGTGCTAAACTATTTGAATTTCTTAAGTTTTAATAAAAAAACAACGCCTGGCGAGGGAAAGTCTGAATAAAAATTTGATGACGTAAGTAGATTTCCCTTGCCACGAAAATCCGGAAAAAGTATAATTAGTGTAACTATTGTAACTTAGGTCACTGAGGCCGGTGGTAAAATAATATCAGGGGCGATAGTGGGTCCACGCTGGGGCTGCAAGGTCGAAGACGACAAGGAGGTTATCCCATGCTTACGGAGATGAAGCCCATCGAGCACTTCAAAGACCTGGTAGGTACCGCCATAAAGAGGCAGAAGGTCGCTACGAACGAGCTGGCCGAGTTCTACCTCTCAAACCTCCTGGTCAACTTCATCCTCTCCGAGAGGCTCAACCCCGAGCCTCTCGCTATCACCTACATAAAGGCCCTGGGCGAGGGCCGCCGGATCCAGCTCCAGCAGATGAGGCAGCTCGGGGACCTGTCCCTCTTCACGTCGGGCTTTTTCTCGGACAGCCTGAAAAGAAAGGTCGTGGACCTCGATTACTACATGGCCATGGGGGTCTCCTCGTACAGCTACGTGGCCGCCATCCACAGGGAGGACAACGCCGCACTCGCCGCGCTCTTCTCCGAACTCGCCTCGAAGTTCAACGCGTTCGTGGACGTCCTTACCGAGGTTAGCGAGAGGAGCAGGCTCACGTCCTCAAGGGACATCTTGAGGATATACGAGAGGTGGCTCCGCACGAAGAGCAAGCACGCCGAGAGGATGCTCCGCGACCTCGGCATTGAGCCCCTCCACGTGAGCACGAAGACGCTCCAGTAAAGTTCAGCAGGCTGCTGAAAAAGTCCATCTGCTTTGTTGTCTTCGTCTTGTCATAACGCAAGGTGAGTACGCCTCATTCCTAAGCTCCTCGACGCCTCGCTCACTCGATTTTGAGCAGCCTGAACACACTTGGCGAGCGGATCAAAATCGAATTTTTCCCATTTGCGGGTTCAGGTTGTAAACCTGAACCCGCTTTTTTTATTCTTTGTTTTTATCAACCACAGGGCATAGGGCGTAGATAAAGCGCGCCCCGTTTTTTCCCTTCTGGAGGCTGCCTCTAAAAATTAGGAATTTTTTCTGAAGTCAAGGAAGGACGGAAATAAAAAGCGCAGCATATATGTTAATATGTGAGCATTTTTATTTTCGCGCCTGACGCAGAGGTCAGGAAAAAGAACAATTTTTAGAGGTAGCCTGGAATTAATCTCCCGTTTCAGCTATAATAGATAGTTAAACTCCCGTGTCTTAAAGCCATACGGCAACGCAACGGCTTTGGCGGGAGGACTTTTGGCCCGAACGGAGAGAGATGGCCCGGAGAAAACCAGACAGGCTGCCCGATATAACGCCCTTCGAGGTGCCGGTTTCCGGCGCGAAGGACGAGCTTATAATCGAGGGCCTCAGGCAGAACAACCTTAAGAACCTGTCGCTCAGGATACCCCACGACAGGGTCACGGCCATCGTCGGGCCGAGCGGCTCAGGGAAATCCTCGCTCGCCTTCGACACGCTCTTTGCCGAGGGGAGGTGGAGGTTCATCGAGTCGCTCTCCACCTATACCCGCCTCTTCCTCGAACGGATGGACAGGCCCGACCTCGACTCGATCGTGAACATCCGCCCGGCCATCGCGGTCGAGCAGAAAAACCCGGTGCGCGGCAGCCGCTCGACCGTCGGCACCACGACGGAGCTGAACGACTACTTAAGGCTCCTCTTCGCGCGCGTCGGCAAGCTCTTCTGCCCTAACTGCGACAGCCCAGTAACAACCGGCTCGCCGTCGTCCGCGGCCGACAGGCTCCTGAGCGCCTACCCCGGAAAGGCCGCGCTCATAGGCTTCGATATCCCTTCGAAAGGGAAGACGGCCGACGAGCTTTCAGAGGAGCTTTTAAAAAAAGGGTACATACGCGTCAAGGTAAAGGACAGGGTCTATGACCTCAACTCGGAAAGGCCCGCCGCGCTTACGGAGGAGACCGGCGTAATAGCCGACAGGCTCTTTTTGAAGGACTCAGACCGCGCGAGGCTCACGGCGTCGTTCGAGGAGGCGTTCAGGGAGGGCGGAGGGTTCGCGTGGGCCGACGTCGCCGAAGAAACGGCGGAGAGGTTCTCGACGCGCCCCTTCTGCATGAACTGCAATACCGGGGTGGAAAGGCCCACCCCCATCTCCCTTTCCTTCAACCACCCGGTCGGCGCATGCCCGGAGTGCAAGGGCTTCGGCAACCTGCTCCACTATGACGAGGACAAGATAATACCGGACAAGGACCTGTCGCTCCGCGAGGGCGCGATAGAGCCGTGGACAAAGCCCGCTTACAGGTGGTGGTACGAGGAGCTTGAAAAATACGCGCACAAATACGGGATCGACCTCGACAGGCCTTTCGGAAGGCTCACGGCCAAAGACAGGAAGCTCGTGTCCGGCGGCACGGAGGACTTCGAGGGCATAGACGGGTTCTTCGGTTACCTCGAGGGGAAGAAATACAAGCTCCACGTGAAGGTCTTCATCTCGAGGTACAAGGGGCAGGTCACCTGCCCTGGCTGCGGGGGCGCACGGCTCAAGAAGGCCGCGCTCTCGGTCAAGGTCGGCGGCTCAACCATAGCGGACGTCAGCAGGATGACGATAAGGGACGCGAGTGATTTTTTCAGGACCCTCGGCCTTACCCCTTTCGAGCGGGAGGTCGCCAGGGAGGTCATGAAGCAGATATCGTTGAAGCTCGGGTTCCTGAACTCCACGGGCCTCGGCTACATAACGCTCGACAGGCTCACAAAGACCCTTTCGGGCGGGGAGGCGCAGAGGGTGACGATAGCCACCCAGCTCGCCTCTTCGCTGTGCGGGGTGCTCTACATACTCGACGAGCCCTCGATAGGCCTCCACCCGGTCGACGTCGAGATGCTCACCGAGCAGATAAGGAAGCTCTGCTCCATCGGGAATACCGTGGTGATAGTCGAGCACGACCCCTCGATGATAAAAGGCTCGGACTACATCATCGAGCTCGGCCCCGGCTCCGGCGAGAGAGGGGGCAGGCTCGTCTACTCCGGGCAAAAGGACGCCTTCCTCGCGGAGGCCAGGACTCTTACGTCGGACTACCTTACGGGAAGGCAGGTCATACACACCCCCCGCTGGAGGAGGAAAGGCAGCGGCAAGTCCCTGACGCTTAAGTCCGCAACCGGCAATAACCTCAAGGGGATAGACTTGAAGGTCCCGCTTAAGACCCTCGTATGCGTGACAGGGGTGTCGGGCTCGGGCAAGAGCACGCTCGTGGTAGATACACTCTATAACACGCTCGCGGCGCACTTCGGGGTAAAGTTCGAGAAGGCCCTGCCCTTCAAGTCCATAGAGGGGCTTCAATACATAAGCGGTGTCAAGCTGATAGACCAGGGCCCGATAGGCAGGACCCCGAGGAGCAACCCTCTTACCTACATAGGCGGGTTCGACGAGATACGGCGCCTCTTCGCCTCCATCCCGGCGGCAAGGGCCTCGGGGCTTACCCCCGGACACTTCTCGTTCAACGTGGCGGGCGGCAGGTGCCCCGCGTGCAAGGGCGAGGGGGTGGAAAAGCTCGAGATGTACTTCCTCCCGGACGTCTACATAAAATGCGCCGCCTGCTCGGGTAGGCGCTACACCCGGAAGGTCCTCGACGTCAAGTACCGCGGCAGATCCATCTACGACGTGCTCGCGATGACCTTCGACGAGGCCCTCAATTACTTCCCGCATGAATACGACCTCCAGAAGAGGTTCACGGTCCTGAGGGAAGTCGGCCTCGGGTACCTGAAGCTCGGGCAGTCGGCGACCACCCTTTCCGGCGGCGAGGCCCAGAGGCTCAAGATAGCGAGGGAGCTTGTGGAAGACTCATCCGGTGATATAATCTACATACTCGACGAACCGACTACGGGGCTCCACATGGACGACACCAAAAAGCTCCTCTCGGTGCTCGGGAGGCTCGTCGATTCCGGGAATACGGTGCTTTTGATAGAGCATAACCTCGACTGCATAAAATCAGCGGACCATATCATAGACCTCGGCCCCGGCGGCGGCGAAAACGGCGGCAGGATAGTGGCGTCCGGCACGCCGGAGCATATCGCCAGGTCAAGGGAAAGCCGTACCGGAAAATACCTCAAGGAACTCCTCTAACAGCCGATATATTATTGAAGTATCTGCTCTTTTTCAATCGTTCGGGAATGCCTGAAAAATCAGGGATTTTTTCCGAGTCAAGGAAGGGCGGGAATAAAAAACGCGGCATCTGCCCGTTTTTATTTTCGTTTCTACGCACGGTCAGGAAAAAGAACAATTCTTAAGGGTGCCTTTGCTCACATACTTCCCCCGGCCCCACAGCTATAATGTGCTCGTCAAAAGGCCTATTCAAGGCCTGAATTCCAAAAAAAGGCCGGGAAAAAACGGCCTGGGAGGTAAGAGCGCAGGGGGGCTTTTTCCTTGACATACCTGTTGCCGGCGGTTAATATGTGTGCCATCTTAGGTAAAAAGGACGAATAATGAAAAAGATAATTTTCATTGAGCCTAACCCCCCGGATTTCCACATCTTTACAAGAATGCCGCTACCCAGGCTCGGCACCCTGCTCTTAGGAACGACTCTCAGGCAGCACGGATACGAAGTGAAAAGCTACGTAGAATCGGTCGGAGAGCTGGATCTCAAAGACGTATTGAGCGCGGACGCCGTGGGCATCTCAACCATCACATCCACATCGAAGCGCTCCTACGAGATAGCAAAGCTGATAAGAATGGCGGGCATCCCGGTCTTCATGGGCGGCCCCCATGTGACATATATGCCGGACGAGGCGCTTGAATACTGCGATTACGTCTTACGGGGAGAGGCCGACGACCATATAGTCGACTTCGTAAAGGCCCTCGAAAGGAAAGACGGCTTCGGCTCGATACCGGGGCTTTCGTACAGGAAGGACGGCAAGGTTTTCCACAACAAGGACGTGACCTTCTGCAAGGACGTGGACAACCTCCCCTGCCCCGACTTCAAGCTGGTAAAGGGGCTCGAGGAGCACGGGTACAACAAGCTCCGCATCACCCCGATAATGACCTCAAGGGGCTGCCCCTATGACTGCAGCTTCTGCTCCGTCACCGGGATGTTCGGCCAGAAATACAGGTTCAGGTCAAAGGAACGCGTGATAGAGGAGCTTGAAAACGTCAGGGCGAACGGCAGGGACTGGGTCTTCTTCTACGACGACAACTTCTGCGCGCACAAGAAAAGGACGAAAGAGCTCTTGTCCACCATGATAGAGAAAAAGCTGACCCCTTCCTGGACCGCGCAGGTGAGGGTCGAGGTAGCCAAGGACCCGGAGCTCGTGGACCTGATGAAGAAGTCAAAATGCCATACCGTCTATATCGGGCTTGAGTCCGTGAACCCGGAGACGCTGAAGGCCTACAACAAGAAGCAGTCCGTCGAGGACATAACCGAAGGCATAAAGGTGCTCCACAAGAAGGGCATAAGGATACACGGCATGTTCGTCTTCGGCTCTGACCAGGACACCACCGACACCATAGCGGAGACCGTGGCTTTCGCCAAGAAGAACGACCTCGACTCCGTCCAGTTCCTTATACTCACCCCCCTTCCGGGCACCAAGTGCTACCGCGACCTCGACAGGGAAGGCAGGATAATAACCAAGGACTGGTCATTGTACGACGCGCACCACGTGGTCTACGAGCCCAAGCTAATGAGCTACTACGACCTTCAGCTCGAGACCATGAGGGCCACCAAGGAGTTCTACTCCATCCCCCAGATAGTAAGGAGGGCGGTAAAGTTCGACCTCTTCAACGTATCCATCAAGACTTACGGCCACAACCTCACCAAGAAGTGGATAAAGAAGAACCAGTACTTCCTCGAGTACACCAAGGCGCTCACCAACGCCGGCAGGAACATAGAGCTCGCGGCGAAGAAGACCGCCGAGGACGTGAAAGAGAAGTTCAGGCAGCTGGAGCTTTCAGGGCATCTGGCCCAGCCCAAGGTCCAGTAAAAAAAGCGAATCCACAAGAGAGGGCGAGATGAAAAGAGGCAAGATTACCGCGTTCTTATTCTGCATGACATTGTTGGGTTCCCCGGCCATGGCAATGGAAGCGGCCGCGCCCGGTCCTGTGTCGCAGGAAAAAATGTTGGCGGCTACCTCTGTGCAGGAACAGACCTCTGTTGAATCATCCTTAAGCAGCCAGGAGGAAGCGGCGCTCCGGGAACTGGCGGCCGTATCCGCCGTATCCGACGACCCGGAGGCGACGGCCTACTCCTGCTCCATGCCCGAAAATGTCGCCGGGTATTCGTGCGACGACGACCCCGCGGGCTACGGCCTGCTGTCAAGCATCGAGCCTTTCCCCGGCGGCCAGGTGAACGCCTGCCTGACGGGCGCGTACGCGCTCGCGGAGGAGGAGGCGCTTGAGTCGACCTCCATCCCCGGCGTGCCCATAGTGGTCAACAAGAACGTCGAGTCGTTCGTCAGATATTTCCAGACAAGGGGCAGGAAGTACTTCGAGAGGTGGCGGGACAGGAGCCAGAACTACATGACCATGCTCAGGTCCATCATGCGCGAGAACGGACTCCCCGAGGACCTCTCATACATAGCCTTCATCGAAAGCGGCATCAACCCCACGGCCCGCTCAAGGGCGAACGCCGTGGGCATGTGGCAGTTCATCAGGGGCACGGCCCTCAAGTACGGCCTCCGGGTGGACTGGTGGATAGACGAGCGCATGGACCCCGAGAAGGCCACCTACGCGGCCGCGAAATACTTCAGGAACCTCTACGACCAGTTCGGCAGTTGGTACCTGGCCGCCGCCGGGTACAACGCCGGTGAGGGCAAGGTCATGAGGGCGGTAAAGAAGCACAACAGCGACGACTTCTGGGTGCTCGCCAACAAGAAAAAGCCCTTCAGGAGGGAGACGAAGGACTACGTCCCCAAGTACCTGGCGGCGCTCACGATAGCGAAGGACCCCACGAACTACGGCTTTGAGAAGATCGAGTACGCCGACAGCCTGCCCTACGAGAAGGCCAAGGTCCCCGGCGCGACGGACCTGCGCGTGATAGCCGAGGCCGCGGGCACGACCGTAGACGAGATAAAGAGGCTCAACCCGGAGTTGCTCCGCTGGTTCACGCCCCCGAACTACCCGGATTACGAGATAAAGATACCGGCGGGCACGTCCGCGCAGTTCATTGAGAACATGAGCAAGATACCTCCGGCGAAGAGGATAGCCTTCCTCCAGCACAAGGTGAGGAAGGGCGAGACCGTGGCGAAGATAGCCAAGAGGTACGGCACCACCGTAAGCCCGATAATGTACCTGAATAACCTCAAGAGCTCCAAATGGGTGAAGCCCGGCACAATACTCATGGTGCCGGTGAGGGCCGACAACGTCGTCGGCAAAAAAGGCGGCTACATAGCCGAGGTCCACACGCACATGGAGCTTCAGAGCTAAAGGCTTCGGTACACGGAACTTTTCAAGGCGGCCCCGAAGGGGCCGCCTTTTTTTATTGGCTGGTTATGATTATAGATTTAATTGTAAAAGGCTGGCTTAGGCTTCAGACATTGCCATAATGGCTGATCTTCCCCCGAAATTTTGGACACACAGTTAAACTACATTTGCCTGCTCGAATGCATGAGGCGAGCGGTACCCAAGCGACGAGTGCCGCCTGACACGGTTATAGAACGCCTCGATGTACTCGAAAATCGATCTCTTTGC
>JACRCL010000025.1 GCA_016219015.1 Deltaproteobacteria bacterium
AGACTTCAGTAAGATAACCGATAAACAGATTGCAATAATCGAATCTCTAATCAACAACAGGCCCAGAAAATGCCTGGGCTTCAAAAAACCAATCGAAGTAGCTGCTCCCTTCGTTGCACTTCGAGGTTGAATTCGGGCTTTATCGGCCTTTTTCCGAAAAATATAAAAAAAAGGCCCCGTGTCGCCACGGGGCCTTGCCGTCCGGAAATAATCTTAGCAGTCGAAGTAAAGGGCGAACTCGTGCGGGACCGGCCTCAATCTCACCGGGTCGGCCTCCTTCTCCTTCTTGTACTCCAGCCATGTCTCGATGACGTCCTTGGTGAAGACGTCGCCTTTAAGGAGGAACTCGTGGTCCTTTTTCAGCGCCGCGAGCGCCTCTTCGAGCGAACCGGCCGCCGAGGGGACCTTCGAGAGCTCCTCGGGAGAAAGCCCGTAGATGTCCTTGTCGAGCGGCTCGCCGGGATCGATCTTGTTCTGTATGCCGTCGAGGCCTGCCATGAGCATGGCCGCGAAGGCGAGGTACCCGTTGCACGACGGGTCCGGGAACCTGACCTCTATCCTCTTGGTCTTGGGCGAGGGCGAGTACATCGGTATCCTGATCGACGCCGAGCGGTTCCTCGAAGAGTAGGCGAGGTTTATGGGGGCCTCGAAGCCCGGCACGAGCCTCCTGTAGGAGTTGGTGCCCGGGTTGCAGAAGGCGTTCAGGGCCCTCGCGTGCTTGAGTATCCCGCCTATGTAGTAGAGGGCGAGTTCGCTCATGCCGCCGTACTTGTTGCCGGCGAAAAGGGGCTTGCCGCCCTTCCATATCGACTGGTGGACGTGCATGCCGCTGCCGTTGTCGCCGAATATCGGCTTCGGCATGAACGTGACGGTCTTCCTCCACTTCTTCGCCACGTTCTTCACGATGTACTTGAACCACATGAGCTTGTCGCCCATCTTAAGCAAGCTGTCGAACCTCATGTCTATCTCTGCCTGCCCGGCTGTGGCGACCTCGTGGTGCTGCCTTTCTATCTGTATGCCCACCTGCTCCATCACGAGGCACATCTCGGTCCTTATGTCCTCCTGGCTGTCCGTCGGGGGGACTGGGAAGTAGCCTTCCTTGTGGCGGGGCTTGTAGCCGAGGTTGGGGCCTTCCTCGCGCCCAGTGTTCCAGGTGCCCTCGATCGAATCGATGTAGTAGAACCCGTGGTCAGGCCCCTGGCTGTAGCGGATGTCGTCGAATATGAAGAACTCGGGCTCGGGGCCGAAGTATGCGGTGTCGCCTATGCCGGTGGATTTGAGATACGCCTCGGCCTTCTGGGCTATGTTCCTCGGGTCCCTCGTGTACGCCTCTTTCGTTATCGGGTCCACTATGTTGCATATGAGGCTCATCGTGGGTGTTTCCGGGAAGGGGTCCATCACGGCGGTTGACGGGTCGGGTATCACGAGCATGTCGCTCGCGTGTATCGGCTGCCAGCCGCGGATGCTCGATCCGTCGAACCCGAGCCCCTCCTCGAACAGGTCCTCGCTCAGCTCGCTTACCGGGACCGAGAAGTGCTGCCAGATGCCTACAAAATCCAGGAACTTGAAATCGACCATCCTGGCGTTCTTTTCTTTCATGAACTTAAGTACGTCCTTCGGCGTCATATCTCCTCCTTTTGTCATTTTCAGAATAATCGGATAATATCTTGAACCCATGCCCTCTCCTTGAGGGGCGCACGGGATGGGTGCTATATCGCGTCCTCCCCCCTCTCCCCCGTCCTTATCCTCACGACCTCGTCCACGGATAGCACGAAGACCTTCCCGTCGCCTATCCTGCCGGTCCTGGCCGAATTGACTATGGTATCGACGACCCTGGCCACAAGGTCCTCTTTTACGACTATTTCCATCTTTATCTTCGGCAGGAAGTCGACGACATACTCGGTGCCCCTGTAGAGCTCGGTATGGCCCTTCTGCCTTCCGAAGCCCTTTACCTCGGATACGGTTATGCCCTTTATCCCTATCTCGTTAAGGGCCTCTTTCACCTCGTCGAGCTTGAACGGTTTTATTATCGCCTCGATCTTTTTCATCCAGGACCTCCCGCCTTAAAGAATCACAAAAAACTAACACACCGGGCAGGCGTTGTAAAGCTGTTTCGCCCCTGCTTCGTCCGTTTCCGCCGGGCAAAAAACGCGGCTGAAAGGCTGCGGGTCTGCCCCTTGAGCGTATTAAAAAGCAATTTCCATGCCTTGCCGTTTTCCGCCTGAAAAAGCCGTTTTTTAAATCTGCCTGCCCGTGACGAGATTAAATTTTATGCACCGGGGGCTGCTCCTGCACAGATTTTGCTCATACTTGCCTGAGGCTCCCTGCTCTGTTATCATGATGAAATGGCTCTAAGGCTCCTGATAGACGGCTACAACCTCCTCGGCGCAATCGCCTCCGTCGGGCATTTTGATATCGACGAGAGGCGCGAGGACCTCATCGGGCGCCTCTCCGTATACAAGAAGGTCAGGGGCGCCAAGGTAACGGCCGTCTTCGACGGCACCCGCTCAGGCAGGCTCACGAGAGGCAGGGAGATGAGGGCCGGTGTCGAGGTGATATTCTCAAAAGACGGCGAGGACGCGGACTCGGTCATCAAGGAGCTTTCCGTAAAAGGGGGCAGTTCCCTTACCGTGGTCTCATCTGACCGCGAGCTTTGCTCCCATGTGAAGTCCAGGGGCGCGGTTACGGTAAGCTCGAATGAATTCGCGCAACTGCTCGACCTGGCGCTCTACGAAGGGCTTAAAGGCGTTGCGCCCGGGGACGAGGACGAAGGGCAGCACCCCAAGAAGGGGCCATCGAAGAGACCCTCCAAACAGGAAAGGAGGGGCTTGAACAGGCTTAAAAAACTTTAGCCCATGTATAGACAGCACAGGGACAAAGAGGGCAGGTTCTTTAACCCCTGGGAGCCGGGCAGGAGGGGGTCGAACTTCCGCGGCCTCATCAAATGGATTTTTTTCTCGAAGAACAGGTTCAGGGACGAGAAGAAGAAAAAGGCGGAGTTCACGGTAGTCCGCCCTGACTTCAGGTCCCTCGACAGCACGGGGAAGGACTACTTCGTATGGCTCGGCCATTCGACCGTATTCATGCGGCTTGGGGGAAAGGCCGTCCTTACCGACCCGGTATTATGGGATGTGAACTTCCTCGTAAGGAGGAAGACCTCTCTGCCGGTCATGCCAGAAAATCTGCCCCGGATAGACATCTGCCTCATCTCGCACAACCACTTCGACCACCTCAATACGAAATCCGTACAATACCTTAAAAAGACGTCCGACCCGCTCTTCGTGACAGGTCCGGGATATGGGGATTACTTCAGGTCCATAGGAGTCACGAAGACCGTTGAGCTCGACTGGTGGGAGGCCCATCAGGCCGAGGGCTTCAAGATAACTTCCCTGCCTGTCCAGCATTGGGCAAAGAGGTCGTTTTTCGACACTAACAGGATGCTCTGGTGCTCGTTCCTTATCGAAAGGCAGGGCAGGAAGTACCTCTGGGTAGGGGATTCCGGTTATTTCGAGGGCTTTAAAAACATCGGAAAGGACTACGGCCCCGTAGACGTCCTTTTCATCCCCGCAGGCGCGTACGAGCCGCGCTGGTTCATGAAGAAAAACCACATGAACCCCGAAGAGGCGGTTGCGGCCGCAAAAGACCTGCGGGCAAGGCTTGCAATACCGATACACTGGGGGACGTTCGACCTTACTGACGAGCCTTTATGGCTGCCGATAAAGAGGCTTAAAGAAATACTTGCCAAAGGGGACGCGGTCAATACGGAGTTCAGGATATTGGACCACGGGGGGAGTTATATGGTGGAGTAGGAGAAATTACGCGATGGCAAGATGTTAGCCCTTCCGTAAACTCCCCCTCCCTTGATGGGAGGGGATCGAGGGGAGGGGAGAGTTTTCAACTCTCGTGTTTTTCACCCTCTCCCTACCCTCCCCCATCAAGGGGGAGGGGGAATAATGCAATATCCTGTTTTTACAAACCCACAGGGCATAGGGCGTAGCGACCGTAGGGTTGGGGGAGGGGCGGGCGAGCGGGGTGGAAGGCGTATTTCGAGGAAGCTTCGGCGGGCTCGCCCGGCGGCAGGAGGCTGTAGGGAGCCGAGCCCTATGCCCGAAAGCGCATGGCAATGCGCAAAAAGGCCTTGCAGATTAACTCGTTTTCAATTTAGAGATTGCTTCGCTCCGCTCGCAACACCCCTAAAGCCGCGCGCCAGCCCCCCTCACTTCCTCCCCACCTTGTTTTCTTTTCCCTCCGCGAGCCTCCTGATATTTTCCTTGTGCTTAAGTATCACGAGCGTGCTTATAAGCACCCCCACCGGCAGATACGGCCTCCCTTTGGTCAGGAACGACAGGAATACCGGCATCATGGCCGCAGCCCCCATGGAGCCGAGCGAGACGTACCTCTTGGCCGCGACGAGCAGTATGAATACCGACGCGCTTAGAAGCGTCGCGATGGGCGATATGACGAGCATGACGCCGCAGGCCGTGGCAACGCCCTTGCCGCCCTTGAACTTCAAGTAGACCGGAAAGAGATGGCCGAGGAACGAGGCAAGGCCGATAAGGCTTACGAAAAGGGTGTCAGGGTATAGCAGGAACGCCCCGTAGGTCGGCAAGGCCCCTTTTACGAGGTCGCCTATGAGCGTAAAGACGCCGGCCATCTTGCCGGAAGTCCTGCCGACGTTAGTGGCCCCTATGTTGCCGCTGCCGGCGCTCCTCGGGTCTACCCCGCCCGTAAGCTTCACGATTATTATGCCCGTGGGGATCGAGCCTATGAGGTAGGCAAGCGGGATGAATATGAGGAAGTAGAGCGTCCGTGTCTCCATCACTACTGCGCCGTGTACCCGCCGTCGATGACGAGGTCGCTGCCGGTGACGAACCGCGACTCCTCGGAGGCGAGATAGAGTATCGCCCACGCCACGTCTATCGGCTCGCCGATGTGGCCGAGCGGGTGGAGGGCGTCAAGGGCCTTTCTGCCTGCCTCGATGTCGCCCCTGGACTTCAGGTGGTTCTCGATAAGGGGCGTCCAGATGTAGCCGGGGTTAACGGAATTGACCCTGATATTGTCCTTCGCGTAGATGAGTGCGTCGGTCTTGCTCATGAGCCTCACCGCGGCCTTTGACGCCACGTACGGGGGCGCTCCCGGAGAGCCGACCATCCCCAATACGGACGCGACGTTTATGATCGAACCGCCGCCGTTCTTTTTCATGAACGGGACGGCGTGCTTTGTGCAGAAATATACGCTCTTTGCGTTTATCGACATCACCCTGTCCCACTCTTCCTCGGGTATCTCGTGGGTGGGCTTCCTTATGCCGGTTATCCCGGCGTTATTCACGAGCACGTCGATCCTGCCGAAGGTCTTTTTCACCTCGGCGATGCCTTTTTTGACCTCGTCC
Source organism: Deltaproteobacteria bacterium (assembly GCA_016219015.1). Lineage (GTDB taxonomy): Bacteria > Desulfobacterota > GWC2-55-46 > GWC2-55-46 > GWC2-55-46 > JACRCL01. The sequence goes on from JACRCL010000025.1 coordinate 5,390, forward strand.
TCTTTTGAGACGTCTATTTTCCAGAAACCGGCCTTGCCGCCGAGCTTCTGTATCTCGCCCGCCGCCTCCTTGCCCTCTTTATCGAGTATGTCGATTATGGCTACCCGCGCGCCCTCCTCGGCGAACAGGCGCACCGTAGCCCTGCCTATGCCGAGCGCGCCGCCTGTTATAACGGCGACCTTGTTGCTCAAGCGGCCCATCTGAAGCCTCCGTTTTTCCTTTTTGATTTTACGACTGGATACGCGCCGATTTTACTCTACCGTGACGCTTTTGGCAAGGTTTCTCGGCTGGTCCACGTCCGTGCCCTTCAATACGGCTATGTGATAGGCCAGTATCTGCAAGGGTATGGCCATAAGGAGCGGCATGAGGAACGCCGGGGCCTCGGGCACGGTTATCACGTCGTCGGCCCTCTGCGAGGCCTCTATGTCGCCTTCGTTGACGACGGCTATTATGCGCCCGCCGCGCGCCTTGACCTCCTCGATGTTGCCGAGCATCTTGGGGTAGCTTAAGTCCCTGGGCGCGAGGATCACCACCGGCATGTCCTCGTCTATGAGCGCTATGGGGCCGTGCTTCATCTCCCCGGCGGCGTAGCCCTCGGCGTGGATGTAGGATATCTCCTTCAATTTCAGAGCGCCTTCGAGGGCGATGGGGTAGTTGACCCCCCTGCCGAGGTATATGAAGTCCCTGAAGTGGAAGTATCTCTTCGCGAGCGATTCTATTAAGGCGGCCTGGTCAAGGACCTTCTCGACCTTCTTGGGTATCTTTACGAGCTCCTGTATGAGCCCGACACAGGCCTCCGCGGCTATCGCCCCCGTCGTCCTCCCGAAGTAGAGCGCGAGGAGATAGAGCGCGATAAGCTGCGTGGTGAAGGCCTTTGTCGAGGCGACGCCTATCTCCGGGCCCGCGTGGGTCATGAAAGACCAGTCGGCCTCCCTCGTAAGGCTCGATTCCATCACGTTACAGACCGCTATCGTGTAAGCCCCCCTCCTCTTTACCTCCCTTATGGCCGCCAGCGTATCGGCCGTCTCCCCGGACTGCGATATCGATATAACGAGGGTCTTCTTTGTCACGAGCGGGTTCCTGTAGCGGAACTCCGAGGCGAGGTCGACCTCGACCGGAATTTTAAAGAACTCCTCGAAAAAGAACTTGCCCACGAGCCCGGCGTGCCACGAGGTGCCGCATGCCACTATGTATACCCTTTCGATCTCTTTCAGGGGGATGTTGAACTTGTTCAGGAATATCTCCCCGGTCTCCTCAACGACAAGTCCCCTGAAGGTGTCGGCTATGGCCCTCGGCTGTTCGTTTATCTCCTTCAGCATGAAGTGGCGGTAGCCGCCCTTCTCCGCCATGAGGGGGGTCCAGTCGATGAAGGCCGGGGGCCTTTTTACGACCGCCCCGTCGAAGTCGGTTACAATCGCGCCCTCCTTCGTTATCGTGACCATCTCGCCGTCTTTAAGGAATACCGCGTGCCGGGTTATGTCGAGTATCGCGGGTATGTCGGACGAAAGTATCGCCTCGTGCTTGCCAACGCCGAGGATGAGCGGGCACTCCATGCGCGCGCCGACGATCTTGTCGGGTTCGTTCTCGCTTATGGCCGCCATCGCGTACGTGCCTTTTATGTGCTTGAGCGCCGCCCTGACGGCGTCCTCGAGGCTCTTGCCCTTCTTTATCTCGCGGCAGATGAGGTGGCTCAGGATTTCGGTATCGGTCTCGGACTTGAAACTGGCCCCCTCCTTCAAAAGCTCCTCTTTGAGCGAAAGGTAGTTCTCTATTATCCCGTTATGGACTACGGCCACCCCGCCTTCGAGGTGCGGGTGCGCGTTCTGCTCCGTGGGCCTTCCGTGGGTAGCCCAGCGGGTGTGGCCGATGCCACAGTTGCCCTCGACCGGCTTTTTAAGGACCTCCTGCGCGAGCCTCTCCAGCTTCCCGACGCTCCTTCTAAGCTCCACTCGGCCGTCCTTCAATACGGCTATGCCCGAAGAGTCGTAGCCCCTGTACTCGAGCCTCTTCAATCCGTCGAGCAATACGCCCGCGGATTCCCTGGGCCCTATGTATCCGACTATGCCGCACATGGAATATTTATCCCTTTTTAAGCTTCCTCTTTGCCCAGCCCTTGACGACCTTCTCCGGCGCGCGCGTTATGACGAGCGAGCCGGGCGGGACGTCCTTCGTGACCGTGGTGCCTGAGCCGACGTATGCGTTCCTGCCGACCTTGACAGGGGCGATGAGCTGGGTGTCGCTCCCGATAAACGCCCCGTCCTCGATGATGGTCCGGTGTTTTTTTACCCCGTCGTAGTTGCAGGTTATGGTGCCCGCGCCGATATTGACCCCCTGGCCTATGACCGAATCGCCGAGGTAAGTAAGGTGGTTCGCCTTCGAGCCCTTGCCTATCGAGGTATTCTTGACCTCCACGAAGTTCCCGACCCTCGCGCCTTCTTCTATGCGGCTGCCCGGCCTGAGTCTCGCGAAAGGCCCGATAGATACGCCTTTCCCGATTTTGGCCGATTCCATTACGGTATAGCCCCTGACGATAGAGCCGTCGCCGATGGACGAATCGACGATTATCGAGCCGTCTTCTATGACGCACCTCTCGCCGAGCACCGTAGAGCCGCTCAGGCGCGCACCGGGGTATATGACGGTGTCGTGCCCGACCTTCACACCGTAGTCTATGTAGGTATTGTCAGGGTCGAGTATGGAAATGCCATTGAGCATCAGGGCCTCGGATATCCTCCGGCGCATGAATTTGTCGGCCCTCGCGAGCTCGATCCTGTTATTTATGCCCATGACCTCGTCCGGGTCTATGTGCGTCAGCGCCGCGGCCTTGAGCCCTTGACTTACGGCAAGATGGACGAGGTCAGGCAGGTAATACTCGCCCTGCGCGTTTTTCCTGCCGAGCCTTTTTATGTTCGCGTAGAGGAAAGACGAATCGACGAGGTATATGCCGGAGTTGACCTCGCTGATCCTTTTCTGCAGGGGGCTGCAGTCCCTGTCCTCGACTATGCGCACAACCGAATTGTCCTTATCCCTTACGACCCTGCCGTACCCGGAGGGGTTATCGAGGACGGTCGATATAAAGGACAATACCGGCCCCCTCCTGCCGCGCAGCTTTATAAGGCCGTTGACAGTTTCTTTCCTTATAAGCGGTACGTCGCCGGAGAGTATCAGCACGTCGCCGTTAAAATTTTTAAGGTGCTTGAGGGCGATAGCTACCGCGTGGCCGGTGCCGAGCTGGTCTTTTTGGACCGCGAACGTGAGACCATTTGAAGGGAACGCGGCCTTAACCTCGTCCCTGCCGAAGCCCACCACCGCGACGACCTTGCTGGCGCCGAGGCCCTTCAAAATGTCCAGGGGGTAGAAGAGCATGGGCCTGCCCGCCACCCCGTGAAGGACCTTCGGGAGGTTCGATTTCATCCTCGTGCCCTTGCCTGCCGCAAGGACTATAGCCGCCAGTTTCTTCATAATATTCAAAGATATATTAACATGTTGGTTTCGTCAAGGATTTAGATGCGGGTCCAGGTCGCAGACCTGGACCCTGAAACAAAAAAAGCCCCCGTACAAGGACGGAGGCTTTTCATGCTCCTATTAACTTGTCTTAGAGCTTCGACTTCCGCTCCAGCGACAACCTTTCTCCGGGCGAGAGCTCGAAGCCGCACGGGTCCCTATGCCTTTTTTTGAGCATCTGCCCCTTGAGCCCGAGGGCCGTGGAAGAGCAGAAAGGGCACTTCAATACCCTGCCGTGAGGCATCTCCCGGAAGTTATCCCTGAAATGGAGGCCGCACCCGCGGCATTCGATGTCTATCTCGAGGTCCATGATTTTTTTAACCGCCGTCCGTCCTTTTCATAGGATGCCTCTAAAAATTAGGAATTTTTTCTGAGATCAAGGAAGGGCGGAAATAAAAAGCGCAGCATATATGGGAATATGTGAGCATTTTTATTTTTGCCCTGACACAGAGATCAGGAAAAAGAACAATTTTTAGAGGTAG
>JACRCL010000024.1 GCA_016219015.1 Deltaproteobacteria bacterium
ACAGACTTCAGTAAGATAACCGATAAACAGATTGCAATAATCGAATCTCTAATCAACAACAGGCCCAGAAAATGCCTGGGCTTCAAAAAACCAATCGAAGTAGCTGCTCCCTTCGTTGCACTTCGAGGTTGAATTCGGGTTTTCACCCTTCCTTGACTTCAGAAAAAATTCCTGATTTTTAGAGGCAGCCTTCGATAAAAAAGCAGGGCGGGCAAGCCCCCGCCCTGCCTAAAAAACAAGATGCTGAAAAACTATTTTAGTCTGTCATTCTGAGCGAAGAGAAGAATCTCGGGGTTGAATCAACGGGTTACAAGATTCTTCGTCGCCTTCGGCTCCTCAGAATGACAACGCAGTCTATTAATACTTGATAAGCGAAAATACCGGGTGCGGACGGAGCTTTTCCCTGCCGTTCAGGTCCTCGAGCTCGACTATGAACGAGCACTCTATGATATTGCCGCCCATATCCTTTACGAGGTTCGCCACGGCCCCGGCCGTGCCGCCCGTTGCAAGCAGGTCGTCGGCTATGACGACGTTCTGCCCCTTTTCTATCGCGTCCTGGTGTATCTCGAGGGAGTCCTTGCCGTATTCGAGCGTGTAGCTCGCCTTGTGGGTCTTGTGGGGCAGCTTGCCGGGTTTCCTTACGAGCACGACGCCGGCGCCGAGCTTGTACGCCAGCGCAGCGCCCACGACGAATCCGCGCGCCTCTATGCCCACCACGAGGTCAATACCTTTGCCGATGTACCTGTGGCCGAGAAGGTCCACCATCCTCTGGAAGAGCGCGGGCTCCTTGCAAAGCGTCGTTATATCCTTGAAGAGTATCCCCTTTTTAGGGAAGTCCGGGACGTCCCTGATAGACTTTTTCAATTCATCGATCATGCTATTCTCCTGTGCCGATTCAATTTAAAGGCTGAAAAGGCCATAGGCCTTTTCAGCCTGGTTCTGACAAACATGCCGCTTACGCTTAAGCCAGCCTCAAGACGGAAAACGGACTGCCACAGGCCGTTTCTACAGGTATATTATCACACCGCGTCGAGGGACGCTATATTATCGTGTTCGAGTATCTTCTTGAGCTTATAGAGCGCCTTGACCTCTATCTGCCTGACCCTCTCCCTCGTGACCCCGAAGTCCCTGCCTATCTCCTCCAGCGTCTTCGGCGCCCTGCACCCTATCCCGAACCTGAACCTGATTATCGTCCTTTCGTTCTCATCGAGGCGCGCGAGCCAGCTGTTTATCTTATCCGACCTCCTCGACAGGTCTATCAGCTCCACCGGCGAGGGGCAGGAATTGTCCTCAAGCCGGTCGAGGAGCGACTGGTCGCTCCCGTCCGGGATGGACGCTTCGAGTGAATAACTTTTTTTGCTGATTATGTCAAGCTTCTTGACATACCTGCCGGACAACCCGGTCCTTTCGGCCAATTCCCTGAAGTCAGGCTCGCGGTTAAGGGCCATCATAAGCTCCCTCGAGGCCCTCGACACCTTCGATATGTCCGCCGAGATGTGTATGGGCAGCCTGACCACGTTCGCCTGGTTTGCGATGGCGCGCTCTATCGACTGCTTGATCCAGTAAGTCGCGTACGTGGAGAACTTGCAGCCCTTGGCGGCCTTGAAGCGCTCGGCAGATTTTATGAGCCCGATATTGCCCTCCTCTATCAGGTCCTGGAGCGGGAAGCCGCGGTTCGAGTACTTCTTGGCGATATTGACGACGAGCCTCAGGTTCGACTCTATCATCGTCTGCCGCGCGCTCTTGTCGCCGCGGGCTATCCTTTTCGCGAGGATTTTTTCTTCCTTGGCCGTAAGGAGCGGGTATCGCTTGATCGAGGTGAAATAAAATTTTAAAGGATCAGTTGAAGCGTTCTGACAGGGGTCTTTCTCTTCTGCGCGGGTGAACCTATTGGAGTAGATTGGATCGGCACTGGCTTGGTTCAGCTTTCTCATATGCCCCTTTTTGTGTCTAAGGTAGGCAGATATCAAAGCTGCTATAGCGGATTTTTATTTGTTTTTACTACAAAAAAGAGACTATGGCAAGAAAAAAAGAGGGTTCCTCACTTTTTTGCCCTCCCTCACCTCGAAGTGCAGATGGCACCCCTTTGCGTTGCCGGAGTCGCCGACGCTGCCGATTGTGGCCCCCTTCTCCACGTTATCACCGGGTTTTACAAGGTTTTCCTTGTTGTGCGCGTAGACTGTATAAAAATCATCTTTATGTTTTATGATGATGATATTCCCGTAACCCCTCATGTCCGCGCTTGCGTAGACGACCGTGCCAGGCCCGGCCGCCTTTATGGGAGCGCCCTCCTCGGCCTTTATGTCTATGCCGTCATGGCGGGCCCCGCTCCTCGGGCCGAACTGCGAGATTATCTCGCCCTTCACCGGCCAGGAGAAGCGGTCGCGCTCGACGACTATCTTGTCCTCTTTTTCTTTTTCGCCGGGGGTGCCGCTGTAAGGGACGACCTTCCTTACCCTTGACGCGCCGGGGATGAATATGCGGCGCCCGGCCTCTATCTCTGTAGGGTCCTTGATATTATTTATCTCGGCTACCTCCTGGATATCGACCCCGTATGTCTTCGATATCCTCCAGAGTGTCTCCCCCTTGCCGACCGTATGGTAGACCCCCCTGCCCCCGAAACAGCCGGACAATAATATAAGGAGCAGGATTACTGGAAACCTCTTCAGCATTATGGGAGGATATTTTATCGAAAGGGTTTGATAAAGTAAATACGTAACGGATGGCGAGCTTGCTGAAAACCCGAAATTTATCAGGCTGCTCAAAAAGCTCCAGATGCGAGGCCCCATTGAAATAGGGGAACGAGGAGTGAGGCGTACTCCTTACGTTGTGACAAGACGAAGACAACGAAGCAGATGGACTTTTTCAGCAGCCTGTCTCCCTCTTCTCCATCTGCCAGCCGTACCTCCCGATGAGCTTTACGAACCTGCACTCGCCGAGGGTCTCGACCACGGCCTTTCCCTGTCTTTTTGTTATCTTCAGGAGCTTCTGGGAGTCCTCGGCCCCTACGGGCATGACGAGCCTGCCACCCTCCTTCAACTGGGCTATGTAGGCCTCGGGCACCTGCGGGGAGGAGGCGGCGGCTATTATCGCGTCAAAAGGGGCGTCCTCCGGCCAACCGAATGTACCGTCCCCCACCCTTACGATAACGTTCGAGCAGTGGAGGGCGGCAAGGAGCTTCCGTGCCCGAGCGGCAATCGTCGGTATCCTTTCCATGGAATAGACCTTATCGGCGACCATCGAAAGGACCGCGCTCTGGTAGCCGGAGCCCGTGCCTATCTCGAGGACCTTCTCGGTCCCGGTGAGCGCGAGCGATTCCGTCATGAGGGCGACCATGTAGGGCTGCGATATCGTCTGCTTCTCGCCTATGGGCAGTGGGTAGTCGTTATACGCCTGCGCGTAAAGCCCCTCTTCCACGAAAAGGTGCCTCGGCACCGTTGCCATGGCGTGGAGGACCTCGCTCTGTGTTATGCCTCGGGGTATGAGCTGGGTATCGATCATCAACTGCCTCGTCCTCTCGTATATGTCCCTTTCGGCCCTGATGGTCATCTTATGTTCCAGCGCTGCAGCTCATCCATGGAGAGGTAATTCGTCATATCGAGGTGTATGGGGGTTATCGATATGTACCCCTTGCTTACGGCGTAGAAGTCCGCGTCCCTGCCGCCTTCCCACCTCTCCATGTCGCCGCCTATCCAGTAGTATTTCTTCCCCCTCGGGTCGACCTTCTCGACCACGACGTCGCTGAAGAAGCGTTTGCCCTGCGTCGTTATCCTGTACCCCTTTATGTCCTTCACGGCAGGCACATTCACGTTCAAAAGGGTGTCCTTTGGCAGGCCCATCCTGAAGATATGGCGGACGAGCCTGGCGGCGAAGTTCGCGGCACGGCTGAAGTCGAACTTCTCCCTTGAGACGAGCGATATCGCCACCGACGGGATGCCGAGGAGCGTCCCCTCCATCGCGGCAGACACGGTCCCGGAGTAGGATACGTCCTCGCCGAGGTTGCCGCCCTTGTTTATCCCGGATACGACGATATCCGGCCTCACGGGGAGGATGCCGTTCACGGCAAGGGTGACGCAGTCGGTCGGCGTGCCGTCCACGGCGAACATCCGGGGGCCGACCTCCTCCACCCTCAACGGGCGGTGGAGCGTAAGGGAGTGGCTCGCCGCGCTCCTCTCCCGGTCAGGGGCTACGATATATACGTCGCCTACCCTCTTCAAGGCCTTTGCGAGCTCTTTTATGCCTTCGGAGCGTATCCCGTCGTCATTTGAGATAAGGATTACTTTTTTATTCTTGTTTTTATTTGGGGGGCTGTTTCTTTTCATTATGGGGACGGTCTCTCCTTAAAACCGAAGCCGCATCTTCTAAGGCGGGGCTTCGATTTGACAATCTTAATAAAATCGGCTAAAAAATTCAATAACCAAGTGTCCTGGAAACAGCAGGTACGAGATACGAGGCGCAAATCTTCCGTTTTTGTGGTATATTTGAATGCCCGCAGGTTAAAAAACCTTTAAAGAAGGAGCTGGATGCACATCAAAAGGGTCAATAGCGTTATCCACGGCATAAGCCGCCTTTCCGACCAGGACATATACTTTTTCAAGGAGGGCAGCCACTTCAGGCTCTACGACAAGCTCGGCGCGCATATCATGGAGGTCAACGGCGTCACGGGCATTCAGTTCGCCGTATGGGCGCCGAACGCCGAGAGGGTCGCCGTGATGGGAGATTTCAACAACTGGAACGCTGAGTCCCATGACCTGAAGGTACGGGACGACTGGTCCGGTATCTGGGAAGGGTTTATCCCGGGTCTTGTAAGCGGCTCGCTCTACAAATACCATATCTCATCGAGGTACCACGGCTACAAGGCTCAGAAGGGCGACCCGTTCTCGTTCTCATGGGAGGTGCCCCCGAAGACAGGCTCCGCAGTCTGGGACCTGGCCTATGAATGGCAGGACTCGGAATGGATGGAGAACAGGGCGAAGCGCAACTCCCTCAAGGCCCCGGTGTCAATCTACGAGGTCCACCTCGGCTCGTGGAGGAGGGTCCCGGAGGAGGGGAACAGGTTCCTCACCTACCGCGAGATGGCGCACCAACTCGCCGAATACGCAAAGGAGATGGGCTTTACACACGTCGAGCTCCTGCCCGTGATGGAGCACCCGTTCTACGGCTCGTGGGGCTACCAGACGGTCGGGTACTTCGCGCCGACGAGCAGGTTCGGCACGCCGCAGGACTTCATGTACATGGTGGACCACCTCCACCGTAACGGCATCGGCATCATACTCGACTGGGTCCCGTCGCACTTCCCCACGGACGAGTACGGGCTCGGGTACTTCGACGGCACGCACCTTTTCGAGCACGCGGACGAGAGGAAGGGCTTCCACCCGGACTGGAACAGCTTCATATTCAACTACGGGAGGAACGAGGTAAAATCGTTCCTCATAAGCAGCGCGCTATTCTGGCTCGACAAGTACCATATAGACGGCCTGCGGGTAGACGCCGTCGCCTCGATGCTCTACCTCGACTACTCAAGGCACGATAAGGAATGGCTCCCCAACCAGTACGGCGGCAGGGAGAACCTCGAGGCAATAAGCTTCATAAAGAAGCTTAACGAGGCCGCCTACCACGACTACCCCGATATCCTCATGTGCGCCGAGGAATCGACGGCGTGGCCCATGGTGTCGAAGCCGACATATGTCGGCGGGCTCGGCTTCAGCATGAAATGGAACATGGGCTGGATGCACGATACCCTCAAATATTTCTCGAAGGACCCGATATTCAGGAAGTTCTACCATAACCAGCTTACGTTCAGCATCTGGTACGCCTTTACGGAGAACTTCCTGCTCCCGCTTTCCCACGACGAGGTTGTGCACGGGAAAGGGTCTATCCTCGGGAAGATGCCGGGCGACGAGTGGCAGAAGTTCGCCAACCTCCGGCTCCTTTACGGGTATATGTTCGGGCACCCCGGAAAAAAACTCCTGTTCATGGGCGGGGAGTTCGGGCAGGTAAGGGAGTGGGTCCACGAGGAGAGCCTCGAGTGGCACGTCCTGCAGTTCAGCTTCCACAGCGGCGTACAGAAGTGGGTCAGGGACCTGAACCGCCTGTATGCTAATGAGGGGGCCCTCCACCAGCTCGACTTCGAGGCCGAGGGGTTCGAGTGGATAGACTTCCACGACTGGGGGGAGAGCGTCATAAGCTTCATAAGGAAAGGTTCCGATACGAAGGAGCTGATACTCGTCGTCTGCAACCTGACGCCGGTCTACAGGACTGACTACAGGGTCGGCGTGCCTGAGGGCGGGTACTGGAAAGAGGTCTTGAACAGCGACGCGGCCGAATACGGCGGCGGCGGCAAGGGGAACATGGGCGGTATGAACGCGGACGAGGCCCCGGCGCACAAGCGGCACTTCTCCCTGAACCTGACCCTGCCTCCCCTAAGCGTGTTGTTTTTCAAGTGGGGCGGGTAAAGAAGGGGGTATCAGCTTTTGTTCCCTGTCATTCTGAGCGTGTGAGCCGAAGCCCTGAGCGAAGCGAAGGGGAAGAATATCGGAGCCGATGGAATCAATAAGTTACGGGATTCTTCGTCGCTTCGCTCCTCAGAATGACGACTTTGGAACTTTTTACTCATAAGCTATCCTGTATATCGCCCCCGCCTTATCGTCGGTCAGATATAGCGCGCCGTCCTTTCCAACAACAGGCTCTACCGGCCTGCCCCAGGCAGTCCCGTCCTTAAGAAGCCATCCGGTCACCACGTCAAAGGGCTTCCCTGAAGGCCTGCCGTTACTGAACGGGACAGCGACGAGCTTGTACCCTGTAGGGACAGACCTGTTCCATGAGCCGTGGAAGGCTATGTAGAGGACGTCCCTGTATTCGTCCGGGAATTTAAGCCCGTACCCGAAGGCTATCCCGAGTGGGGCCGAGTGCGCCTGCATCTCTACCTCCGGCGCTATCGTACCCCCGCACCTTTTCTTTGAGCCAAGCTCCGGGTCTGGGACCTTGTCCCCATAACAGTAAGGCCAGCCGTAATCTCCGCCCTCCACTATCCTGTTGAGCTCCTCGGGCGGGATATCGTCCCCGAGCATATCCCTGCCGTTGTCCGCTGCCCAAAGCCCGCCGGTCAAAGGGTCGAATGTCAGGCCTACGCTGTTACGGAGCCCCCTGGCGAAGACCTCCACGCCTTTATTGGTCAATTTGAGTATCGCGGCCCGCCTTTTATCCTCCTCCACGCATGCGTTGCAGCTCGACCCCGCCGATATGTAGACCGTCTTATCAGGGCTCACGGCAACGGACTTCGTCCAGTGGCCGCCGCTGCCGGGTATGTCTTTTGTGAGGGTCTCCCTTGAATCGGACTTGAGGTCGTTGTTTGTATCCTTGAGCGAGATGACTTTGTCTACCTCGGCCACTATAAGCTCGGTCCCGCGGAAGGCCAGCCCGTGCGGCCTGTTCAGCTTCGAGGCGAATACGACGGCCTCGTCGGCCTCTCCGTCCCGATTTCTATCGGGCAGCGCCACGACCGTGCCCTCTGAAGGCAGGCTCACATACAGAGTCCCGTCCGGGCCGACTGCCATGTGCCGCGGCCCCTCGAGGCCCGCGGCGAATACCGATACCTTCATGCCGGGCAGCGCCATGAGCGCCCTTTCCGTGCTGAAGACGCCTGTCTTGAACCTCTCCGGGACCTTGAGCCTTACTTCAGTCAAACCAGCCCCTTTGCCGGAGGCTGACATGGCCATGAAAAAAAGGAAAAGCGTAAACAGGTAAAATACCTTCTTCATGTTTCTCCCGTGTTTGCAAAACTCTTCAGGCTGCCATTTAGATTCTATCCTGTATCCGCCATCTTGCAACAGGCGCAAAATTAGCTGATATAATAAGAGTATGCTCATAAAGAAAAAAAGGCCGTGGGAGATACCGGAAAATCAGGCTACCCCTGAGGACGTCTACCTGAACAGGAGGCAGTTCCTCAGGGAGATGGGATACTACGGGATAGGCGCGGGGGTGGCGTTTTCGGGGTTCGGCAGTGTGCTCGACCTCTTCGGCAAGAAGGAGGAAGATATAATCAAGGTCCCCAAGACCCCGACATCTTACCTGTACCCGGCAAAGAGAAACCCCGCCTTTACGCTCGACAGGCCCCTTACAAGGGAGATGATCGCGGCGCGGTACAATAACTTCTACGAGTTCTCGTCCGGTAAAAGCGTCTGGAAGCATATCGACAAGTTCGAGACGCGGCCGTGGACAGTGGAGGTCGCCGGGCTCGTGGAAAAACCGGGCGTGTACGAGATAGATGATCTTATAAAAACTATGCCATTGGAAGAAAGGCTTTACAGGCTCCGGTGCGTGGAGGCGTGGGCGATGGCGGTGCCGTGGACCGGGTTCCCGATGAGGGAGTTCATCAAGAAGGCCCGGCCGCTTTCTTCCGCGAAGTTCGTCAGGATGCAGACCTTCTACAACAAGGGCTGGGCCCCCCAGCAGAGGTTCAAGTTCTGGCTCCCGTGGCCTTACGAGGAGGGGCTATCGATGGCCGAGGCGACGAACGAGCTTACGATGCTCGTCACCGGCATATACGGCCACGAGCTGCCGAAGCAGCACGGCGCGCCCATAAGGCTAATAGTGCCCTGGAAGTACGGGTTCAAGAGCATAAAGTCGATAGTAAGGTCGGGTAAGGGAGCAGCATTGCTGCCGCTTCCTCCCCTAAGAACCGTACGTGAGAGTTTCCCCTCATACGGCTCAAGCCTTTCAAAGCCCCCTTTCGGGAGCCGGTTCCACAACCTCCAATCGTTGGCTGTGTATCTGT
>JACRCL010000026.1 GCA_016219015.1 Deltaproteobacteria bacterium
GAAGCTCTGATTAATTATGCTCTGTCATTCTGAGGAGCCGAAGGCGACGAAGAATCTCGTGATAAATTTGACTTTACCCTGGCCGGGATTCTTCGCTGCGCTCAGAATGACATACAGTAGCGAATTAATCAGAGATTCCCTAAAATTGAATCAGAATCGGCAGTCTTTAGACTCCAGAGGTTTTTAAGACTGCCAAAAAAAACTGCATAAACCTGAGGCAAAACGGGCTTTATTGCCCTCAAAATCTCGTATGGTATCCCCCGGCGCCCGTTCAGCCTCAGCCCCTGAGGGATTCGGTAAAATCCTTATTGTCTCTCACGAAACTTCTTATGATCTTAAACGCGCGCAACCTCCATACCGCGACTTGAAGGTTATCTCTAAGCGGTTTCGAGAGCAACGAGGAAATAAAATCAGCCACGGTATAGAGGGGCGAATAAAACTTCTTCATGGCCCTTATCGTGTGGTACTGAAGCTCGTACCTGCTTATCATTTTAGGCTCAAAAACAACGTGATGGGCGTCATACAGGCTCCAATCCCTGTTTCTTATCCTCCCCTCCTTCTCAAGGTCGTTATAAGTCTTGGTCCCCGGGAGCGGAGTAAGGATCAAGAACTGGACTGATTCGATCTTATTTTTCCTGGCGAACCTCCAAGTCTCTTCGATCGTATCCACCGTGTCCTGGTCCGAGCCGAGCACGAACATCCCGTGTATTTTTATCCCGTTCTTATGGATCTCCTTTATCCCCTTCTCGATATCCTCCACGGACTGCTTCTTGTTGTAAAGCTCAAGGGAACGGGGGTTGATCGACTCCAGGCCTATGCACCCGATAAAACAATTGGCCTTTTTCATCAAGCCGAGAAGCTCGGGGTCTTTTGCTATGTCGATATGGAATTGACCGGCCCACGTAGGCGTCAGCCCCGTGTCTATCATTTCCCTGCACAGGGCCTTCACTCTTTTCTTGTCGGCGGTAAAATTGTCATCGTAAAAAAAGACCCAGTCCAGACCGTCCTTAATCCCGCCTTTTTCTATAAGCGCCCTGTGGTCCCGGAGGAATTTTAAAGTCCTTTCCTGACAGGTAAACCGGTATTTGTGTCCGAACATGCCGGTAACGGAACAAAAGGTGCAATTATAAGGGCACCCCCTGCTCGTCATGATAGGCGTTACGGAAATTTTCTTTGTATTGCCTTTGATAAGAGAAAAATCGATATCCGGCAGGCTATCGAGGTCCATTACAAAAGAGGTCCTTCCGTTATGAACGGCCCGGCCATCCTTCAAAAAGGACAGTCCCGGGACACTCTCAAACCCCTCCCCTTTTTCAAACGCCTTCATGAAGGGGATTATGCTTTTATCCGCCTCGCCGCATAGAACAAAATCGGCGTACTTCATGGCCTCATCCGGCAGGGCCGTCACATGAGGCCCCCCCATGACGACTTTTTTACCGTAACCCCGGCAGGTTTTGGCTACTTCATACCCTTTTTTCGCCGTGGGCGTTATAACGGATATGCCGACGATGTCGGCGGATTTTACCGCCTCTCGCAGATCGAACGGGCCCAGCGCCTCACAGTAAATCTCCACTTCGTAGCCGGCTGATTTAAGGATAGAGCCCAAAATAAGAACACCACGGGGCATGCATATGTCCGTAAACACATGGACGCCGTCAGGAGCCGGTTCAATAAGGACTATCTTCAATTTCCTCCTTCATTTTCCGGACGCACGCTCCGGGTAAAAAGCCAGTCAAGTTGATCAGCCACCGGCAAAGTTTCATTGATTGGTACAGCAACAATTGCCTTACGTCATTCAATTTTGCCCGCTCCGCGTCTCTTACTAAAAAAGGTCGGCCGCGGTAAAACGCATTCCTCGAAAGTCTTTGTCCGTATCGCTCGATAACCGCATTCGGCGCGCAGACTCGCGGAAGCGCGAATGCCGGGCGTCCGCGGCCTGTCTAACTGGCAGTTTTGTTGCATAAAAGAAAAACCAGGAAAGCGCGTCGGAGGATATGAGGTTTATAGCTCCAATTTTAAATCAAGTCATTGATAAAAACAAGAAACAAAAAAAATCCGATAGGAGTTGAACGGGTATGCCAGCCGCAATCCCGACGCCTTAGCTACCGGGTCCAAAGCTGTCATACCCATTGAATCTCCCCGCAGCATGCTGCGGGGAATGCGCTCGCTATGCGTGTTCAACAAATTCCGGGTTTTTCAGCAACCTGTTGAGTCATGCGCCGCTTCATCTCGACTTTTTCAGGAACTTTAAAAACCGTTTTAATATCCCGGACTTCTCTTTTGGGCCTGCCTCGTTGCGCTCAACGGCATGATGCTGCGGCTTTGCCTCAGGCTTGATCGCGGCGGGCGCGTGCTTTTCAGCGGGCCTATCATTAAAAAACTGGACGGGCTTTTCCGATTGCTGGCGGGTCTGCGGTCTCTGGCCCGGCCCCGTCTCTTTTCTTGCTTCGGGGAAGCGGCGCTTCTTATCGGGCCTCTGGCCGCGCCTCTGGGGGCGGCCGGGTCTAAAGCCCTCCTGGCCTCTTTCCTGCCCGGCCGGCCTTTCCTGCGCAGGCGGCTTTTGTCCGGCAGGAGCTCCCTTTCCCCCGGCGGCGTCGGCCCTTTTTTCGTGTTGCGGACGGGGGCGGTCGATTCCGGGCGCAGGCTGCACCGGCGCATCAGTCTTTTTCTCCGCGTGGTGATGAGGACGGCCTTCACGGCCCTTCCTTTCCCCCGGACGTCTGCCGCCGCGCTGCCCCTCGTGCTTCTTGTCCCTTCTCTCGAAGGGCTTTTCCCTCCCCGGCCTCTCGTTAAACCGCGGGGCCGTGTCTTTTACCATCTCCGAGTCCTCTATCCATTCGCTCTCTATCTTGCGCTCTATGTACTTTTCTATCTCGGGGAGGTTCAGGACGTGGTCCTCGCAGGCGAGGCTGTAGGCCTTTCCGCTCTTTCCGGCCCTTGCGGTCCTGCCGATACGGTGGACGTAGTTCGCCGCGTCGTCGGGCAGGTCGTAATTGATGACGTGCGAGATGTCCTCTATGTGGAGACCCCGGGCGGCCACGTCAGTCGCCACCAGGATCTTTATCTTCCCGGACTTCATGCCTTCGATGACCTTCTGGCGGCGTTCCTGGCTCAGGTCCCCGGTCAGGACCTTCGCCGGGAAACCGTTTGCGGCGAGCTTCCACCCGAGCATCTCCGCCGTCCGCTTCATGTTCGTGAATATGATCGACCGCTCCACCTCGGCCCTTTTAAGGAGCGCCATCAGCACCGGGAGCTTCTCCTCGTTCGAGACGTATATCACCTTCTGGTCTATGGAATTTACGGTAATCTGCTCGGGCTCTATCTCGATAATCACCGGGTCGGGGCTCATGTACCGGGACGCGAGCCTCCTGACGTTGCTGTCTATGGTCGCCGAGAAGAGCATGGTCTGCCTCGGTTTTTTCTTCGGCAGGCGTCCCGCTATGTACATTATGTCCGGGGCGAACCCCATGTCGAACATCCGGTCGGCCTCGTCGATGACGAATATCTCTATGTTGTCGAGGGAAAGAGTCTTTGATTTGTGAAGGTCTATCATGCGGCCCGGCGTGGCGACGACGAGGTCCACGCCTTTTTTGAGGGCGTTTATCTGCTTATCGTACTCGACCCCGCCGTACACGGCCACGGACCTGAAAGGGATGTGCACGCCTAACTTCGTGGCGTCGTCTATGACCTGGGTGGCGAGTTCCCTGGTAGGGACCATTACGAGGGCGCGCGGCCTGCCCGTGGGGTCCGGCCCGGCGGCAAGTACCCTGCTGAATATGGATAGGAGGAAGACGGCGGTCTTGCCCGACCCTGTCTGAGACTGGGCTATCACGTCTTTGCCCGCGAGGCACTCAGGAAGGGCCTGCTCCTGTATCGGGGTGCAATGCTCGAACCCGGCGTCTTTTACCCCCTTTAAGATGTCCGGGTTAAGGTCCAAGATATCGAATTTCATTTTATCCTTTCAATTTTTTTTATTTTCAGAACGGGTATATATACCCGGCCGAGTATTACAAGAGTCTATCGGCGCAAGGCGGCCGGTGAGACCTCCAAGTCTGTCATCCACTTCCTTGCAAGAACCATCTTGCTTGCAAAAACCGTGCATTCAGGAAAAACCCCATATATAAATACACCATTTAAGGCACCCAGAAGTCAAGAGCAACTTGCGGCCCTGCTTTCCCGGCAAGGTCGGGGCGCCGGACCAGGACGGACGGATGGTCAGGGATGAACGGCAAGTTATTTTCAAGGAAGGACGTTGAAATGCAAAAATTTTTGAAAAAATACCGGTTCCACGGCTTGATATAGCCCTCCGCCAAAATCCCCTTGAATCTCCCCGCAGCAAGCTGCGGGGAATCTTCGACACATAAGGAAGTTTCGATTACCATTCGCTCGCTAAACCCCGCTGCAAGCAGCGGGGAATGCGCTCGCTGTGTGTGTTCAATACGGTCAGCCCTCTTCTTCGACGGTTTTCTTTATGCATTCAGTGCACAGGGTAAAGGAAAAAAGCGCGTCTGAGCGCTCCTTGACATATTCTTCCATGCTGACCCAGTTGCCCTTATCGTCCATGACCCTCTTGCAATCCGAGCAGATATGCATCAGACCCTCAAGGACCCTTTTTTCCGTCAGGGACCTTTGAAGCTCCGTATTTATCCTTTTCAGCTCTTCCTCATATTTTTTGCGCGAGGTGAAATCCCGCCAGATGGAGACTCCACCCTTGATCCTCCTATCCTTGTCCAGGATAGGCCCGGCGTTGCAGAGGACCGCGAGTTCCGTCCCGTCGAACTTCTTTATGATGAACTCCTGGTTGAGGATCACCTCTCCCTTTTTTATAGTCCGGTAGATCGGGAGGTCCTCAAGCCCGGTCTTCGCGCCGTCGAGGTCGTATACCATCCATAACCCGTAGATATCCTCAAGGGTGTGGCCCAATAACTCTTCGGTTTTGCCGTTAATTATTTCGAGACCGTAATTGCTTACCATGCTTATCCTGACGTCCGGGGCCTCGCCTATGATTATGAATTCAGGGACATACCTGAAGATGGCCTCAAGCGTGAGCCGGCTCCCCTCGGTCCTGACGAAGCTTTCGGATACGGCCCTTGTTCTTTCGAGGGCGGCTATAAGGCCCTCGCAGTCCTTTATCGTCCCATCGAGCTCAAAGACCTTTTTATGGAGTTCGTCCAGGGGTTCGTCCCTTATAAATCCATTGGCGCTCATAAAAAACCTCTCAATAAAATTATAACAAAAAAGGTTTGTAGGTTCCGTGGAAAATTGCCGCAAAAGCCGAGTCAATTATTCTATCGCCTGTCCCATGCGCTCGCGGCGCATTTTCAAAAATCCTGAAAAAACCGGCTTTTTTCTAATCAAACCTTAATCTCGGATTTCATATATTGTCCGTGACTGAAAATTGCCGTGTTTTTTTTGATGGAAAATCTCAAAAAGGAAAGCCCCGCGAAACGCTCTTACCCGCAAAGAACCCGCGTTAACGCCAATCCAATGATACAGGGGGCCTGATACGATGCAGATATTAAGCAGGTTGAAGAAGCTGGCCATAGAGGACAGGAAGGTGCAGGCGCTCGACACCCCTGACGCCTACCTCGCCCACAGGGAGGTATTCGAGAAAAAGCCGTTCCTCAAAGAGCTCTACCGTTTCTATTTCGATGAGCTGCTGAAGGACTTTGGAAACATCTCGGGGAAGAAGATCGTCGAGGTCGGCGCGGGGGCGTACAACTTAAGCGATTACGACAGCCGCATAATAACCACCAACTCCGCGAAAAACAGGTTCATAAAGGTCGTGGCGGACGCGCAGGAGTTCCCTTTCGAGGCCGACAGCCTCGACGGCATCGTGATGATAAACACCTTCCACCACATACCCAGGCCGAGGCTCTTTTTCAATGACGCGGCTCGGGTCCTGAAGAAAGACGGCGTGCTGGCGATGATAGAGCCGTTCTTCAGCCCGCTTGGCAGGTTCGTGTACAAGAACCTTAACCACGAGCCCGTGCTCGACACCCCGAGGACATGGGAGATCCCGCCCGGCCAGGTATCGAACCAGATTATGCCCTACCACATATTCGTAAGGGACAACGAGATATTCGAGAAGGACTACCCTGAGTTCAAGATAGCAAGGGTCACCCCGCATACGTGCGTAACGCACCTGCTTTGCGGCGGGGTCTCCTACAAGTGCCTCTTCCCGAGGGCAATGGGCAAGTACATCTGGAAGCTCGAGGACCTCCTCTCTCCGATGCGCAAGTACCTCGCCATCTCCACGACCGTGGTCGTCAGGAAGGCAGCTTGAGGCTCAGCCTCCGCCGGGCAGCCATGAGTAGAGGTGCACGCCCGTCTTGAGCCCTTTTAAAAGGAGGGCCGGTATGTACCGCTCCTCCACGGCCTCTGCCGCCTTGTCAGCCTTATCTTTCCCGCCCCTGCCGGGCTCCTTGTCCTTGACTTCGGGCTTATAGGCCTGGCCGTAACGGCCTTTTCCCGCCTTCGCCGGGCCGCCCCAGAGCGGCTTTATCGGCTGGCCGATAACGGGTGCAAGAACGGGCGCAAGGTTGACGCCTGATGGGCTTTCCCCTTTAGCGTAATCGCCTTTTAATTCCGTGCCTTTTAAATCACCCTTCCTTACGGAGGCCTTTTCAATAGTTATGGCGCATCCCCATCCTAAGGACAGAAACGCGATGTATAACATGAGTATTCTGAAGGGTATCCGCATGGGGGGCCTCGTTGAAAGCGGCTATTTATGGGTGCCTCTAAAAATTAGGTATTTTTTCTGAGGTCAAGGAAGGGCGGAAATAAAAAGCGGAGCATATATGATAATATGTGAGCATTTTTATTTTCGCCCTGACACAGAGATCAGGAAAAAGAACAATTTTTAGAGGTAGCCTTATAAGTATATTCCATGTCCGTAAGCAGTCAATTTTGCTCGGCTTCCCGCCCCCGAAAAACCCCTGTTTTTTGTGATATAATGAAGGTAGAAAGAAAGGATAAACAATAACTTAGGTTTCCGACAGGAGGTGAGATGTATGTATACCGAGTTTTATCCTGAGCATCTTCTGAACTGGGAGGACGAGGAGATAAAGCGTCTTGACGAGTTCTATATCGCGTTCGCCGTAGCGCTTACGGTCATAATGCTCGTTGGAGGCCTGTTCCTCTAAAAAAAGAAAAAAACCCGCACGGACCCTTACACCGTATCAGGAGGCTATAAGCCTCCTTTTTTTTTGAATGGGTATGCCAGCCTTGACCCGCCGCTGAAGCGGCGGGTCAAGGCTGGAACGCTATTCTAACGGGCCTCGCGCGGCGACGCGCAAAAAGGCTTCGTATAAAGAGAATAAACTTTTAATCTCCACGTATATATGATAAGCTGTTTTGCGTTTTTTTAAAAAGGAGCTCCGGTCCAGGCCTCTCCCATGATGTTAAGAACAGCCATTTTCGCGCTTTTTTTCCTATCCGGCATGGCCGGGCTCATCTATCAGGTAGTCTGGACAAAGCTCCTAACGCTCACCTTCGGGGTGACCGTGCTCGCGGTCAGCACCGTGCTTACCTGCTTTTTCGGCGGGCTCGCCCTCGGGAGCTTCCTCGGCGGGAGGTGGGTCGATAAGCACCCGGACGGGTTCAAATGGTACGGGGCCGCGGAGGCGCTCATAGGCCTGTACGCCCTGGCCTTCATGCCGCTCCTCGGGGTAAATAACTCGGTCTACGTCCATATCGCGCGGGCGTCGGGCCTCGGGCTCTTCGGCCTGACGCTCCTTAAGTTCGCCCTCTCCGCCATACTCCTTTTCATACCGACCCTCCTTATGGGGGCTACGCTCCCGATCCTGAGCAAGTCCATCGCCCGCTCCAGCTCGACCATCGCCAGGGACATAGGCGGGCTTTACGGGATCAATACGGTCGGGGCCGTGGCCGGAGCCGTGCTTACGGCCTTTTTCCTGATACCCAACTTCGGCATAAAGGCGATAATCTACTCCGCGGGCGCGCTCAACATCTTCATAGGGGCCTCGGCTATCCTGCTCGGCAGGTCGAACCTCAAGGCCGGCCCGGAAAAAGAGGCGGCGATTGCTCCCTCTATTGCCGAAGACGCCCTGCCGCGCCGCTTCACCGGGCTTCTCCTCCTGTCATTCTGGGTCCTCGGGTTCACGGGGCTCGCATACGAGATAATGTGGACAAGGGTGTTGGGGTTCATCCTTACCGGCACCATATACGCCTTCGCCACCGTCCTTGCGGTCTTCCTTACGGGCATTGCCGCCGGGAGCTTCCTTTTCTCCCGCCTGCCCGACCGGATGCGCTCCGGGAGGCTCGTCAATACGTTTGCCGCTATCATGGCCCTCATCGGGTTGAGCTCGATAGGGCTTATAATCCTGTATGACAGGATACCCTCCTTCGGGTTCTACCATACCCTCGGCGTGACCAGGAGCTGGGGCGAGTTCATATACTTGAACTTCTTCATACCCTTCCTTACGCTCATCGTCCCGACCTTCCTTTTCGGCGGCTCGTTCCCGTTCGCGTGCAGGCTCTACGCGAGGAGGAAGGACGACGCCGGCAGGAGGATCGGGAACATCTATTCGATAAATACCGTCGGCGGCATCCTCGGCTCTTTCGCCGGGGGGTTTATCCTCATACCCCTTTTCGGGGTGCAGAAGGCGATTGTGCTGCTCGGGTTCTCTAACATCGTCACCGGGGCGGCGCTACTGGCCTTCAACCCGTTCGGCGGCAGGCTCAGGTACGCCTTCACCGCGGCCCCGGTGGCCTTCGGGCTGGCGCTTTTGTTCTTCCTCCCCGCGGACATGAGCCTTACGCTCCATAAGAGCCTCCTTTCCTTCGGCGAGGAGATAGTCTTCTACAGGGAAGGGGCCGCGGCCACTGTGATGATAGCCGAGAAGCCGGGCAGCAACCTGAATACCTCCAATAAAAGGATATGGATCAACGGCAACAGGGCCACGGCCGCGTTCTACGAGGGGCTGCAGATAAACAGGTTCCAGGGCGTGCTGCCTATGGTCCTCCACCCCGACCCGAAGGACGTGCTGGTGATATGCTTCGGCTCCGGCACCACGTTCGGCACCCTGAGCCAGTTCACGGTGAACAGGGTCGATAACGTCGAGATAGCCAGGACCGTCATAGAGGGCGCCCCGCAGTTCACAAAAGAGAACATGGACGTGCTCCACAACCCGAGGTCGCGCGTGAACATAGACGACGGCAGGAGCTTTTTGGAGACCACGCCGAGGAAGTTCGACGTCATAACCGAAGAGCCGATGCACCCGGCCCTTGCCGGGGTCGTGAACCTCTACACGAAGGAGTACTACGAGCTGGCGAAGGCGCACCTGAAGGAAGGCGGCATAATATCGCAGTGGATACCGCTGTATAACCTTTCGATCTCGGACGTCAAGACCATGGTCAGGACCTTCCAGTCGGTATTCCCGCATACGACCGTCTGGATAGCCAATACCGATATCTTCATGATAGGCTCGCCTGATGCGGCCCGCATAGACTTCGCGAGGCTCAGGCAGAGGATCGGGCTGGAGAACATAAGGGCGCTCCTTACGCCCATCGACCTCGAGGCCCCCTACGAGTTCCTGAACACGTTCCTCATGAACGAGGATATGGTCAGGGAGTACGCGGGGGACGCGCCGGTGATGTCGGACGATATGCCCATAGTGGAGTTCACGGGCCCCCGGAGCCTCAACGTGAACACCGTCTCGCCGAACATCGCCGAGCTCCTTAAATACAGGGAGCCGGTAGCGCCGTACCTCGACCTGGACCCTGCCCTTGACGCGGAAGAGGTGAAAAGGATAATGGATGTAAAGTTCGCTGGCGGCAAGTGGAACCTCATAGGCAGGGCCTACTTCGCCGACAGCAACTACCCCATGGCCTCCCAATATTTCAAGAGCGCCCTGGTCGTCGACCCGACGGACAGGACGAGCCTCCACTACAAACAGAAGCTGAAGATATTCTGGGGCCAGCCCCTCCAGTAAATCATCCTCCTCCGCCTCCGTCCCGCTTCCCTTGACAACAGGTCTTTTTGGGCTACAGTTAAATCATAGGCATTGAAAAAAGATCTCCCCGTACCAAGTACAGAAAAGGGGGTGAATGGAAATGTTCCTGAAAGACATAATGCAAAAGAAGGTAGTAACGATTTCTCCTGACGCGACTATCAGGGAGGCCGCCAAGAAGATGAAGGACTACAGGATAGGTTACCTGGTGATAACCGGCAGCGACGCCATCAAGGGGTGCATCACGGACAGGGACCTCGTGATCTGGCTCGCCAACGGCAAGAGCCCGGACGATACGAGGGTAGACCAGATAATGCAGTCGAACATCGTGACAGCCACCCCGGAGACCGACGTATTCGACGCTTCAAAGCTGATGGCGAGAAAAAAGATAAGAAGGCTCCCGATTACCGGGGAGAACGGAAGGCTGCTCGGACTGGTCTCGGTCTCGGACATCGCCTCGGTCCTCGAGGAAGAGGTCGATAACTTCTTCCACGTCGAAGAGGCGTATCAGCTCTAACCTAAAAAGCAGATGGACTTTTTCAGCAGACTGCTTTGAAGACTGCCTCTGCGGGCCTTGGTAACCGGTTTTATAAAAGGGGATGCAAAGGGGAGCCGAAAGGTTTCCTCTGAATGCTCTTCTCTTATAGGACCGGCTGAAAATGGCCCGCAGGGCAAAAGTAAAGGCGGCGGATAACTTCCGCCGCCTTTACTTTTTTAGCAGCCTGAAAAAATTTCAATAAATTCCGGGTTTTTTCAGCAAACTTTTAGGCTCAAATGGAGATATGAAGGCCCTCAGTCCGCGACAGCCCCTGTACAGCTCGACCCTGCCCCGGCCGTGCACCCGTAGCAGTGGACGCCCGTTACTATCCTCCTCGATTCGAGCTCCGGGCCTTTGAAACCGCTTATATGGTCGGGCGCCCCGTGGTCGCATTTAAGCCCGAGCATCTGGTTGAAGTCGCAGTCAAAGAGCGAGCCGTCCCAGCCCACCGAAAGCGTCTGCCTGCACATGACGTTCGCCGCCGCCGCCGGGTTATACGAGGTCTTGAGCCTGTCCATGTAGCGGTTGAGGTTCCCGGAGTCTTTCAGGAACTTCAAAAACCTCCCTATGGGCATGTTCGTGATGGTGAAAAGATTCGTAAACCTTATCCCGTGCCTCTTCATAAGCTCCCTTCTGAAGTCCTCCGTAATAGACCTCTGGGATGGCGGCAGGAACGCGCCGCAGGGGTTATAGACGAGGTTCAAGGCAAGGCCGTCTTCCATGCCGTAGCCGCGGGCGTTCAGGGCCTTCAGGGCCTCGATCGACGCCTCGAACACCCCTTGCCCCCTTTGCCTGTCCGTCTCGTTCTCAAGATAATACGGCAGCGACGCTATCACCTCGACCCGGTTCGCGGCGAAAAAGCCGGGCAGGTCTTTGTAGCCCTCTTCAAGGAGTATGGTCAGGTTCGTCCGGGTCTTTACATGGCATTTAACTCTCCTGCATTCCTGGACGAACCAGCGGTAATGCGGGCTCATCTCCGGCGCCCCGCCCGTGATGTCCACGATAGGATAGCGCCTGTCCTTCAATATGCGGAGGCAGGCGTCAAGCGTGAGGCGCGAGATCACCTCTGTCCTGCCCGGCCCTGCCTCAACATGGCAGTGGCGGCAGGACTGGTTGCAGACCCTGCCCATGTTCACCTGGAGCGTCGAGATGCATGAGGACATGAGCGGGAAGAGCCTTGACCCTGCAAGAGAGGCTTCAAAGGGGTTGGCCGCTTCGGCGGCCGCGGCGTTGTCCTTATGAACGTCCATCCTTACATCCCTATCTTTTCAGCCGCGTTCCTCATCTGGACCCCGTGTATAAGCGCGGCGCCGCCCTTTATAGCCGAAGCCACGTGGACCGCCTCGGTCATCTGCTCCCTGTTCGAGCCCTTCTCAAAGCACGCCTGGGTATAGGCGTCTATGCAGTAGGGGCACTGCACGGCGTGGGCGACGGCCAGGGCGATGAGGGATTTTTCCCTCTCCGTAAGCGCGCCCTCGGCGAATACCGCGCCGTACCATTCGCTGAACTTCTTCCACAGGTCCGGCGCCCCTTCGCTGATGGAAGAGAACTTGGAAAGGTCTTCCGGGTTGTAATATGTATCCATACTGCCTCCATGCGATCGTTTTTTTAAGCCTGTTCGACTTGAACTCAAGCTTAGTATAGGCTTACTCCGGTGTCAAGAGGCGCGGGATTTATCGATAGAGGCGAGTGTTTTAAAAAGAGAAAAAGCTCAAAAAAATAATTTACTACCGCGGGTTCAGGTTTGCAACCTGAACCCTGAAATTAATAATCCCAAGTGGAAGCAACAGTTGCGGGATTCTTCGCCGCCTTCGGCTCCTCAGAATGACAGCTTCGGTTTTTTTCCGCGCCTGTCGGCTGTCCCCGCCTTGCCGCGCGGCAGCTCATTGCGATTTATCCCCCTGCTCTCCCCTTCCCCTGTTCTTCCTGCGCCTCTTCAGGCGCTTCTTTATCCGGTCTATGCGCTTGCCGATGCCGAAGACCTCCCCCAGGGGCTTCGTGAGGCGCTTCCTCGTCTCGGGCCTCGTAGCCTTCACATAGACCATGCCCAGTATAGCCACTATCACGCCTCCAGCGAGGTCGTCTATCATGTCCCACATGGTGTCGTTGAGGCCGTCCTGCGTGTGCTTATTGAAGAGCGTATCGACCGTGAACTCGCCTATCTCCCACAGCCCGCCCACGGCAAGGGCGAATATGACCGTAAAAAGGCCTATCAGCGGTATCGAGAGCCTGAGCTTCCTTGTGTAATGGAGCGTATATACGGTTATGAAGGCAAGGAGCGCCACGACAGAGCCGCCGTATACATGGAGTATCTTGTCCCAGATAACTATTTTCTGGTAGAAGTCGAGTCCCTCTCCCATGAATATATGGAGGAACAGGGATAGCGTTATAAGGAGGTCGAGCTCGAAGGGGAGAGTAATGCTGTAGTTCCTCTGGACTATGCTCGGCACGAGAGAGAGGCCGACCGCGGTGACGGTGGCGACCGTAAAAAGGTACTGTCCCGTATAGAGGTCATACGGTATGAGCCCTATCATAAGGAGCTTCATAAGCCAGGAAAGGCCCGTTGATATCGATACGGTGCGCCAGTTCTTGAGCATATTATTAAGCTGCAGCATGCCCGGCCCCTTAGTCTACCTCTAAAAATTGTTCTTTTTCCTGACCTCTTGCGTAGGCGCGAAAATAAAAATGCTCACATATTACCATATATGCTCCGCTTTTTATTCCCGCCCTTCCTTGACTTCAGAAAAAATTCCTAATTTTTAGAGGCAGCCTACAATTATTATATTCAATATATATAATGCATAT
Source organism: Deltaproteobacteria bacterium (assembly GCA_016219015.1). Lineage (GTDB taxonomy): Bacteria > Desulfobacterota > GWC2-55-46 > GWC2-55-46 > GWC2-55-46 > JACRCL01. The sequence goes on from JACRCL010000026.1 coordinate 13,318, forward strand.
TTTTTAACAAAACCCTTATGATTATACCATGTTATTCTTTCGGGCCGGGCCGGGTTTACAAATACCGTCCCGGGGGATATACTTAAATCTTAGCAGGCTGTTAAAAAACAGCCTGCTAAGGCAATCCATGGACGGATTGCCAAATTATGAGACTTGAAAAGTCGAGTAATTTGTGAGATTTGGACTAATTCACTTAGGCCAAATCGTTGTTGAAAATGCCATGGATGGACTTTTTCAACATCCTGCTGACGAAAGGAGGCGCCGGAGATGGCAAAGAAAGCGGCCGACCCTAAAGCAACGACCCCTCCCCCTCACGAGGAGACCTGCCAGGTATGCGGGAACCGTATTGAGGACTGCGTTTGCTGCCCGGAGTGCGGGCACACGTGCGTGCTCGAATCAGGCGGGCTCTACTGCCCGGTCTGCGGCCCCGTGGAGCCGAAGACGGAGCCGGAAAAGGCCGTAAAGTAAGGTTACCCTTACTTATTCCTCCAGCTTCCTTCTAACCTTGCCCAAAGACTTTTTAAGGGCCTTAAGGCTCTCCTGAAGGCTCTTCTGTTTTCTCAGGATGTAAGACGGATGGTATACCGGCATGACCGGGACCCCGTCCCGCTCCGCCCATTCGCCGGGGATGAAATCCTTATCCGGGGCCAGCGCTGAAAAGGCCGTCCTGCCAACGGCGAGGATGACCCGTGGAGCGACCATCTTTATCTCCTCTTCAAGAAAGGGGATAAAGAACTCCTCTTCCTCCTTCAGGGGTTTCCGGGTCTTCTTCCTTTTGGTCGGCAGGTTGGGCCAGACCTTGACCACGTTGGTGATGTAGAACCCTTCCCTTTTCATTCCGAAGGACTCTTCGAGGATGGCCACGAAGAAGCCCCCTGCCCTGCCGACAAAGGGCCTTCCGAACCGGGTCTCGTCCCTGCCGGGCGCCTCGCCTATTACCATGAGGCCGCAAGGCACGGGCCCGTCACCGAATACGGGGCTGGAGTCCCTGAACTCCGCCCTCTGGGCGCAGGCCCTCGTTATCTTCGAGCGCAGGCGTTCCATATCTTTTTTCCGGGATAGCATTATGGATATATTGGCGGGTCAGTTACCTGAAAAGATTATCTAAAAAGACTCAGTGTCTTGTCGGCCTTGTCGTCTTTGGTTCCGTCGGCGGCCTTGTCAGCGGCGTCTTTCTCCCCGCTCTGCTGAGCGGGCCTGCCCCTGTAGATATACCTCTCGAAGAGCCTCTGGTACGGGGTCCAGGCCGAATCACCCTCGCCCTCTTCGGAAATAAGAGACTGAAGGGTATTGACCTTCGCGTCGAGGTCGTCGAGGTAGTAGAGTATTACCGCCTCTATGGTCTTTGGCCTCTTGGGCGAGCCGAACTCGAGCTGGCCGTGGTGGCTCAAGAGCATGTGCTTAAGGAGCACCGCGAGGTCGCGGGGGAAGTCTTTCTGTTCGAGCAATTTCCTGTCTATGAGCTCGATGCCTATCGTTATGTGGCCGAGGAGCCTGCCCTCGTCCGTGTAATCGAAAGACTTCTTATAGGACAGCTCGTATATTTTCCCTATGTCGTGCAGGAGCGCGCCGGCCAAAAGGAGGTCCCTGTTTATGCCGTACCCGTAATGGCCCGCGACAAGCCCGGCGAGCCCGCAGATGGAGAGGACGTGCTCAAGCAGTCCGCCGAGGAAGGGGTGGTGCATGGTCTTTGCCGCGGGCGCGGCCATGAACCTTTCCCTTATCTCGCCGTCGTTGAATATGGACGAAAGGAGCGCCTTCAGGTCCGGGTCCTTGAAGCCGGATATTATGCGGTCGACCTCGGCCATCATCGCAGCCGGGTCTTTCTGGGAAGAAGGGAGGAAGTCCCTTATCGAATATCCGCCTTCCTTTACGGCGGATACGGCGGTTACGTTTATCTGTATGCCGCCCTGGTACGCCACGGCGAAGCCTTTTACAGACACGACGTCGTTTTTCTGAAAACCCCTCCCGAGCTCCTCCGCGGACTCCCACACGCGGGCCTCAAGCTCTCCCGTGGAGTCCATGAGCTTAAGGTTCAAGTAGGGCTTGCCGGACTTGCTTATGCCGGCCTCTTTCCGGGTTACGAGGAACTCCCCGGCGACGTGGTCTTTTTCTCTTATGTCCTTTATATAGGTCTTTTTCATTTTAAGTCGCCGTATGGGCCTTCCGCCCCTCCCTTGGAAGCTTCCCCGCGTCAAGCCGCGGGGAAGCTTCGACACATAAGGAAAATTTCGATTTCGATTCGCTCGCTTAACCCCGCTGCAAGCAGTGGGGAATACGCTCGCTATGTGTGTTCAAGGAACCACTTCACGTACCTCTCCACGCCTTCCTCTATCCTTACTTTCGGGTCGAAGCCGAGGAGCCTCTTGGCCTTCGAGACGTCCGCGTAGGTCAAGGGCACGTCCCCTGGCGCGGGGTCCGAATATTTCACCTTCGCCTTTTTGCCGAGGCTCTTTTCGACGAGGGCTATGAGGCCGTTCACGTCTATGGTCTTTGAGCCGCCGAGGTTTATAATCTCGTACTTCGAGGGGGTGTTTATCGACCTTACCACGCCGTCCATTATATCGCCGACGTAAGTGAAGTCCCTCTTCGCCGTCCCGTCGCCGTAGACCTCTATCTCGCGCCCCTCCCATACGAGGCGGGTGAACTTGGCAACGGCCATGTCCGGCCTGCCGCGCTCGCCGTAGACGGTAAAAAACCTGAGCGCCGTGACGGGTATGTTATAGAGGTGGGAATAGGTGAAGCACATAAGCTCCCCCGCCCTCTTGGTCGTGGCGTAAGGGGAGATGGGGCAGACTATAGGGTCTTCCTCGGAGAAGGGGACCTTGCTGTTGACCCCGTAGACCGAAGACGACGACGCGAAGACGAAGTTCTTTACGCGGGCGTCTTTGGAGGCCTCGAGCAGGTTGAGCGTACCCACGCAGTTGACCTCCTCGTACAGAAGAGGCATCTCAATAGAGGGGCGCACGCCCGCCCTCGCGGCGAGATGGCAGACAGCGTCCGGCCGCTCCTTCCTGAAGACCTCCCTTACACTGTCCCCGTCCCTTATGTCGAGCTCGTAGAGCCTGAAGGCCGGGTTATCAATGAAGGCCTTTACGTTCTCCCTTTTAAGGAGCGGGTCGTAGAAGTCGTTGAAGTCGTCGATGACGGCGACCCGGGCTCCCCTGCCGAGGAGCTCGGCGCATACGTGGGAGCCTATGAAGCCCGCGCCGCCTGTCAAAACGATGTTCATCGGATTAAAACTACCATATATGGCATAGGCGGTCAAGGGCAAGGAGGCCGCAGGAATAAAAAAGAGAGCCCCTTTTGAAGTCCCTTTCTTTACGAGCCCCGGTCCTTACGGCCCGAAGCGGGAATTCGCCTCGCTGATGGACTTTTTGAGCAGCCTTTAAACAGGAGAGGGCCCCCGCGCCTGCGGGGGCCCTCTCTGGTGTCGCCGCTTTTATCTCTCTCCCGCTACCTTCTTCTGTGCCTCAGGTCGCCCGAAAGGGCTATCTGGGCGTTATTGAGGTTCTTCGGGTTCCCGTCGGGATGGAAGGCCACCTGTATGTTGTCCCAGCCCTGTATCACGTACTCGGAGAGCGTCGTCACATAGGTGCCGTTCCCGGCCCCGTCGGTCTTGAAGGAGTAATCCCTTACGCCCGCGCCCTTTACCTCCGTCGGGCGGTCGATCTTGCCGAACCATACGGTATAAACGGAGTTGGGCTCAAGGCCGCTCACGTTTACCGTAAGCTGCTTATCCCCCTCCACGTTAGCGGTGTCCTTGATTATCGCCTCGCCTTTCACCTTCTCCCAGAGCGTGCCCTTGAGTGGCACGCTCTCCTCGGCCGCGTAAAGCGCGGTCGAAAAGACCGAGAAGGCGAAGAGCATTATAAACGCAAAAATGGACTTGTGTTTTGACATATATAGCTCCTTTCCAACGGCGCTCAGAAGGATTTGCAAGGCCCTTACCTTGTCTTTGTCATCGCCTTTTTAAGATCTCCCTTGAGGGCTATCTTCATATCCTTCATGTTCGCCGGGTTGTTGTCCGGGTGATAGGCGACCTCGAACATGGCCCATTTGCCTATCTCCGATTCCGGGACTGTCGCCGTATAACGGCCCATCCCCTTATCGTCGGTCTTGAATGAGTAATCGCCCGTGCCCAGGCCGGTCATGTCCGACTTCGGCTTTTCATTGACGAGCCAGACGGTATAGGTCGAGTCCGGCTTGAGGCCGCTGGCCGATATCGTGACCTCCTTCTGTCCCGGCTGAAGGTCCTTTATCACGGCGTCCCCCTTGGCCTTTTTCCAGAAATGGCCCTTCAAGGGGACCCTTTCGATAGCCGCCTGCGCCTCATTGGCAAAAGGCGCCGGCGCGGTATTGAAAATCCCCGTCACGAACGCGAACGTGAGGAACGATACGATTGCAGCGAAAGCATACTTTATTCTCATGGGCTACCTCCTTTGTTCAAAGTCATACTTTAATTCTAAACCTGCCGCCCGCCTTGTCAAGTCAAGGCTGCCCGGCACGCGCCGGGGCAGCGCTCAGAACGTAAGAACAAAGACCTTTTTTTATGTTATATTTAGTCATCTGCAATAACAGAGAAATGAGGGCTCAATTGGCCGTACCCGAAAGCATAAAAAAAATATCCGATACAGTCTGGGAGATCCCGGCGTCGTATAAGCCGGGCATGCTCGTGCCGGCGCGCATCTACGCTACCGAGAAGCTCCTTAAGGAGATGGACGCCGGGGTCTTCGACCAGGTCACGAACGTCGCGTGCCTTCCGGGCATAGTCAATTACGCCTTATGCATGCCCGACGGCCACTGGGGCTACGGCTTTCCCATAGGAGGGGTGGCGGCGTTCGACGCGGAGCGCGGCGTCATCTCTCCCGGAGGGATAGGCTTCGACATAAACTGCGGCATGAGGCTTGTGCTTACCAACCTCACCTATGAAGAGGTCAAGCCACGGCTCCATGAGCTGGTCGATTCCCTCTTTTACCGCATCCCCACCGGCGTGGGCTCAACGGGTTTCATAAAGCTATCCTTCAGCGAGTTCGAGGAGCTCGTCGAGCAGGGCTCGCGCTGGTGCCTCAAAAAGGGGCTCGCGTGGCCCGAGGACCTGGAGCTTACGGAGGAGCGGGGCTGCTTTGCCGGGGCGGACGCGTCGAAGGTAAGCAGGAAGGCCGTAGAGCGCGGGTTCGACCAGGTCGGCACGCTCGGCAGCGGGAACCACTACTGCGAGATACAGGTCGCCAGGCCCGAGAACATATTCGACGGGAATACGGCGCGCGCGTTCGGCTTTACCGTGCCGGACCAGGTGGCGGTGATGTTCCACTGCGGGAGCCGGGGCTTCGGCCACCAGGTCGCGACCGACTACCTCCAGGTATTCCTCGACGTGATGGAGAGGAAGTACGGCATAAAGACGCTCGACAGGGAGCTTGCCTGCGCGCCGTTCAACTCCCCGGAGGGGCAGGCCTACTTCGCGGCCATGAAGTGCGCCGTCAACATGGCGTTCGCCAACAGGCAGGTCATACTCCACAGGATAAGGGAGGTCTTCTCGAACGTCTTCAAGAAGTCCCCGGAGGCCCTCGGGATGAGCATGGCCTACGACGTCACCCACAACACCGCCAAGCTCGAAGACCACACAATAAACGGCAGGAGGACGCGCCTGCTCGTACACCGCAAGGGCTCGACAAGGGCCTTCGGCCCCGGCATGGAGGGGATACCCGAAAGGTACAGGGAGACGGGCCAGCCCGTCATCATAGGCGGGTCGATGGAGACGGGCTCCTACCTCATGGCCGGGCTTTCCACGGGGGCCGGGGCATTCTATTCGACCGCGCACGGCAGCGGAAGGACGATGAGCCGCCATCAGGCGAAGAGGACGTACAGGGGCGAGAAGCTCAAGAGGGACATGGAGGCGCGCGGCATATACGTAAGGAGCGACACATGGGGGGGGCTGGCCGAGGAGGCCGGGGCCGCGTACAAGAACATAGACGAGGTCGTCGAGGCGACCGAGCTGGCGGGCTTGAGCAAGCGCGTCGTCCGCCTCTTACCGATAGGCAACATAAAGGGATAGGGATGCCTTACAGATATTTGGAGGATATCGCCACGGCGGACGTGGCGTTCGAGGCATGGGGCAAGGACCTCGGTGAGCTTTTCGCCGAGGCCGCTGACGCCACGACTAACGTTATGGTCGAGGGGCTCGCCTCCATCAAGCGTAAAGAGACCATCGACATAGAGCTCAGGAACCCTGAGCTCGACATCCTTCTCTACAATTTCCTGAACGAGCTTGTCTACCTGAAGGACGCGAGAAGGCTCCTTCTCCGGGCCTATGATATCACGGTCGAAAAGGAGTGGCCGGATTTCAGGCTGAAGGCCAAAGTCTCCGGGGAGGCCATCGACCACGCCAGGCACCGGCTCAAGGCCGATGTAAAGGCCGTTACCCTGCACAGGCTGAGCGTAAGGGAGACCCCTGAGGGCTGGAAGGCTACAGTGGTGCTGGATATTTGAAGGCCGCCTCTAAAAATTGTTCTTTTTCCTGATCTCTGTGTAGGCGCGAAAATAAAAATGGACATTTGCTGCGCTTTTTATTTCCGCCCTTCCTTGACCTCAGAAAAAATTCCTAATTTTTAGAGGCGGCCTAAAAGAAACGGGCGGCCCCTGAAGGGGCCGCCCGTCTTTAGCCTTTCATTACACCGGCAAAACGGTCAATAGTCCTCTTCCAGATATAGCTCGTCGGTCTTTTTCTTTCTCAGCGCGAGCGGGGTCTGGCAATACGGGCAGAATATCTGCTCGCCTATCTTTTCGTCGCCCCCCATGGGGACCTCGACGTCGCACATCGGGCATGTAAGATAGCTGTATTTAAGCGGCATCCTTTTCCTCTACTATTTTATATACCTCGTCATGCTCGCGGGCGTGCTCGGCCACCTTTATGCCGATATCCTCGCCGCCTTTCGCGCTCTCGACCCTATGGTGGCCTATCTCCATCGAATCGACCTTCTGGGTAAAATCCGACGTGTGCCCCTTTATATGTATCTTATCGCCTACCTTCATCTCCCCTTTAAGGATTATGCCCACTACCCCCAGATGCGAGTAGTAATGCCTGACGACGCCGACCATCTCCTCTTTCATAAAAGCCTCCGGTTTGAAAATACATGGCTGACGCACCCGCAACGGCCAGCCGCGCGGATACCCCGGTTTATATTTTCAATTATCCAACGGCCGGTTTTTTTTGTCAAGCCGCTGCAATTTCAGCTTGACTGCCGCGCGCAAAAACGTGAAAATATTTACATATGTTCAGGGAGATCAGAAAATTATATCTATCCGTCGGAGAGGCCGTTGTCCATCTTAGGCACCCTGAATGGGGGATCGGGAAAGTGGTCGAGGAGATGAACTCCACCCTTCCGGGAGGGCTTAGCATGGTAAGGGTAGACTTCAAGCACGCGGGCCAGAGGACGTTCGACAACAACATGGAAAGCCTCTGGTGCTGCTATCACGCTGGGGTGAGGAGGGTATAGAAGGCTGCATGCCCGAAAGCGCATGGCAATGCGCAAAAAAGCCCTTGGCTAAAGATAATCTCTTAGGGATTACGAATTTAAGGGTTCAGGTTGCAAACCTGAACCCGCATTGGGCTTCATTAACATTTAAAATCAAAAGGGGCGGGACTTTAGTCCCGCCCCTTCATCTTCCACAACTAAACCAGACCCACAATTTTAAAACATCGCCTCCCCGGTCATCTCCGGCGGCTTTTCCATGCCCATTATCTTCAATACCGTGGGGGCTATGTCCTGAAGCCCTGCGCCTGACCGGAGCCTTACTCCCTTTAGCCCGTCGTGGCAGAGTATGAACGGCACGAGGTTGGTCGTGTGCGCAGTGTGCGGGGAACCCGTGGAGGGGTCTTTCATCTGCTCGGCGTTGCCGTGGTCGGACGTTATGATGACGGCCCACCCCCTTGCGAGCGCCTCTGCCGCTACCATCCCCACGCCCTTATCGACCGCCTCGCAGGCCTTTATCGCGGCCTCCAGCTCGCCGGTGTGCCCTACCATGTCCCCGTTCGCGAAGTTCATGAGCATGAAGGAGTATCTGTCCTCTTTTAATTTCTCGACTGCGGCCCCTGCTATCTCAAAGGCCCTCATCTCCGGCTTCTTGTCGTACGTGGCCACGTCCTTGACCGACGGTATGAGGAGCCTCTCCTCGCCGGGCAGCGGGGCCTCTTTCCCGCCGTTGAAAAAAAACGTCACGTGCGCGTACTTCTCGGTTTCGCTCACCCTGAACTGCCTTATCCCGTTTACGCTCAGCACCGTGCCGAGCAAGTTCTTAAGCTCTTGCGGCTTGAATATCACGGGCAGGTTTAGCTTCTGGTCGTACTCGGTCATGCAGACCAACCGCACCAGCCTTGGGCGCGCGGCCCTTTCAAAACCGGTGAAGTCATCCTTCACGAAGGCGCCCGTTATCTCCCGCGCCCTGTCAGCCCTGAAGTTGAAGAATATGACCGCGTCGTTGTCGGAGATTAACGGGGCCGGTTTACCCGGATTTTTTATGACCGTCGGCTGGACGAACTCGTCGGTCTCGCCCCTTGCGTACGCGTCTTTTATCGCCTGGACAGGGTCTTTCGCTTCTATCCCAACGCCTTTCGTCATGGCGTCGTAAGCCCTCTTGACCCTATCCCACCTGTTGTCCCGGTCCATTGCGTAGTAACGGCCCGATACGGTAGCCACCTCGCCAAGACCGATCCCGGAAATGTATTTTACGAGATATTCCATGTAGCCGGCACCGCTTGACGGAGGGGTGTCCCTGCCGTCGAGGAAGGCGTGGATGTATACCTTCTTGAGCCCCTTTGCCTTTGCCGCGTCGAGGAGCGCGAAGAGGTGCGTTATGTGGCTGTGCACACCGCCGTCGGATAGAAGGCCCATCAGGTGGAGCGCCGAGCCCTTGTCCCCCAGGTACGCGAACAGCTCGTCGAGCATAGGGTTTTTGAGGAACTCGCCATCCTTTACGGCTTTTGTGATCCTCGTAAGCTCCTGGTAAATGACCCTGCCCGCGCCCATGGTCAGGTGGCCGACCTCGGAGTTGCCCATCTGCCCCTCGGGAAGCCCGACCGACAGGCCGGAGGTGTCTATGGCCGCCGAGGGGTACTCCCTTGAAAGCCTCGACAGGTTCGGCGTGGAGGCAAGCGCGGTCGCGTTGCCGCCGTCGCCGGGGTTTATGCCCCAGCCGTCCATTATTATCAGGCAGACGCGCTTAATATCGATCTCCGTTTATTTTATCTACAGTTTGCGGAATTAAAAATCTCTTAGGCTGTCCAAAAAGCTCCAGATGCGAGGCGGCAAGGAGCGAGGAATGAGACGTACTCTTCTCGTACGTCGCAATGACGAGCGACAAAGACAACAAAGCAGATGGACTTTTTGGGCAGCCTGCTAATTTTTCCCGGAACTTGAAAGAGAGCTGCTCATGGCGAGCGTATTCCACTCGCCGCATGACGGGCACCTGGCGGTCCAGGACCTGGAGTCGTGGCCGCAGTTGGAGCAGATAAAGGGCGGGTAGAACTCCCTGTCGAGGCCCAGAGCCTTCTGGAAGAGGTGGGCGGCCTTGTTGCCCTGCTTGCGCCGTAGATATGCCTCGCCGAGCAGTATCTGCGGGTAGAACGTGTCCTCCCCTTCGAGGTGGAGCCTCTCGAGCTCCTCTATGGCATTATCGACCATCTCGAGCCTCAGGTAAAGCCTCGACAGAAGGAGCCTCAGGTTAGTGTCGTTCGGGTGCGAGATTATCTCCCTTTTGTACCTCTCCAGTATCTCGTCGGGCGCGGACTCCTTTATGAAGGCGTCCTCTATCCTGAGCATCAACGGCTCGGAGTTAGGGTACCTGTAGTGCGCCTTGTCCCATACCTTTATGGCGTTGGAGACATTGCCCTGCCTGCAGAGTATGTCGCCGAGGAGCATGTGCGCGGGCATGAAGGAGTCGTCGTTCTTCAATACGTCCTTTACCCTCGCCACGGCCTCGGAGAGGTTGCCCTCGCCGGCGTGCTGCGTGGCGGATTCGTAAAGCAGCCCCGTAAGGAGGCGCTTTTCCTTCCTCTTGAGCCCGTCGTCCCTCTCGCAGTCGGCAATGGATTTCTGCAGGCTCGCGGCCTCGGCCCACATGGATTTCCCGACCCTGTAGTCACGCAGCCTCTTGAGGGCGTATATGTTCTTAGGGTCGTGCTTGAGGACCTCTTCATAGGCCTTCGCGGCCCTGAACTCGTCGCCCGACTCGGCCGCGCACTTGGCCGTGGCTATAAGTATGCCGATGGAGTTCGGGTTATTGAGGAGCCCGGTCTCCAGCACCTTCAACGCCTCCTTGGGCCTGTTCTCCCTTACATAGGTCTCGGACAGGCTTAAGGTCATGCCGGTATCGGCGGGCTTTGACATCAGGGCCTTTTCCATCAGCTCCCTCGCCCCGGCGGTGTCGCCTTTGACGAGCAGCTCGGAGCCTTTCCTGAAGCTCTCCTCGGCCTGCGCCAGGAGCTTCCTTTCCCTCTTGGCCCTCATCTCCCTTATGGCCCTCTTCGCGTCCACAAGGAGCGAGTTGAATACCGCGAGCACCGCCCCGGCGAAGAAGCCGATGAACACGAGGAGGGTGACCGGCAGCTCGTAGGTGCGCTCTTTCGTGACCACGAAAGTAACGACCGTGGGGTTCTGGCTGTGGAGATAGAAGAACGCGCTCAGGATTATGATTACGACTACGAGGAGGATTTTTGTGTACATGGTCTAAACCAGATTTTCCGGTTGTTTTTTTAGCAGGCTGCGAGCAGCCTGCTAATGTGAATACGGCTCTCCCCTTGATATAGTAAAAGCCCTGTATACCTGCTCGGAAAGGGTGACCCTCGCAAGGTCGTGGGGGAGCGTCATCTTAGACAACGACAGGAGCGCGTCCGCCCTTTTTATCACGTCCTTATGGAGGCCGAAAGGCCCGCCTACCACGAAAGAGAGCCCCTTTTTACCGCTCGCGCCCTGGAGAAGGCTCTCGATGAAGCCCGCGAACCCGGCGGAGGTGAACTCCTTGCCGTTCTCGGAAAGCGCTATCATGAAATCCGAGCCCTTTACCTTTTTAAGTATCCTCTCCCCTTCCTTCTTTATCACATCCGCCCTGGGCATCTTCGCCGGGGAAGGCTCCTCTTTTATCTCTACGGCCTCTACGGGGGAGTACCTTTTTATTCTTTTGAGGTAGCCGCCGGCCGCGTCCCTCATGCAGGGGTCCTTTATTGCGCCGACGGAGATAAAGGTTATCTTCAATGAGTTAGGCTTTGGGTTTCTTCGGGGCGGGCTTTGCCCTGTCTTTCACCTCGGTGGCGGTTGCCTCGGCCCAGAGCCCCTCAAGGTTGTAGAAGACCCTTACGGGCTCGAGGAATATGTGCGCTACCACGTCGTTGTAATCCATAAGCGCCCAACGCCCCTCTGTCCTTCCTTCGGAGCCGAGGGCGCGCAGGCCCTGTTTTCTAAACCCTTCCTCTATCGCGTCCGCTATGGCCTGCACCTGCCTTTCGGAGTCCGCGCTGCAGATAAGGAGATAATCGGATACCGAGGAGAGTTTTTTGATGTTGAGGATTATTACCTTCTCGGCCTGCTTCTCAAGGGCAAAACGCGCTATCTCTAATGCCTTTTTCCGGGAGTCCAGTTTTCGTATTCTCCTGTTGGTCTATTTTTTGCGCCGTTACCTGTAAAAGCCGCGCTTTTGGATGTACTCTATTACGCCGTCCGGCAGAAGGTATCTTGTGGAGCCGCCCTCCTTGACCCTCCTCCGTATCTCGGAAGAGGATATGTCCAGGAGGGTCGTGGACAGGTAAGTAAGAGAATTCCCGTAGGAATTCATGAACGAACCCGTACCGGAATCATACCAGAACTTTCTTGCCAATTCAACAGGAAGCGCCTCGCCCGGCTTTTTTATCGGGTACCCCGGCCTCTCGACCACCACGAGGTCAGTTGATTTGAAAAGCTCCTCGTATTCGCACCAGGTCGTTATGGCGTTAAAGGAGTCGTTGCCGAGCACAAGGTGTATCCCCAGCCCCTTGTCCCTTTCCTTAAGCTCCCTTACGGTATCTATGGTATAAGATTGGCCGCCCCTTTTTATCTCGATGTCGGAGACCTCGAAATTCGGGTTGTCCCTGATGGCTATCTTGATCATCTCAAGGCGCGCCTCCGGGGAGATAGGCTCCTCTTCCTTCAAGGGGGTTATGAAGGTCGGGATGAAAATGGCCTTGTCGAGCTTCAAGGCCTCCCTCACCTCTTCGGCTATCCTCAAGTGGCCGTAGTGTATGGGGTTGAATGTGCCGCCGAGAAGAGCTACGCGCATGAACGCCTTTCGGAAAAAATCTTTTTTATTCCGTGGATATGCTAACTGATTAGGGTTGGGGTGTCAATCGTTTTTGGGCCTTTTTTCAAGGTTCTCACCCGCTTCCTTGCTATTCCATGCCCTCGTATAGTAGAATTTCATCATGGAGCTTTTTGAAAGGGATAAACCTGACCTGACGCCTTCCTCGCCGCTCGCGGGCAGACTGAGGCCAAAAACCATAGATGAGTTCGTGGGGCAGGAGCACCTCGTCGGCCCGGGCAAGTTCCTCGACCGGGTCATAAAAAAGGGCGAGCTGCCCTCCCTCATACTCTGGGGGCCTCCGGGCACCGGAAAGACGACCCTTGCCCGGATAATCGCCGAGGCCTCGAAGGCCGAGTTCGTGGAGTTCTCGGCCGTGCTCTCCGGGGTAAAGGAGATAAGGGAGGTCGTAAAGGCCGCCAAAGACAACCTGAAGCACGGGAAGAAGACCGTCCTTTTCGTGGACGAGATACACAGGTTCAACAAGGCCCAGCAGGACGCATTTCTCCATAGCGTTGAAGACGGTACCATCACTCTTATCGGCGCCACCACCGAGAACCCCTCCTTCGAGGTGAACGCCCCGCTCCTTTCGCGTTGCAAGGTCCTCGTGCTCGAAGCGCTCTCAATGGAATCGATAAAAAAGATACTCGGCCGCGCCATCTCGGATAAACATCACGGGCTCGGACAGTACGCCTCCAAAATAGACGAGGGCGTGCTCGACTTCATGGCAGACAGCTCCGAGGGCGACGCGAGGACGGCGCTGAACTGCGTCGAGACCGCTTACATGATAACCGAGCCTGATTCAAAAGGCGTAAGGCATATCACGATGGATATCGCCGTGGAGGCGATGCAGAGAAAGGCCCTGCTTTACGACAAGTCCGGCGAGGAGCATTACAACGTCATCTCGGCCTTCATAAAATCGATGAGGGGGAGCGACCCTGACGCGGCGCTTTACTGGCTCGCCAGGATGATAGAGGCCGGGGAGGACCCGCTCTTCATAGCGCGCAGGATGGTCATATTCGCCTCGGAGGATGTCGGCAACGCCGACCCGAGGGCCGCAAGCGTAGCGATAGCCGTAAAAGACGCGGTGGATTTCATAGGCATGCCCGAGGGCTGGATACCCCTTGCCCAGGGGGTCACATACCTCGCCTCGGCCCCGAAGAGCAACGCCTCGTACATGGCCTATCTGGAGGCGCTCGAGGATGTAAGGAGGGACGGGGCCCTGCCTGTGCCTTTGCACATAAGGAACGCGCCCACGGGCCTTATGAAAGGCCTCGGCTACGGGAAGGGCTACAAGTACCCGCACAGCTTCAAGGGCGCGGTCGTAGAGCAGCAATACCTGCCGGATAAGCTCAAGGGGAAAAGGTACTATAAGCCCTCTGACAGGGGGTATGAGAAGGAAATAGCAGAGAGGCTTAAAAAAACGCTCAAGTAGTTTCAGTTTCCGCCGAAATAAGAGAAAGGAGGGGTTTTACAAGGTAAAACGCCCGTTTTACCCGGCAAGGCCCATCAAGACCGCACCGACCATTTTTTCATCCCGCTGCCTTTCAGTACTTGTTTTTCCAATTCAAAATTCGTTCCAGAGCGCAAGAGGATATTATCAGGTTGCGGAAAAAAGCAACCTGGATTGCCAAATTGCGAGATGCAATCTTAGCAATTTGAGAGACTTGCACGGATTCATTACGGGCAAGTCTTGGCTGAAAAGATCCGATTCTCCAATAATCGCCGTTTACGCGGCCCAAAAAAGGAGATGGGTATGAAGAAATACGCGCTTACCGCTTTAGGCCCTTACAGGCCGGGCAATATAGTCCTCCTTTCAAAGGTCCTCTACGAGAACAGGTGCGCGATAGGGGATTTGAACATGGGGGTGCTTGAGAACGTATTCGCGGTAAGCCTGGTCTTCCTTGCCCCTGAAGACAAAAATTATCTTAAGAATATCAAGGAATTCGGCAGGTCATCGGGGTTGAAGTTATCCCTGAAGGAGGTCACCGGGAAATTTCCCGCGTGCAAGCCCGCCAATTATATAGTGACCGTCGCCGGCCCCAACAGGGCGGGGCTCGTCTACAGGGTCGCGTCCGGTTTGATAAAGACCGGCATGGATATAGTCGAGCTTGAGACAAAGCGGATCGAAGGCGGGGAAAGGGAGCTTTACATAATGGTATTCGAGGTCTACTCTCCCGTGTCCATAGGCAAGGCCAGGGAAAGGCTCGTCTTGATCGGCAAAAAGGCCGGCGTAAAGATCGAAATAAGCCCTGTCGAGATTTAGAGTGGCCGCTGAAAGACTATCTTAGCCTGTCATTCTGAACGTGTGAGCCGAAGCCCTGAGCGAAGTGAAGGGGAAGAATCTCGGAGCTAATGGAACCAACAAATACGGGATTCTTCGTCGCCTTCGGCTCCTCAGAATGACAACTTTGTGTACTTTTAAGCCCTTTTTGACTTGAGGGGTTTTTTATGATTAGATTTAGGATGCATCAAAAATTAGGAATTTTTTCTGAAGTCAAGGAAGGGCGGAAATAAAAAGCGCAGCATATATGTTAATATGTGAGCATGTTTATTTTCGGCCTGACGCAGAGGTCAGGAAAAAGAACAATTTTTAGAGGCAGCCTTTCCGCTCAGGAGGCATGATGAGGAGATACGCGCTTACGGCCATAGGCCGCGACAGGCCCGGGATAGTGGCCGCGGTCACGAAGGCGCTCTACGAGCACGACTGCAATATCGAGGACTCGTCGATGACCATACTCGAAGACGAGTTCGCGATGATCCTCATCATGTCCATGTCCGGGGCAGAAAGCCCGGACGCCCTCCTGAGGGAAATTAAAAAGACCGAAAAGGAGATGGGGCTCACCATCCACCTGAAGGAGATAGATAAAGAACCGGCTCCAAGGGGCGGGCAGAGCAATTACATAATAACGCTCCACGGGGGTGACAGGGCCGGGATAGTCTACAGGACGGCCTCGCTCCTCTCCAAGCTCGGCGTGAACATAACGGACCTCGAGACCACGGTCACCGGCGGGGCGGACAAGGTCTACATAATGGTGATAGAGGTCTTTGTGCCGGATTCCGTTGACGTGAAAGAGCTGGAAAAAGAGTTCAAATCCCTCGGAGAAACGCTCGGCGTGACCATAAAGATAAAGCCGCTTGAGTTCTACGAACCCCTCTAAAGAACACCTTTCCGAAAATGCCGATCCTGGAAATCCTTAAGTACCCCGACCCGATGCTCAAAACGGTTTCAGAAAAGATTACTGAAATCGACGGCCCCCTCATATCTTTCGTCAACGATTTGGTAGAGACGATGAAGGCGTCGCCGGGGGTCGGCCTTGCCGCCCCGCAGGCCGGAAGGCCGGTGAGGGTCATCGCCATCGACGTCACACCAAAAAACCCGGGCGCGGGCCTGATCGTGCTTATAAACCCGGAGATAGTCTCGGCGAGCGGCGGCAAGGTCGCCAGGGAGGGATGCCTCTCGGTGCCCGAATATACCGCGAACATAAAAAGGGCCGCCGATGTAGTCGTAAAAGGCGTAAACATTGACGGCAAAGAGCTGGAGATAAGCTCAACCGGGCTCGAAGCGGTAGCCCTCCAGCACGAGATAGACCACCTCGACGGGATACTCTTTATTGACAGGATCGCCAACATGAAAAGGGACCTTTTCAAGAGGAGGACATAAGAACGCGATAAATGTCTTTATACTTCGTTGAACACGCACAGCGAGCGCTTCCCCGCTGCTTGTCAACCCTATTACTGCATTTTGTTGACAATCAACTTGCTTCCATGTTATTAAAACCCTTATGGAAAAACTGCTCAAGACCGCCCTTGAAAAAGGGCTTTCCGGCGAAGGCATCTCAAAAAGCGAGGCGCTCGAGTTCTCGGCCCTGCCCGATAGCGCCATATTCGATATCCTCCCGGTGACAGGCCGGATAAGGGAATTCCACAAAGGGAATGAGGTAAACATCTGCGCGATAGTGAACGCCAAGAGCGGGCTCTGCAAGGAGGACTGCTCGTTCTGCGCCCAATCGGTCAAATACTCCACCGGCGTGAACGAATATCCAATACTCTCCCCGGAAAGCATAGCCGGAGCGGCCGTCGAGGCCGAGGGCTTCGGCGCGAGGGAGTTCTCCATCGTGACGAGCGGGACACGGATAGAGAAGGAAAAGGACATCTCCGCGCTCGAAGAGGCGCTCAAATCAATGAGCAACGCCACTTCCGTGGAGCGGTGCGCCTCGCTCGGCATAATGAGCAAGGATACCCTTAAAAGGCTTAAAGCGGGCGGCCTTCAGAGCTTCCACCATAACCTTGAGACAGGCCGGAGCTTCTTCCCCAAGGTCTGCACCACGCACGGATACGACGAGGACGTAAACGCCATAAGGGCCGCCAAGGAGCTCGGGCTCTTCGTATGCTCGGGCGGGATATTCGGGCTCGGGGAGGCGTGGGAGGACAGGATCGAGCTGGCCGAGACACTGAAAGAGCTCGACGTCGATTCGGTCCCGGTGAACTTCCTCAACCCGAGGCCGGGCACCCCGCTCGAAGGCGCCAGTTACCTTACTCCCCTCACATGCCTCAAGATAATCGCGCTGCTGCGCCTCATGCTCCCGGTAAAGGACATCGTCGTCTGCGGAGGCAGGCAGGTGAACCTGAGGGACCTCCAGCCCCTTATCTTCGCTGCCGGAGCGAACGGGATGATGGCCGGGAATTATCTGACAACGCCCGGCAGGGACCCTAAGGAAGACTTAAAGATGCTTTCAGACCTCGGCTTAAGGCCGCGGGGGCATTGACAGACTTTAAAAAAACGTCCGCCTTTTTATCATCTCATCCAATGCGCGCACATATACTTGAAGAGCTTTCAAAGCTGAAGGCCGCAGGCCTTAAAAGGAGCTTGAAGCTCGTCGAAGGGCCTCAGGGCCCGAGGGTATCCGTCGATGGGAGGGAAGTTATACTCCTTTGCTCGAACGATTACCTCGGGCTTGCCAACGACCCTCTCGTGAAGGAGGCGGCGAAAGAGGCTATCGACAGGTGGGGCCTCGGCGCGGGCGCGTCCCGGCTCGTCTCAGGCAACATGGAGCCGCACATGATGCTCGAAGAGCGGATAAGGAGGTTCAAGGGGGCCGAGTCCGTCCTTCTCTTCAACTCCGGCTATAACGCCAACCTCGGCGTTATATGCGCCCTTGCGGGCCGCGATGCCGAGATATTCTCGGACAAATTAAACCACGCCTCCATCGTGGACGCGTGCGTCCTGAGCAGGGCAAGGTTCAAAAGATACCCGAACAGGGACCTCGGTTCGCTTGAAACTCTTTTGAGAATGTCGAAGGCAAGAAAGAAACTGATAGTCACCGACGGGGTCTTCAGCATGGACGGCACCATCGCCCCCTTGAAGGAGATAACGGGCCTGCTCGACAGGTACGACGCGACCCTGTTCGTGGACGACGCGCACGCAACCGGGGTGCTCGGCCCAACGGGGCGCGGCACGCTTGAGTATTTCAATGTGACCCACCCATCGATAATCCAGATGGGCACGCTCGGCAAGGCCCTCGGCGCTTTCGGCGCGTTTATCGCCGGGCCGGTAGAGCTTACAGAACTCCTCATATCAAGGGCACGGCCTTTTATCTATACCACTGCCCTGCCCCCCGCCGTCTGCATGGCGGCGATAAAGGCGATAGACATAATCGACCAGAGGCCCACGCTGAGGGAAAGACTCTGGAAAAACGTTTCTATCCTCAAAAAGGGGCTTGAAGGCGCGGGCCTCGACACAATGGGGAGCGAGACGCAGATAATACCGGTTCTTACCGGCACCGCTGAGAGGGCCACGGCAATAAGCGCTAAATTGCTTTCGATGGGCGTATTCATACATGGCATAAGGCCGCCAACCGTGCCGGAGGGGAAGTCACGGCTGAGGATAACCGTGACCGCCGCGCATACTGAAGAAGACCTGATACTCGCACTGTCAGCCATAAAAGAGGCTTTCAATGGATGAGCCCCTTTTATTCGTACACGGCTGGGCAACGGACAATTGGGTCTGGGAGGGAGTGGCGGAAAAGTTTGCCGGAAAGAGGGCTGTCCATAATAATAACCTACCGGGCCACGGGGGCAAAAAAAGCTGGAACGGGCCCACACTGGCCCCTGCAATTGCCGAGGTCTATGGGTACATCTCCGGCCTTCCGGAGAGGTCGGTCGTCGGCATAGGCTGGTCGCTCGGCGCGGAGATACTGATAGCCTCCGCCCTCAAGGATAGAAAGTTCAAGGCGCTCGTGCTCGCGGGAGCTACACCTTCGTTCGTGGAAAAAAAGGACTTCCCCTGGGGCCAGTCGAAGGCGCTGGTCAAAAGGATGATAATGGACATGAGGAAGGACCCGGCCTCGGCCTCGGAGCGGTTCTATCGATTGAACTTCACATCCGATGAGATAAACCTCCCGGCGGCAAGGGCGTTTATCGAAAGGTACAGGTACCCGGGGCCGGTCTCGTGCGAGGGAGAAATCCCCGGATGTTTCCCGGCCTTCAGGTACGACGAGATGACCACGGCCCTCGAAGCATTACGCGATACCGATATGCGGCAGGGCCTGGGCGGGCTTGATATCCCCGTACTAATCGCGCACGGGGAGGAGGATGTTGTCTGCCCGGCGGGTGCCGCGCGTTATCTCCATGAGCGTATAAAAAATTCACAGCTCGTCCTTTTCCGGGGCGCGGGCCACGCGCCGTTCCTGACTCAGGAAAAAAGTTTCAAAGAGGCCCTCGATAAGTTCCTTGCAGGGATATAAGGGCTAAAAAAATGCTGCCTGATAAAATAAAAATAAGAAGGTCTTTTTCAGAGGCCGCCTCTACCTATGACTCAAGCTCCGGGCTTCAGATGGAAGTCGCGGACGAGCTTGCGGCCATGGCTGCCGGGCTTGCCGCGAGGAAGGAATACGCCTGCCAGCCCTCCCTCGCGCCAATGCCGGTCTTCGCGGGTACGGACCATCTCGTCCTCGACATAGGCTGCGGCACGGGCAGGCTCATCGGCTCCCTAAAGAGGTCCTTCCCCGGCTCGATCGTATTGGGCTCCGACATCGCCCTGCCAATGGTAATGAAGGCACGGGAGAACCTGAAAGCATGCGGAGGTCTGACGGTATCTGACTGCGAGTCCCTGCCGTTCATGGATTCAATATTCGACATGGTGGTATCGAGCCTCACGTACCAGTGGACTGACATAAGTGCGTCGATAAGCGAGGCGCAGAGGGTGCTAAAACCCGGAGGGCTCTTCTTATTCTCCACGCTCGGCCCCATGACCCTGCGCGAGTTAAGGGAGTGCACCGGCGCTGGCGCGCCAGCCGCGTTCAAGGACGCCGTGGAGGTATCGTCAGAGCTTAAAAGGGCAGGGTTCGAGGAGGCCGCGTCCGGGCGCAAAACTATCGTCAAAAGATACGGGAGCCTTAAGGAGCTTGCAAGGACGCTAAAAAATATCGGCGCCGCGCCCCGGCCTTCGGGTTGCCGCGATAAAGGGTTGTCGAAGGGGGCGCCCTTAAGAAGGGCCGGGGCGGCCTATGAAGAGCGGTTCCCCTCCCCTGAGGGCGGCATCGTAGCCACGTACGAGATAATCTTCGCCTCCGGGGTAAAGGGGGCGGCCCTTTGACAAAGAAAGGCAGATTTGAAATGACGCCTAAAGACCGTCTTATCAAAATAGACAAGCTCCGCGTCTGGCACCCGTTCACCCAGATGACCGAGTGGGCGGCCTCCGACCCCCTTATAATAAAAGAGGGGAAAGGGAACTACCTGATAGACATCGACGGCAAGAGGTATATCGACGGCGTATCGTCCCTCTGGGTCAATGTCCACGGCCACAGGAAAATGGAGATAGACAGGGCGATAACGGCGCAGCTTAAAAAGATCGCCCATTCGACGCTCCTCGGGCTGTCGAACATCCCTTCGATCGAATTGGCCGAAAGGCTCGTTAAGATCGCCCCAAGGGGGCTTACAAGGGTCTTCTATTCGGACAACGGCTCCACTGCCGTGGAGATAGCCCTCAAGATGTCCTTCCAGTACTGGGCGCAGAGCGGGAAGGCCAAGAAGACGCGGTTCGTCGCCTTCACAGGGGCGTACCACGGAGATACCTTCGGCTCGATGAGCGTCGGCGAGATAGACATATTCGTAAAAAAGTACCGCCCTCTCCTTTTCGAGGCGCTCCGCGCCCCCTACCCTTACTGCTACAGGTGCCCTGTCGATAAGGCATACCCGTCATGCAAACTCGCGTGCCTGGTCGAACTTGAAAAGGTCCTTAAAAAGAACCACGGGGAGATAGCCGCGTGCGTCATAGAGCCGGTCGTCCAGGGCGCGGCAGGGATGATAGTTTCTCCCCCAGGGTTCCTGAAAGGCGTAAGGCGCCTGACCCGCAAGTACGATTGTCTCCTGCTAGCGGACGAGGTGGCTACCGGGTTCGGCAGGACGGGCCGGATGCTCGCCTGCGAACTGGAAAAAGTAAGCCCTGATTTCCTCTGCCTCGCCAAGGGGCTTACCGGGGGTTATATGCCGCTTGCCGCCACATTGACGACTGAGAAGGTCTATAAGGCTTTCCTCGGAAGATACGAAGAATACAGGACTTTCTTCCACGGCCACACATATACGGGCAACCCGCTCGGCTGCGCCGCGGCCCTGGCCAACCTCGATGTCTTCGAGAAGGAAAAAGTTATCGAGAGGCTGCGGGGCAAGACCGTTCTTTTCAAAGGCCTGCTTGAAAAATTTAAGCCGCTGCCCCATGTCGGCGACGTCAGGCACTCGGGGCTTATCGCGGGGGTCGAGCTTGTAAAGGATAAGGACACAAAAGAGCCTTACCCGGCGAAAGAGAGGGTCGGCCATAAGGTCTGCATTGAGGCGCGCAAAAAAGGTCTTATCATAAGGCAGCTCGGGGACACGGTCGTCATAATGCCGCCACTGTCGATAAAAGAGACGGAGCTTAAGAGGATAGCTAATATAGTATTCGACTGCATAAGGAAGGTCACCGGATAATCCAAAAATGGCCCGCTCATATTTCATAACCGGAACCGACACCAACGTCGGCAAGACCTTCATAACCTCCCTTTTAGCGAAGGTTTTAAAAGACAAAGGGGTGGATGTGGGGGTAATGAAGCCTGTGGAGACCGGGTGCGGGCTTGCGGACGGCCCCCTTGCGCCTCAGGACGCACTGGCGCTTAAAGCCGCCTCCGGCTCCCCTGACCCGCTCGATACGATAAACCCATACAGGTTCAAAGAACCCGTTGCCCCTGATATCGCGTCTGAGGCATCTGGCGTAACTATCGATTTCGAAAGGATAAAAGACTGCTACGATAAGATAGCCCGCGCTCACGATGTCACGCTCGTGGAGGGCGCGGGCGGCCTGCTCGTCCCGCTCGCGCCGGGTAAGACCATGGCCGACCTTGCGCTATTTTTAGGGCTGCCGCTTATAGTGGTAGCCGCCTCCCGGCTCGGGGTTATCAACCACACCCTTCTGACAGTCGAATGCGCTGAAAAAAGGGGGCTGAAGGTGCGCGGGATAATACTGAACAACCCCTCCCCTGAAGGCGGCCCAGGCCGCGGGTCTGACCGGAAAGAGATCGAGAGGTTTACTGACGTCCCGGTCCTCGGAGAAGCGCCTTATATAGAAGAAGGAAATCCGAAGGCCGCTGACCTTGAGGCGTTAAAGTCCTGCATGGAATTGCTGGCGTTATAAGAGGAAAAGCTGAAAAGTTCGCCGGGATGCGTTACATGCGGCGCAATAGGAAGTTGGAATTACAGGGTTCAGGTTGCAAACCTGAACCCGCGTTGAGAGGGTGAGAGTTTTCCACTCCCTCGCCTTTTCACCCCCTCCCTAACCCTCCCCCGTCAAGGGGGAGGGCATTAAGTGCGGCAAGCCTCAAGTATCTAACCCTAAAAAAAATAAAAACCGGCGGGGCCGGATGGCCCCGCCGGTTTCTCAGTTTTCTCCAACCGAAATCTACTTGCCCTTCGCGGTCGTGTAGTTTAGGGTGCCTCCGGCGAGTATCGTATCTATCTGCCTCGGCGAATACCCGTGCTTCAGTTTTATCTCCTTGCCCTTTGTCACGTTCTTGAGGACGACGGAATCGCCGGAAGTAATACCCTTCTTGAGGCCCGGCAGCTCCAGCTCGTCGCCGTCGGATATCCCGTCGTAATCGGCGGGGTCCTCGAACGTAAGCGGGAGTATGCCGAAGTTCACGAGGTTGTCCTTATGAATCCTCGCGAAGCTCTTGGCCACTATCGCCTTTATGCCGAGGTACATGGGGCAGAGGGCCGCGTGCTCGCGCGACGAGCCCTGCCCGTAGTTCTCCCCGCCTATGACGAACCCGCCGCCCGCGGCCTTCGCCTTCTCATGGAACCTGGCGTCTATGGCCGAGAAGACGGACTCCGCGTACTTCGGCACGTTAGACCTGTACTTGAGCCATGTGCCCGCAGGGGTGATGTGGTCGGTCGTGATGTTGTCGCCGAGCTTTATGAGGACCTTGCCCTTGAGGCTGTCGGAAAGCGCGCCCTGCTTCGGCAGCTCCTTTATGTTCGGCCCGCGGACGATATTGACCTTCGAGGGGTCTTTCGCGGGCGGCACTACCATCGAGTCGTCCACGAGGAACTTTGCCGGGAGCTTCACCTTCGGGTATTTCCCGAGCTTCCTCGGGTCGGTTATGACGCCGTAGATCGCGGCGGCCACGGCGACCTCGGGGCTGCAGAGGTAGACCTTGCCGTCCTTGGTGCCGCTCCTGCCTTCGAAGTTCCTGTTGAAAGTCCTCAATGATACGCCGCCGGACGGGGGCGATTGGCCGTTGCCGATGCAGGGGCCGCAGGTGGCCTCCAGTATCCGAGCGCCCGCCTCTATCATGTGCGAGAGGCCCTTGTTCAACGATATCATGTCGAGGACCTGCTTCGAGCCGGGGGATATGGTCATGCTCACCTCGGGGTGGACCTTGAACCCGCCTTTCTTGAAGGTATCGGCTACGAGCATCAGGTCCCTGTAGGAAGAGTTGGTGCAGCTCCCCACGCAGACCTGGTCTACCTTCATGCCCTCTATCTCGGAGACCTTGCATACCGCGTCGGGCATGTGGGGCCTCGCTATCATCGGCTCTAACTTGCCGAGGTCGAGGTCTATCCTCTCGTCGTACTTCGCGTCCTCGTCGGCCTTCAATTCATTCCAGTCGGCCTCCCTGCCCTGCGCCTTGAGGAACTCCTTCGTGACGTCGTCGCTGGGGAATACCGAGGTCGTGGCCCCGAGCTCCGCGCCCATGTTCGTGATAGTGGCGCGCTCCGGGACCGTAAGGTTCTTGACGCCCTCCCCGCCGTATTCGATGACCTTGCCTACGCCGCCCTTGACCGTGAGCTTCCGTAAAATTTCAAGTATCACGTCCTTCGCGGAGACCCAGGGCTTGAGTTTCCCCTTGAGGTTGACGAGCACGACCTTGGGGTACGTAAGGCTGAAAGCCCCTCCGCCCATGGCTACCGCGACGTCGAGCCCGCCCGCCCCGATGGCGAGCATGCCTATGCCGCCGCTGGTGGGGGTGTGGCTGTCGGAACCGAGAAGCGTCTTGCCGGGCTTGCCGAACCTTTCGAGATGGACCTGGTGGCAGATGCCGTTGCCGGGCCTTGAGAAGTATATGCCGTACTTGGAGGCAAGGGTCTGAAGGAACCTGTGGTCGTCGGCGTTCTCGAAGCCGCCGTACTGGAGCGTGTTGTGGTCTACATAGCTTACGGAAAGCTCTGTCCTGACCTTCGGCACGCCCATGGCCTCGAACTGCAGGTACGCCATCGTGCCCGTTGCGTCCTGCGTAAGGGTCTGGTCGATCCTGATATTTACTTCTTTACCCTGCTGAGCCTCCCCGGAAACGAGGTGTCCGTCGATAAGCTTCTGCGCGACGTTCTTTGCCACTGTAATCCTCCTTTTTGGGTCGAAGACCTATCTTTAGGCTGCCTCTAAAAATTGTTCTTTTTCCTGACCTCTGCGTCAGGTCGAAAATAAAAATGGCCATTTGCTCCGCTTTTTATTTCCGCCCTTCCTTGACTTCAGAAAAAATTCCTAATTTTTAGACGCATCCTTTATTAAATCATTATAACTTAAAGCCCCTTTTATATTCCATGAAAAACAGGGACTTATGACGAGTGTGCGAGGGAATAAAGATTACATGAAGGGTGATTAAAAGTCAATACCAAACAATTGAAGGGCTCCGGGCGGCTATAAAAAAATGTAAAGGGGCAACGGGGCACGGCCATTTCATCTTGAAAAAAAAGGGGCCGCGGCTAAAGCCGCGGCCCCTTTTAGAATTCACATGGTGCCCAGGGACGGAATCGAACCGCCGACACGAGAATTTTCAGTCCTCTGCTCTACCGGCTGAGCTACCTGGGCAAACCGTGCATAGACATATTAAAATAATTTAAACCGTCCGTATTGTCAAGAGTTTTGTAGCGGAAAGGTGGGTAAAAGAGCCTTAGTGAAGGCCGCCTAGCAGAAAGTTTTTCCGGCCGGGGAGCGCCTTACCACGGGAGAATGGCCAAGAGGGGGGATCTGTTCCCGCTTCAGTTCACCGCCAGCGGGATATTAGCCTGCTCCGCGCCCGATTCGTCCGTGAGGGTCATGAGATTGTCCGTTATATCGACTACCTTTATCTTCCCGTCTATCACGTCGCCCTTTTTAAGGATGAATATATCCGCTCCCCTTGATACGAACACCTTCCTGTCCGCGCCTTTCTCCACAAAGCCGATGAACTTCGCCTGAGCGGCGAACACCCGCAGCGCGGATGGCGGAGCGGGCGGGGGCGGAGCGGCCATGACCGGCGGCGCTGGCTTTTCCACCCTGGGCCTTTCTGCCGCGGTCTTGACGGGGCTGAATATGTCCTTTATGACGCCTTTGTATTGGGGCCGGGGCCTGTCAAGGAGGGCGAGCGTCAGTCCGTGGCCGTTCGCGTCCTTGCGCTCCGGGGCCTTTCTCGCGACGAACAGCTTAAGGTCGTACGCGATCACCCCTGCCCAGAGTATGGCGAGTATTATAAGGAGCCGTTTCTTTCCGTCCATATAAGCCGTTTACCTGTAATAGGCCGAAAGCCTTATATTGAGCCCTATCGCGCCGTCTTCTCCCCTGCCGCTCGCCAGCGTTATCTCCTCTATGACCACCGGGCGCTTCGACGACTCTATCTCGTATATGAACCTTTTTATCTGCTGGTAGCGCCCCTCGACGGGCAGGGAGATCGTGTACCTTGAAATATCGGTATCCTTTACGGCCTCGGGGCTGTAGCTCCCGGCAGGCGCCTTGAGGTCGTTCCTCCTGGCCGACTCGAGCACCTCTTTTAAAATCCCCGTAAGCTCGTTGGCGTCAGGGAGGCCTTTTTTGAAGGAGTCTACCGAAGATGCCGCGCCGCTGCCGGGCCTCAGCCGGGACACCCTGTCTTCGAGAGAGGACAGCTCCGTCCTCTGCGCCCCTATGACCTTCAGGCCGAATATTATGTCCGCGGCGATAAGGAGGACGGAGAATACAAGGAGCAGGACCGGGGGCTTTTTAAGGATACTCCGGCTCATGGCGCCTTCCCCGCGCCGTAGGAGGCATGGATATTGAATATCACCATCCCCGCGCCCGAGGGCTTGCCTTCCTCGTGCTTCAAAAGGAATACCTCTTTGAAGTGTCCGGACGAGCCCATCGAATCTACCATCGCAAGGACGCCCTTCATGCCTTTGGCGGCCCCGGTGATATTTATCCTACTGTTCCTGAAATCCGGGCTTATCTGAAGTATCTGGACCCCGTCCGGGACGCTCTCCTCGAGGCCGCTTAGAAGCCCGGTCCACGAGAAGGCCTTTCTCGAGACGAAGCTGTTTATGAACTCGACGTCCCTTTTAATCAGTTTTGGGTCGCTCTCCCCCTGTTTAGCCCCCGCGCCGGCTTCAGCCCTTGAGAGCCTTTCAACGGAGCGGGCTATCTCCAGCCTGTTCATCCTGTACGACTGAAATGTATGCGCGGTATAGAGGACGGAAAAGGCGAGGAGGGCGAGCGACACCAGCAGGAGGCTTGAGCCTTCCCTGTCTTTACGGCCTGCGAGGTTTATGTCTATCTTCTGCATATCGTCAGGAAGACGCGGACGCGATCGCGCCTATCGCCGAGAGCATGTTTATGGGGATTTTTTCGAGGCCGGGACCCTTAAGCCTTACGAGGGAATCCGGGCTTACCGCGCTTAAGTCCATCGACCCGCGCAAGTCCCCGGCAAGGCCGGGGGCGCAGTTGAAAAGGAAGGCCTTCGTCAGGTTCACTTCGGGGTTCCTGCCCCTGTAGAAAAGGAAAGACGAGCCTGCCTCCCTTACCGCCTCGTTATCGTCGTTCACGCCCTTGCACCTGTAGAAATCGAGCGCGCCGTCCCTGAAGACCGCCGTCGAGATGTACTCCTCGCCCCGTACCAGTATGGAGAAATCCCCTTCAGGCGCTTTTGGGGCGAAGAGGTTATAGATGTCGAACGAATGGAGGCTTATCCTCTCAGCGTAAAGCCCCGCGGAGGAAAGCCCTTCCTCGATATGGGCCAGGACAGAGCCCTTTATCGCCACCGCGAGCGCCTTTACCTTCTTCCCTTTTGAAAGCACCATGAAATCGACCCTGTCCGAGGGGCCGGCGTTCATCTCCCTGCCCGCCCGGAGCCTTATTATCTCCCCGGCCTCGCGCGCCTTTGCCGGGAGCTCCTCGAACTCGAATACCGCGGCCTTTGCCATAGTGTCCGGGATAGACACGGCGACATGGCCGCCCTTTGCCCCGAACGACCTCACCGCCGCGGCCGCGCCTTCGGCCAGCGCTTTGGGGTCGGTAAGAACGGCAGGCGCGCTCCCGTAGTCCGACAGGACCCAGCCGCCGCCGTTCCTGTGGGCCCTTACGGCGGATACCGCGTCCCGGCCTATGCTTACGCCTAAAATCTTTTTAAGCATATCACTCGACGAACGTCACCCTGTTTATCTCTTTCAATGTGGTCTCGCCCCTTAAGACGCATCCTATGGCGGCCTGCCTCAAGCTCGTCATGCCGCTCTCGACCGCCTTTTTCTTGAGAAGCGCCATGGCGTGCTTGCCCGCTATCATGTCCCTTATCTCGTCGGTCAGGTCAAGCAGCTCTATTATCGCCTTCCTGCCCCTGTAGCCCGTGCCGTGGCACTCGCCGCACCCGGCGCCCTCGTAGAACGTGACGCCCCTGTATATTTCGGGGTCCATGCCGGATTCCTTCAGGGCGTCCGGCGGCGGCTCCACCTGCCTCCTGCACCCCTGGCAGACGAGCCTTATGAGCCTCTGGGCAAGGACGCAGTTAAGGGATGATACGAAGTTATACGGCTCTATGCCCATGTGGATGAACCTGCCGATGACGTCGAAGACGTTGTTGGCGTGGACGGTGGTGAAGACCAGGTGCCCGGTCAACGCGGCCTGTATCGCTATCTGGGCCGTCTCCGCGTCCCTTATCTCGCCGACCATTATCTTGTCCGGGTCGTGCCGGAGTATCGACCTCAGGCCCCTCGCGAAGGTCAGGCCCTTCTTCTCGTTCACCTGTATCTGCACGACGCCCTTCAGCTGGTACTCGACCGGGTCCTCTATGGTTATTATCTTGTCCTCGCCGGTATTTATCTCGGAAATCGCGGCGTAGAGCGTCGTGGTCTTGCCGCTCCCGGTGGGGCCGGTGACGAGCACCATGCCGTAGGGCTCGCGTATCATCTTCCTTAGGTGCGCTATCTCCTTTTCCCCGAACCCGAGGCCCTCAAGCCTTAGCTCCTCGAGCTCCCTTGTTATGTGCTCCTTGTCGAGCACCCTTATGACGGCGTCCTCGCCGAACACGCTCGGCATTATCGAGACCCTGAAATCGATGGCCTTGCTCCTGAACCTCACCTTGAACCTGCCGTCCTGCGGGACCCTGCGCTCGGAGATGTCGAGCTCGCTCATAACCTTTATCCTCGATATTATCGAGGACTGGAAGTTCTTGTCTATCGGCTCCATGACCTTGTGGAGCGCGCCGTCTATCCTGTATTTGACGTTCAGCCCGTCCGGCCCGGTCTCGAGGTGTATGTCGCTCGCCCTTTTCTGGATGGAGTCGAAGAGGATGGTATCGACGAGCTTCACCACCGGGCTTGAGTCCTCGGCTATCTTTTCTATGGTGAGGGCCTCATCGGTTTCATCCTGCTCCCCGATGACCTCGATATTGAACCCGTCGGCCGCCTCTTTCAATATCCTCCTGGCCGAGCCGCCCCTGTTGAGTATCTTCTCTATGTGGCTCCGGGGAGCCACGGCGACCCTGCCCGGCCTCCCGCCGCCCTCCTCTATCATCCGCTCGATATTGTCGAGCGTGAGTATGTCCGTCGGGTCCGCTGTGGCGATGAGGGCCACGCCCTTGTTCTTTACCGGCACGAGCCTGGACCTGTGGAGGACCTCGACCGGGATAAGGTTCAGGACCTCCTCGTTTATCACGGAGTTCTCGATGTCTATCACCTCGAGGCCGTACTGCTCGGCTATGGCCGCCGTGAACTGCCTCTCGTCTATGAGCTTAAGCAGGATGCAGGCCTCGCCGAAGCGGACGCCCTTTTCCTTCGAGAGCCTCAAGGCCTCCCCCGCCCCCTCCCGCGTGAGGAGGCCCTTTTCCACCAGTATCTCGCCTATCTTCCTTGCGATCATCCTACACCCTCGCGCCGAGCTGGAATATCGGCAGGTACATGAGTATCACTATGGTGCCGATCACGATCCCCATTATTATCATGAGCGCCGGCTCTATGAGGTCGGTCAATATCCCGACCCTATGGTCGACGTCCTGGTCATGGTAGTCGGCTATCTCTTCGAGTATCGCGGGAAGGCTCGCCGAGCGCTCCCCGGCGCTGAACATCCTTAATGATATCTCGTCCATGAACTCCTCGGAGTACATCGCCTCGGTGATAGACCCGCCTTCGACGGTCTTTTTTATGACCCGGCCGAGCTTTTCTTCGAGGACGACGTTGCCGAGGACCCCCCCGGACATCTGTAATCCTTGCACCAGAGTAAGGCCTGACTTCAGTATCATCGCGAGCGTCCTTGAGAACTTGGCGACCGCGTACCCCCTGTATATCTCCCCTATCTGGGGGACCCTGAGCTTTACCGCGTCGAGGCCCCGCCTGCCCTTTTCGGTCTTAAGCGCGCGGCGCGCGCCGAACGCGACAGCCAGAATAGCCGCCATGAAGACGACCAGATGGCCCTTTATGAAATCCGTAAAGCCCAGTAAGGCGCGTGTGGCCACGGGCAGCTCAGCCCCTGTGCCAACGTATATCCTTGCGAAGGACGGGACTACGTACGCGATGAGGAATATTACTACCGCCATGCTTGCGAAGGCGAGCACAACGGGGTATGTGGCTGCCGAGACGACCTTTTTCCTTATCGCCTCCATCCTTTTCTGGAACTCTATGTAGCCCCTTATCGACGGGATGAGGTCGCCAGTCCTTTCGCCCGCCGCTATGGAGGCCGTGAAGAGCGGCGGGAAGACCCTCGGGTGCTCCCGCATGGCCTCGGAGAGGGTCTTGCCGGTACGGACCTGCCTCAGTACGTCTTTCAATACATCGGAAAGGACGGTGTTACGGGAGCTGTTTTTCAGGGCATCGAGGCTGTCGATCACGGGAAGGCCGGCGTTCAGGAGGGTGGAAAGCCCCTGGTTGAAGACCAACAGCTCCCCGGGCTTTATCGAGCCCCCGGCCTTGAGAAAAGGCAAAAGGCTCAAGCGTCCTTTTGAGCGCACCTCTATAGGGTACAGGCCCTCTTTTTCGAGCTTGCGGGCAAGGTCTTCCCTTGTCGAGGCCTCGACCTCTTTATACATCACCTTGCCTTCGAGCGTCCCTGCCCTGACCCTGAAGACCGCCATAGCCACCTCTCAGGCGATGATTTTAGCAAAAAACGCCTTAAATTTCAATATTTTTTAAGAATTTTCATTTTATATTGAAAAAATGAACCTAAGTGGGCTTTTTTCAAGACTTTTAAAAACAAAGGGCCTTGCCTGGGAAGGCAAGGCCCTTTAAGATTCCATTACCCCGCGATTAAATGGCGGGGATTATCGGCAAGGCACTTGCCTTTAATATAGCTCGGCTTTAACCCGCCCTAAAAGGGCGTAATGACGCCGAGCACCGATTGAAGTCCTGACCGATACGGAGCTGCCAAGAGATAAAAAGGAGAGAAAAAGTTCAGCTTTGCTTAAATGAGGAATTGCAGGCCGACCCTGTAATCGCTGTTCTCGGACCTTGACCAGACGACCTCCGCTATGCACGGGATCCGTATGTCAGCGTCCTTCAGGTCGACGTTCAGCCTTATAACCCTGCCCGATTCGAGCACCCTTGACGTCCTTATGCATGCCCCGCCGTGGCTCATGTCGAGTATCTCCGCGTCAAAGGTCCCGGAGGCGCCCATGAGGTTACTGATTTCGTATGTGCCTGCCTTCAGGAACTTTACACGGGGATAGGTTCGTTTTTCCATTACAGGGCCCACTGAAAGAATTTTTTACAGGTTGTAGTTTTATAACCCATGTTTCAATCCTTGTCAATCCCTCTTTAGAGGGATTTTAGGCTTTTTATTGCTTTTGTAACACCTTGATATTGCATGGCTATTTACGGGAGCTGCCTTTATCAGCTTGACTTTGGGGGCTGAGATGGATAAATTACTTAAAACCTCAGTGAATAACCGGCTTCGCTCGGCGCCAAGCACATCTTGCAGCCAATATTCCCTACAGTAAAAATATGAACTCGTTTGAAGAAATAATGCAGAAGCGGACGATACCGGGGATACTGGTACTCAATAGTAAAAAAGAACTACTCTACTTGAGCGATGAGGCCAAGGCGGTCCTTGAGTCCATAAAGAGGCACAAGGCCGCGGAAGACCGCCCGCAAAAAGGCGGCCCTGTGCCGGACGAGGTCTACGAGCTCTGCGAGCGCGTGAAGGACGTATCCGGCGGCAAAGAGGCTGAAAGGGCGTCGAGCTACTCCAGCATATTGTTCAAAGACGACCTCTACACCCTCAGGGCTGTCCCCCTTTTCAGGTCGGCCGACACTGCCAGGCCCTCGCACGTCATGATAATAATGGAGGAGCACCGGATACGGCAGAACAGCTTCAACCTTGAGACGGCCAGATCGACGTTCGGCCTCACGGAGAGGGAGACGCAGGTCGTGAGCGAGCTGATAAAAGGCTCCACGAACCAGGAAGTGGCGGAGGCCCTGTCGATAAGCGAGCATACGGTAAAGGACCATATAAAGAAGATCATGAACAAGCTCGGCGTCAAAAACCGCGCGCTCATTATCTGCACCGTGCTCAAGTAGCCTGACCGCCCCTCGACGGCACGTATACGAACCCCCAGTCCC
The DNA here is from genome assembly GCA_016219015.1 of Deltaproteobacteria bacterium. Classification (GTDB taxonomy): domain Bacteria; phylum Desulfobacterota; class GWC2-55-46; order GWC2-55-46; family GWC2-55-46; genus JACRCL01. Next base: position 44,941 of record JACRCL010000026.1, read on the forward strand.
TGTAGCTACCCCTGTCCTCGAACCCGGCAAGCTCCCTCGGAAAATTCTTCTTTTTCATGGGCTCGGCCTCGCTTACGCTCCTTACGCCCATTATGCCGCCGTCCGGGGCCTTTATCGGCTCCCAGTCCGGCTTTCCCGTAAAGGGGTCCTCGTAGAGCCTTCTAAGGTACCTCTTGGCCACCGGGTATCTGTTGTCCTTCAAAAGATCCTCAAGTGCCCTGGGGTAGGCCTTCGCGCCGGGGCTCTGCTCGTAGTACATGCCTATAGCGCTTTGTATCTGCATCCCCCTGAAAAGGAGCTCTTCCTCGGCCTCCCTCCTGGCAGCCGTGCTCCATACACCGGCTGCGGCCGTAACGGTTATCCCCATCACGGCTATCAGGAAAAGAAGAGATATGTATGTAAAGCCCCTGTTCCCCATGCCCTACCATTCGTTATAAGGTATGCCGTTCGAGCCCACCGCGGCGCTCAGGCTCCTTACGTCAAAGACTCCAGCCCCTTCGTCCGGGGGGACCTCGCCCCATTTATCCAAGCCGGTGAACGGGTCGATCGGGACCGTCCTTATGTATTTTTTAGAGGCTATCTCCTGGAGCGCCGGGGGGTACTCGCCCCTGTCGGCGTAGTACTTGTCGATCGATTCCCGCATGAGGAACAGGTCTTCCTTGAGGGTGGCCTCCTTTGCCCGTATGACGGAATTACGGTACATCGGCACGGCTATGCCCGCGAGTATCCCGATGATGGTTATTACAACCATCAGCTCGATGAGGGTAAAGCCCCCCTCGCGGAAACTACCAGCTTTTATAAAGCGTGCCGTCAATGGCCGTCTCCTCGCTCCTCGAATAGACGTCGAAAACGTCGTCGCCCTCACTGGGGTCGTCCGGGTCGCTGGCGTAACTCCTGAGATTCCAGGTCCCCTCCGGAGCAAGGGTGGCGTCAGCGTTCATAGGGTCCCTCGGGACCCTCCTTAAAAACCTTACCTTCTTCCCTGACCGGGGGGACTTCAAGTCCTCGGCGCCTTCGACGAGTATCTTAAGGTCCGGAGGATAGCCAGAGCTGGCGGCGTCCATCCTTATCAAGCCGTCGTCCGAGGCCTTCTTGTATTCGTCTATGGCCGTGCGTATGACCCGGAGACTCTGCCGGAGCTCGCTCTCCTTCGACCTCTTTACGGACAACTGGGAAAGCGGCATCACGGCCGAGGCGAGTATGATGAGGATCGTTATGGTGATGAGCAACTCTAAGAAGGTAAAACCCTTGTTTCCCATGGGCGCTCTTAGTGCATAGGGGGTTCAGGCGGCTGCTGGATAAAGGGCTGGGCAGGATAAGGCTCAGGCTGCGTCTGCATGGGCGGGGCGGGCATAGGCTGAGGCGCCTCCATCGCGGGCGGAGGCGTCTTCAAGGGGAGCCCGGCCTGCTCGTCGGGCGCGAAGCCTTCCAGTAGAGGCCTTGCCGAAGGGTTCTCGTCCCTTCCAGATAGGAAGCCCGCGGCCGCGTCATCGGGCACCTCGAGCTTTCTTATGACCCGCGGCGTTATCGACAGCAATATCTCGGTCTTCACGTCGCTGTTGTCGGACCTGGCGAAGAGCTTTCCTATGACGGGCACTTCCCCGAGGAGCGGTATCCTGGCAACGGTTTTTCTCTCCTCGTCGTTTATGAGTCCGCCGAAGACCTGCGTCTCCCCGTCGTGGAGCCGGAGCACCGTCTCCGTGTTCCTCGTGCCTATCTGGTATACGACGCTCCCGCTCGATGTAGTGGTCTTCGTGCCGAGCGAGCTTACCTCCAGCCCGAGCTTGAGGTCTATGTCCTCGTCCTGTCTCACTGTGGGCTCCACGGAAAGCTTGAGCCCCACGTCCTGGTACTGGACGTTTTCCGTGCTGACGCCCTGATTGACGGTGGTGGTTATTATGGGTACCCTTTCGCCGACGTGTATCTTCGCCTTGCCGTTGTTCCTGACCCTGATCCTCGGGTTGGCGAGGATATTGGCGTCCAGGTCCTCTTTCTTTATGTTGAGTATGGCCGTGGGCAGGCCTATCAGGAGGTCGCCGCTGGCGAGCTTCCTTAAGTTACCCAGGGTTATCGTCCCGTTCGTCGTGGGCACGGCGGCTGTTATGGTGTCCGGCGAGAGGTCTATCCCGAGGTTCGACGCCTTGTTCCTGTTTATCTCCATTATGTTCACTTCGAGCATGACCTCGGCGTCGGCCAGGTCGGTGGCGTCGAGTATCTTCTGCGCAAGCTCTATGGCGTCGGGCCGGGCCCTCAATACTATCGCGTTCAGCTCCTCGTGCACGATGATGTCGCGCGCCCTCAGCATGGTCCGGAGCAGGTTCACGGCCTTCTTGGCGTCGGTATTGGCGAGGTAGAAGACCCTTATCATCGTCTCCTCGTACTGGGCTGACTTCTGCGGGGTGGCGGGGTAGATGATGATGGTATTCTCGCTCACCACCTTCCTCGAAAGCCTGCTCGTCATCAGCACGAGGTCGAGCGCCTGCTGGAACGTCGCGTTCTTAAGGAATACCGTCGTCCTGTCGTCCTTTACGTCCGAGTCGAAGATGAAGTTTATGCCGGATAATTTCGAGATGACCTCGAATACCTTTTTAATGCCCGCGTCCTTGAACTCCAGCGTAATGGGCGACTGGGACCTTATGTCAAGCTCGTAGCCGTCCATCACGACCTTCTGCTGCTTTTTGAGCCTGTCGATCTCGATGGCGGCGGCCTGGTTCTCGCGGTTGAGGGATACGGCCTTTTTGAAGGCCGACTTGGCGTCCTTCTCGTCGCCGTTCTTGAGGGCGTCCATGCCTTTGCCGTAGTAATAGAGCGAGTCCATCTCCTTCTTGGCCTTCCGCATGGAAGACTTCGCCTTTTCAAGCGAGGAGTCGAGAAGGAGCGCCGCCTGGAACTCAAGCATCGCGGATTCGTGCTCGCCTTTCGCGAGCGCCTCCTCCCCTCTCGCGAAGTGTATCTGGGCGGCCTCGGACTTCGCCCTGGTGTACTTCATCCTGTAGCCGAGGTTCCCGGGGTCCTTCTGATAGACGTCCCGGTAGGTAAGCACGGCCTCGTCCCATTCACCGCGCGCGGCCATCTCGTCCGCGGTCCTGACCATTTGGGCCGAACACCCGGCGAATATAAGGGCGGATAAAAGGGATAATAGGAGACGGGTATATCTCGGCATGACAGCCTCTTAAATAGGTACTTTCATTTATAGATTATACCTACGGAATAGTCAATCCCTAAAAAGTATGGTATGCAACCTTTTATTTATAAAGTAAATAAAAGGTTTGCTATTGCGGGCGTACTTTTTCGGTACGTCCTTAGGATTTTCCTTAGGAGCGCAACGAAGTATAAAGACATCTCCTGCGTTCGTACTATATTATTATGCCGCCCGCCACCGGAAACCCCGCATGCTCAAGCACGAACCTGCCCAGTTCCGGGACGTCCGAGAACTTATCGACCGTGACCGGAGAATCGAGCTTTATATCGACCTCGGCTATCTCGGCGGGCTTTATTATCGAGGCGTTGTTCTCGACGATCTCGACCGAGGCCGGGTCGAACCTCCTGTGTATCTTCTCTATCCTCCCCTTAACCTCCTGGGTGGCGCACTTGAAAGTGACCGGGATGCCGAGCTTGTAGTCCTTATCGACCATCCAGAAGATGTTCGCGCGTATCGTGTCCGTTATATCGGATTTTACCTCGTCCGTCAGTATCTGCCCCCTCTTGAGCCCGGCGCCTTCAATGAGTATGCCTACGCAGTCGCCCGTGGGCGCCTCGGTGATGCCATCGGCGAGGAACTTCCTTATCTCCACCACCTTCGACCTTCTCTTCTGGGGAAGGACGAAGACCTCCTGGCCTTTCTTCAACGACCCCGCCTCTACCCTGCCGACGGCGACCTCCTCCCCGTCGAATGAATAGATGTCCTGCACGGGGAACCTCAGGCCCTTGTCCTCTATGCTCAAGGTCTCGAAGCTGTCGAGCGCCTGCAGCACGCTCGGCCCGTTATACCAGGAAAGCTTTTCGGTCCTTTTGGCGACGTTCTCCCCCTTGCTCGCGGAGATGGGGACAACGTACGCGGGCTTTATGTTGAGGCTCGAAAGGACCTTCCTGATGCCGGAGTCGACCTCCCTGAATGAGGCCTCGGAATAATCGACGAGGTCCATCTTGTTCACCAGCACCGCTACCTGCTTTATGCCGAGGAGGCTCAGGATATGGCAGTGCCTCAAGGTCTGCTCCTGTATGCCCCTGCTGATATCTACGAGGAGCAGCGCGGCCTCGGCCTGCGAGGTGCCGCTTATCATGTTCTTCAGGAACTCCTTGTGGCCGGGCGCGTCTATGATGACGTACCTTCTTTTCTGCGTCATGAAGAAGGTGTGGGCGATGTCTATGGTGATGCCCTTTTCGCGCTCCTCCTCCAAATTATCCATTACGTAGGCGAACTCCAGCTCCTTGCCCATCGCCTCGCACGTCTTCTTTATCTCCTCGAGCTTCTCCGGCGGGAGCGACCCGGTGTCGAAGAAGAGCCTGCCGACGAGGGTCGATTTGCCGTGGTCTACGTGGCCGACTATTACTATATGAAGTGATTTCTCTTCCATCATCCCCTCCTTACATGTACCCGAGCGAGCGGAGCTTCTGCATGGTGTAGGCGTCTTCCTTGTCCTGCGCCCTGCCCGCGCGTTCGGATGTGTGCGTCGTTTCAAGCTCGTGGATTATCTCGTCTATGTTAGAGGCCTTCGATTCGACCGGGCCGCAGCACGGGAGGCACCCGATCGACCTGAACCTCTTGCCTTCCTTGCTGAAGTAAAGCTCCGAGATGGGGATGTTCTCCCTCCTTATGTAGTTCCAGATGTCGAGCTCGGTCATGTGGAGGATGGGGTGTATCCTGAAGTGGTTGTCCTCCTCGGCGGTCGATTTGTACTGGTCCCAGAGCTCGGCGGGCTGGTCCTCGTAGTTCCATTTGAAGTTCCCGTCCCTCGGGGAGAATACCCTCTCCTTCGCCCTTATGCCGTGCTCGTCCCTCCTGATGCCAAGCAGGAGCGCCTTGAACCCGTTCTTCTCTATGACCTGCTTCAATGCGTTCGTCTTCAGCTCGTTGCAGCAGTCGAGCTTCGAGCCTTTCTTCGGGCCCATGCCCGCGGCGACCTGCCCTTCGTTCCTGCCCACGATGAGGTCGAGCCCCCACTTCTTGGCGTACTCGTCCCTGAACCTGTACATCTCCGGGAACTTGTAGGTCGTGTCTATGTGGATGACCGGGAACGGGACCTTGCCGAAGAAGGCCTTCCGCACGAGCCAGAGCAGGGTCGTGGAGTCCTTTCCCACGGACCAGAGCATGGCGATGTTCCGGAACCTGTAGTACGCCTCCCGTATGATGAATATGCTTTTGTTCTCGAGTATCGAGAGATGGTCCATAATGCCTCCTTTAAGCCTCCCTGTAATTGGAAAGTATTATTTCCGCCAGTGATTCTATATGCAGCCGCCCGGGCGCGCCGATGGAGCCGGGCAGCAGGCAATGGGCGTCGTGCCTGGTGTGCATGCCCCTGAAATGGCTGTTGCCGAAGACGTCCTGCCTCTTCATGTTCCCCTTGAGGTCGAACCCGTCGTGGGCGAGGCAGACGAGGTCCGGGCCTTTGATCGCGGCCGGGCCGCTGTAAAGCTCGCTCTTCTCGAATATGCTCTTTACTACGGGCCTTCCGTCGCGGGTCAGGGAGCCGAGGGCCTCTTTTATCTCGGCAACGGCCTTTTCCCTCCCGGAATCTTTTACCGCCCCGAAGGGGTACTTGCCCTCGAGGTTTATGTATATCCGCGCCGGGTCCATGGCAAAGGCGCGCGTGCCGGAGTCTATCTGCTCGAAGTACTCGCGCGAGCCGTTGACGTTCAGGAACCCGCTCTCCCGCAGGAAGTTGTTTATGTAGACCTCCTTGTCGATAACCGTGAAGCCGTGGTCCGACATGGTCATAAAGAGGCCCTTGCCGCCTGTAGCCTCCATGAAGCGGTTGAAGAGCCTGCCTATCACCTCATCGGCTTTTTTATAGAAAAGCATGAATTTTTCGTGGAACCGGTTGCCGGGGTCGAGGGCCGCGTCAAAGAAGAAGTGATGGAGCCTGTCTGTCTCGGTTATCACCCCGATAAAGAGGTCCCAACTTTCGCTTTCGAGGAAATGCATGTAGGCCTCGGCCCTTCTATCGAGCGAGAGAAAGACCTCGTCGAAGAACGCCTCGGGGGCGCTTGCGGCCTTTGCCGCGTCCACGTCCGGCATATACCCCACGGACTTGAGATAATCGTAGGCCGATTCGGGGTAAGTCCCCTTCCGCAGGTCCGGGCAGACAAAGCCCGCCGTGAGTATGCCGTTCATGGCAGGGGCCGGGAAGGTCTGCGGGATGTTGAGGACGATAGACCTGAACCCGCCGGGGACCTTGCCGTTGAACTTATCATAAAGGCTCGAAGACCTGTTGTTTACAGTGTTGCCGAGGATGTCCCAGACCGGGGGCGCCTGGACGTCGTTCAAGTTCGGGAATGCCATCTTGTAGGTGTTCGGGCGAAGCTCCATGAAGCCGAATATCCCGTGCTCGCCCGGGTTTACGCCTGTCATGAAAGAGGTCCACGAGGTGGAGGATACGTCCGGGATGGACGCGTCCATCTGCCTCAGGCTGTAGCCCTGGGAAAGTATCTCCTTCAGGTTCGGCAGTATGCCTTTTTCGAGGTAATCGTTCAAGAGCGTGCATGGGACCCCGTCGAGCCCTATGACAAGCGTCTTTTTTGATGCGTCCATGTTGTCTAATGCTCCTTTTCGATATCGCAGAGAAGCCCTCTAAGCTGATACGAGCCGAAAGCCGGGTCATAAGGGGGCGCGTTGTCAGTAAGGACGTTAGCGTTCGATTCCCATACCCCGTAATCGGGCCCTTTCCTCTCCGGGAACCACCACCCGTGCTCCACGGCTACGACGTCCGGGTGTATATCCTCAGTAACAAGAGCCCTCATCCTTATGGAGCCGCGGGGGGACGAAACCCTTACCCAGTCGCCGCTCCCTATCCCGCGCTGTCCCGCCACCTTCGGGTGCATCTCGACTAAAGGGTCGGGATGGAGCTTCCTCAGGGACTCTATCTGGCGGTGCTCGCTGTGGAAGAACTCAAGCCTCCTGCTCCCGGTTATGAGTATGTAAGGGTAATCCCTCGCCACATCCGGAGAGGCCGCCGGGCTTTCGGGCGGCTCCTTGAACGTCGGCAGCGCGCCGTAGCCCATGCGCTCAAGCGATTTGCAATACAATTCCACTTTCCTCGAAGGCGTCCTGAAGCCGTGCCTCTCGTATCTTCCGTACTCGTGGGCCGGGAACTCAAAGGCCCTCTTTTTCAACTCGTCAAAAGTAATCCCGAGGGGCTCGAGCTGGCAGTTCATGACATGGGTGAGGTCCTCCGAAGCCCCCGGCAGGCCGAGCCTCTTCGAGAGCTCGTCCATTATCCACTCGTCCTGCCTGCACTCCCCTGTCTGGGTTATCTTCTGCTGGGCCATGACCATGTTCTCGACTACCAGCGGATAGCCTATCACCTGATCGACCTCTGTCCAGAACGCGGCCGGCAGGACGTAGTCGGCCATGGCCGCGGTAGGGGTCATGAAGAGGTCGGTCACCACAAGGAGATCGAGGCGTTTAAGGCTCTCGAAGACCTCCCTTGAGTTCGCCACGCTCGTAAGAGTGTTGTTCCCGAACACAAGGAGCGCCCTTATCCTGTAAGGCTCGCCCGTCCTCATCGCCTTGAAGAGCGCCGGGATGTGCGCCGAAGGCATGAAGGCGCGCCACCCGCCGAGCAGTTTATAGGTATCCCCCCCGAGCCTTTTCCTGGCCGCGCCTTCGGGGAGCTTGTCTTTCAAAGTCGGGTAGCTCTTTATAATGTTCATCCCGAGTATGTCGCCGCCCGGGACGTCGATGTTCCCGGTTATGGCCCGGAGTACCGCTATGGCCCTCACCGTCTGGAGCGAGTTGTGGTTCTGCTCTATGCCGAGACCCCATTCGAGTATCGCGGGCTTGTTGAGGGCGTACTTCCTCGCGGCCTCTATTATCTTCGACGCGGGGACCGTCGTTATCCCCTCGGCCCACTCAGGGGTAAACCCCTCTACGTGTTTCTTCAATTCCTCGAACCCGAAAGTCCACCTCTCCACGAACTCCCTGTCGTAGATGGCCTCGCTTATGATGACGTTTATCATCGCGAGGGCGAGCGCCGCGTCCGTGCCCGGCCTTACGGCAAGCCAGAGGCCGCACCGTTTAGCGGTCTCCGTCCTCCTCGGGTCCACGGCAATGGAGGCGCACCCGTCGTCGAGCGCCCTTTTTACCGAGACCGCAAGCTCGCCGTCGGGGCCTGTAATAAGCGGGTTATGCCCCCAGAAGAGTATGCATTTGGGCCGGACCGCGCCGTAGTAATCCCCTACTACGAACCCGCCGTAAGTCAGGTTGCTTACGGTTATCCTCGGTATGAAGCACTGCGCGAGGCCCGGCTCATACCAGTTGGGCGTGCCGAGGGCGTTCGCGAACCTTACGACGTGCATGTAGTGGTGCCTGCCCGTGCCCTGCCCGAGGGCGATGGACTCCGGGCCGGATTCAATCCTGAGCTTATCGAGCCTCTCGGCTATCTCCCCGAGGGCCGTCTCCCAGCTTATCTCCTCCCACTCGCCCTCGCCCCTGCCTTTTTTGCGCTTAAGCGGCTTTTTGAGCCTGTCCGGGTGGTTGGCTATCTCCGGCGAGAATACGCCCTTTACGCACATCCACCCTTTGCTCATGGGAGAGGCCGGGTCCCCCTTTACCTTCACGACACGGCCGTCCTTTACATGGACATATACCCCGCACCCGCCGTGGCAGACCCTGCAGACGCTTCTGTAAACCTGTTCGCTTCCCGTCAAAGACCGCTCCATCCTGTATGTAATCCTCTTAGGGACTTTTTTCCTGCCAAGAGGAAGATATATCCCGGCAGTTTTATCCCCGAAAAGCCTCATCCCTTAAAAAAACCAATTAAATCAATAACTTTATTACTGGCACACCGATTGCATTTACCTCAAGACATCTGGAAAGGCCCTTAGTAATATAAAACATCGGGCCTTTTAATTCAAACCCTTTAAAGGAGGCAGAGACATGAGCGTAATCGGCTTCATAAGGAACCATTGGGTTCCAACCCCGCAACAGATGAACCAGTCATCGGCAAGGGTCATCAAAAATTCCGATTCAGATGGCGACAAGCTTTTGACCCAGTCCGAGCTCGGCATCAGGCCCGAAAACTTCTCGAAGGTCGATAAGAACAACGACCAGCTCGCGGACGTCAAGGAGCTTAACGCCTACACGCCGTTCAGGCAGATATTCAAGGAGGTGAAGGGCTCATAGCCCTTCACCTTCACGGCGTCTTTTCCTCCGTCAGGATCAATACCTCTTTGGCCTTGGCCTGAACAGGGTAGGTATGCATGACCGGTCCGTCAAAGAGGATTTTTATGCTCTGGCCTGCCTTCAGGTCGTCGAACCCGGCCCCGGCCTTCGCTTCCCTGCCCTTGAAGATGCGGGTCGCAGCGGTGACCCTTACCGAGGCCCTGCGGAAGCCGGGGTCCGCCCCGGTTATGTCCATGAGGAACGTCCCGACGATACCTTCTCCCCCGTCTTTCGACACCGCAGTTATCTTCCCCTCGAAATAATCTTCCTTTTTCACCCCGGACGCTTTTTCCGCCTCGTCGCTTTGAAAGCTTACCTTGTATTTCGAGAACAACCCGGCCTCGGCGGCCTCGAACCCGGCCTTTTCCTTCTCCTGCTTTAGCAACCCGATAATATCCGCCTTCGCTTCCGCGTATCCGAGGTCCCTTTCAGGGGACCTCTGCTCGACCTTGAAGACCACGAAGCCGTCGCGGACCCTGAGCACGGGGCTAACGTCCCCGTCCTTCAGGGCGAATACCGACTCTTCTATCTCAGGCACAAGCCTTCCGCGCGAGAATTGATCGACGCTTCCGGTCATATTGTCCTGAGAGAGGTTGGACAGGTCCTCCCCCTTCAAAAGCCTTTCGCGCGCATCTTTTGCCTTCGCCTCCTCTTTTTCCAATGCTTGCGGAGACGCCTCCGGGGCGACCCTTACGAGGACCGACTGCGTTTTCATCCTCTCCGGGACCTTGAGCTCATCCCGGTGCTCCCCGTAGTATTTCTTCGCCTCGTCCTCGGAGACGTTCACCTTCGAAAGGATGTGCTTTACGTACTCGGCCGCGAGCAGGGACTTTGTGAGCTCGGCTATCCGCGCCCGGAACTCTTTGTCCGTGTGCAGCCCGAGGGCGCGGGCCTCCTGCGAGAAGACCTCTATCCTTACCATTTCCTTTAACAGCTCTTCCCTGCCGCCCTCCTTGCTGAATACGTCCCTGTAGCCCTCGGGCAGGTTTTGAAGCCTCCTGTCGACGTCCGCGGAGGTGACCGCGTGAGAGCCTATTGTCGCCATCACGCCCTTTTCAGCGGCGAAGGCCGCGCCGGGCGAAAATATGCGCAGGATAATCGCCGCCAGGATGACCGGGAAGAGCCGTTTTACCTGTACCATCTTTACCTCGTTGAAGATCCCCGCAGCTTTTCTGCGGGGAATCTTCGACACATACGGAAGATTAGATTTCGATTCGCTCGCTAAACCCCGCTGCAAGCAGCGGGGTTTGCGCTCGCTGTGTGTGTTCAGGTTTTTAATGCGTATCGCGCCTCAAGAAAGCGCATGGGAGGCGCCACGGCCTCCCATGCGCGCAAAAAGTTCACGCCCTACTTCAATACGGCCTGGTCTTTCAGGTTCTTTACCGAGGTATCGAAATACGGCGAGAAGAGCTCGTTTGGCTGGACCGTATAGATGTAGCTGTTGACCCCGTTTATGTAGTTGTTGGCCCCTCCCGATGTCGTGCCGGGGACGAAGGAGAGTATCCTCGGCCCTCCGCTGCATCCGCCTGTCTGGGTGGTGCCTATGCCGACCGTATAGGGCGAGCAGCCGGGGTTGTCGCTCCTGCTGTAGGACGCCTGTGTTTCAGTAAGCCACATGCCGTTATAAGGCGCCTCGGCCGGGTAGCCGAACATGTTCCAGTGCTGGACGACGCTGTAGTTCCACGCGAACCCGAGCCAGCCGACCGTATTCGCCAGGGTCACCCCGTTAATGTCCGATACGGCCGCGTAGCCCACGTCCCTGCAGAAACTCCCGAGGGTGTGCCATGACGAGAAGGACCCGAGCGTAAAGGCCGACCATGTGCCGTAAGGCGCGCTGCCGTTCTGATAAGCCGGCACGAAGGTCCAGTTCCTGTTCCAGGAGCCCGCCCCGTTCGATACGCAGTGGCCCGCGGTAAATACCGCCCTGTTGCCCACGGCCGCGCCCGAGCAGGAGTAGTTGAAGGGCCCCTGCGAGAAGAACACCCTGCCGACGGTCGAATACGGGTAAGATGTATACAGGCTGGTCAGGACGTAAAAAGTCGTATGGGGAGGCGGGTACGCGTACCCGGTCGGCTGAACCGCCCCGGATATGGCCGCGGCTATCGTCTCGTTGCCCGATGCGAGGAAAGACTGCCCTTTTGCGCCGCCCCTGTTGAAGCTCGGGGTTTGCCCGGCGCCCTGGTCCGGCAGCGTTCCGATCGGCGAAGGCGTCCCGCTGAGCTTTATTAACGGGAAGGCCTTGGCGTTCAGCATCCTTGTCTTTGTCCAGTACGGCGCCGCGGCGGCGGTTGGCGCGATATCGCCGGAAGTCACGATCTGCTCAGCGTTGGCATTCGCCGAAATCCCGAGCGCTACCATTGTAGACAAAACCGAGTAAGCGAATAGTCTCTTCAGCATGTTAACCGTCCTTTCGTTTTCTTTTGATGGCGTATTTATGGAGCATTTGTTTTATATGCGGACATGGCTTATGAACACGCACAGCGAGCGCATTCCCCGCTGCTTGCGGCGGGGTTTAGCGAGCGAATCGAAATTTTTTCCTTTTGTGTCGAAGATTCCCCGCAGCTTGCTGCGGGGAGATTCAATATCCTTTCGGAAAAATAGCCGGGAAAAGCTCCCCTATCCAAACGAGCCGCTTCCGAAAGCCTTATTTCCGTGCTGCAATGAACCTGCCGTCCGCCCTTGTCATCGTTAAGGCCCCCCGGAGCGCCCCGAGCCCTATCGCCCCCGCCCTCAATAGAAGGAGAAAGGGCATGAATACGCCTATCCCGGGGTCCTTCCTGAAAGCAAAGATAATTAAAGGGAGCATGACCGCCAGCAATACCGCGCCCTCCGCCGCAAGGAGATAGACGCCTTTGGCAGGGAATATCGCGGCAAAAGGGAGCGTGCCCGCCAGGATAAAGAGCATCAATATCTCGACCTTGAGGCTCCTGGGCGTATAGGTGTCCTTCATCATCTTATCGGGAAATCTCTTGTATACGACCATCCTCCAGAAACCTCTCGAGAACTTGAGGCGCGCGTACCTCCTTACGGAGTCCGGGTGGTTCAGGTGGCAAACTATCGCCCCGGGGGTAAATACCATCTTGAGCCCGGCCTTTGACATCCTGTAGGAAAGCTCGGTGTCCTCGTTATTGGCGGCCGGGAAGCTCGTATCAAAGCCGCCCATCCTGAGAAAGACGTCTTTCCGGAACCCGGCCGAGTACGTGTCCACCATATCTATGGAGGCGGCCTTTTTAAGCATCTCGAACCTCTCCTCGAACTCGACCTGCGAAAAGCGCGCCACTATTCCCCTCTGCCCCGTCCTGTAGGCCCCCTTCACGGCCGCCACCCGGGGGTCCGAGAAGGGCTTTAACATCTCGCTCATCCAGTTTGTTTCAGGGACGCAGTCGGAGTCGGTAAAGAGGATTATCCCCCCGGCGGCCTCGCCTACGCCCCTGTTCCGCGCCGACGCCGGGCCGCTGTTCGATTGCCTCAGGTATCTTACAGGGAACTTCTTTACGATATCCCCTGTCCTGTCGGGCGAGCCGTCGTCGACGACGATTATCTCGTACGCCCCCTTCGGGTAGTCCTGGCCGAGCAGGGCGGTAAGGCACCTCTCGATGGTCTTTTCGGCCCTGTACGCCGGGACTACTACGGAGACGCCAACGCCTTTCAGCATCTGTCCGCGCCCGCCTTCCCGATGTCCGAGCCCTTAAGGAGATACTTCAGGAACGTCCTTCCCGCCTTGAAGGTCCTTCTTATCTCCCTCGGCTTCGTTATAAGCTGGCCAAGCTTGTATAGTATGTACCCCGGCCTCAGGTAGAACTCCCTCCTCGCGTCGTCGCAGAACTTCACAAGCTCCTCTGAAGAGAGGTCCTCCGTGCGTATCACGGTATTATGGAGCCCTTCAGGGGTTATCCACTTCGAGAAATCCGAGCTCCTTATGAGGTTCCTCTCCTTGTACCACTCGTAGGCCTCGGTCCCCGGATATACCATCACGGGGTAGAACTGGACGGTATCGGGGCTAAGGTCCTTGGCGAGCTGCAAAGTCTCCTTAACGGTATCCTTCGTCTCGCCGGGCAATCCAACCATGAAGCAGCCGTGTATCAGAAGGCCCGCCCTCTTGGCGTTTTTCATGAACTCCTTCATCTCGGCGGGCTTCGTCTTCTTCTTCATGTTGTCGAGTATCTTCTGGCTCCCGCTCTCAAAGCCTACGCATAAAGACCTGCAGCCGGCCTCTCTCATCTTTTTCATGGTCTCGTAGTCGAGGCCGATCCTCGAGTTCGCCGTCCATGTAATTCGGAGGCCTCTCCTCAATATCTCCTCGGAAAGGGCCTTGCACCTCTTTTTATCCACGGTAAGGGTGTCGTCCTCGAAAAATATCGCCTTTGCATGCGGGAAGGTCTCCACTATATATTCCATCTCTTTTACGACGTTCTCGACGGAGCGGGACCTGTACCCCCTGCCCATCAGGGTCTGGGGGTATACGCAGAACGTGCACGGGAAAGGGCACCCCCTGCTCGTCGTTATCGTGACCATCGGAAATAGCGCGTTCGGGTTGAAGTAGTTCTCAATCCTCAGGAACTTCTTGTAGACCTTGCTCACGAAGGGGAGCTTGTCGAGGTCTTCGATGAAAGGCCTCCTCGCGTTATGGACGATCCTCTCGCCGTCCCTGAATACCAGGCCCGCGACCTGCGAGACGTCCCCTTTGGAATCGAGCGTCCTGGCGAGTTCGAGTATGGTCATGTCGTACTCGAACCGGGCCGCGGCCCCCACCCTGTTGTCGAGTTTCAATACCTCCTCCGGCAGGGCGGAGACGTGCGTGCCCACCACGGCCAGGAAAGACCCGGGGCACGCGTCCTTCAGGCGGGCCCCGATGGCGATGTCGTTGTTTATCGACGGCGTGGACGTGTCAATCACGATAAGATCGGGGGCGAACTTCTTCGCCCGCTCCTCGACGTCTTCCACCGTAAGCCCGTCGGCAGGGGCGTCGATGAAGTCTACCTCCATGCCGTTGTCCATGGCCACGCCGGCTGCGTAGGCGAGCCACATCGGGAAGTAGAGCGTGCCGCTCTTGGTCACGGCCGGGCTCCTCTGGGGCCTGGAGAATTTTTTAAGGAACGGGGGGTTCAAAAAGAGTACCTTCATGCTATGCACCTTGTTATTTTATCGTATTGCCTCAACTGCTCGGCCATGAAGCCGAGCTTGCCCTTGAACCCTATCGCGTTAGCCGGGCATACGAGGAAGCAGTACTGGCAGCCTATGCAGCCGTTATCTTTCCTTGCGAGGTCATCGGGCAGCTTTAGCCCCACCGGGCAGTACTCCGCGCACCTGGCGCAGCCCGGCGGGCATTTTGTCTTATCAAGCGTGAACCCTTCGAACTCCATCTCTTCTTTTATAAAGTTATCCTGCCTGAGGCCGGTCAAAAAAAGCATATGGCCGAAAAGCCTCGTGGAGCAGAGGTAATTGAAAAACGCGGTGTTCCGCACGGCGAGGAAGTACTTCTGCCGCCTGGGGCTGTGGATGAACGAGGCGAAGAAGTTCGCCTTCGGCTCCTTGAACTTCCTCGCAAACCCGGACAGGTCGAGCGAGCCTGCGTAGTCGTGGTGCGCCTTCGTAAGCAGGCCAGCGTCTTCCGCCGCCCTCAGGGTCTTCACCTTCCTGTAGTCGAACCGGGCTATCCTGCTGCACACGAGGTCGATGAGGAAAGGGTCGGTGCCCGCAATTATAAGCCCGGTTTTTACGGGGGTCCCTCTCGTGGGCCCCAGCCCCTCCATGGAGATGAGGCCGTCTACTATGTGGAGGTGGGGCTTTACCCTCCTGTTTATATTGACCACGTTCCTGGCAAGGCTCAGGTGTGTCTTTTTCTTGTTCTCCTGCCCCACGAGGCAGCCCATGAGGTTCTTGAGGCAGACGCTCATGCCGGCCTCGAAGTGGGTCTTTATCTTGGGCATGTTTATCAGGAACTCGGCATCGAGGACGTCTTTTGCGACCCCGGCCCTGACTCCGCCCTCGAACTCGATATACACGGGCTCGGAGTAGTTAAGGTCCTTTACGCTCACCCCGTAATGCCTGCACAGCTCATCGACCTTGAGCCGTGAGATGACGCTTATGTTGCTCCTGTAAAAACCGCTGTTCGTGCCCTCGCCTATCGTTATGTCCCGATACCCCCTCTCCTTCAAGGACTCTATTACGGAGGCAAGGAGCCTCAGGTCGGTAGTATTCCCGGTAAGGCTGTTCATATTGCTGTTGAGGTTAGGCTTGATGAGTATCCTGGCCTTCTTTGAGGAGGGCAGTACCCCGGCATGGGAATCAAGCGCCCCGGATACGCATCCGCGGATATCCCCGATGGAATCGGCCCTCATTATGTCTACTCTCATGCCTGACTCCTAACAGATGTTGAAAAAGTCCATCCATGGATTGCATATCAGGGTGTTTTTCAACACCCTGCTAATGCCTTATAGTGACGTTCACGCTGTCGCCGAATGACTGCCCGCTGTTGAAGACGCCGTCCATGCTCATGTCTATATCGAACCGGAACGTGTATGCCCCGGCCGGCAGTGCGGACGTATCCATGACCGTTACGGGGCCCATGGCCCCTACCGGGCCCTGGCGCGAAACGCTCAGGCCCCTGACCCATTGGTTAGCGCTTACATTATACGAATACAGGCCGAAAGGTGTCTCGGCCCTTATCCACCAATCCGCCCTCTCGCCAATCCTGTCCCCGGGGTCGAGCGAGACGTTTACCGTAAGCGGGCTTCCGGACGATGTTGCCACCGGGGCGTCCGAGCCGTTCACCTTTATGTCGGGGACAGGGTTCCCCGGCGCCGATGGGCCGAGCTTTATAAGCAATATATCGAAATTCCCCGAGCCCGCAAGGTGCTTTTCGCCTACTATGATAAAACCCTTGTCAGGGGTCTGTTCGGCCATGTTAGCGGTCTCGTAATAATCCGGGGTCCCGTAGGTCCAGTCCCATTGCATATTGCCGTTGGAGTCGGTCTTTACGGCCCAGATATCGTATAGCCCCGCCCCGAACGATTCCGTAAACCCTGTAAGGAGATACCCTCCGTCCGAGGTCAGGACAAGGGACCTTGCGAGGTCCTCGCCCGGCCCTCCGAAGGTCCTGTCCCAGAGCTTGTTCCCAAGCGCGTCCGTCCTTATCAGCCAGTAATCGGCGCCGCCGTTGCCGTACGAGCTTGTATACCCCGCTATGATAAACCCACTGCCCGGCAGCTCCTCCACGGCCCTGCCGCGGTCCTCGCCCGGCCCTCCGAAGGTCCTGTCCCAGAGCCTGTTACCCTCCGCGTCCGTCTTTATGAGCCAGAGGTCGTAATCCATCGCGCCGGTACGGTCGGTCTCCCCGGTGATCACATACCCTCCGTCCGAGGTCTGCTTCACATAAAAGCCGTAATCGCGGTAAAATCCCCCGAAGGTCCTTGTCCACGAGGCGTTCCCCGCCGCGTCCGTCTTTATGAGGTATACGTCGTCAGACCCCGCGCCGTAGGAGGCGGTGTACCCCGCAACGATGTACCCTCCGTCGGAGGTCTGCCGGACCGAGCGGCCGTAGTCCCAATCCGCGCCGCCGTAGGTCCTGTCCCACTGCTCTACCCCGTCAGCGGCGATCTTTATGAGCCATACGTCCCTGTGCCCGGCCCCGTAGGAGCGCGTCGCCCCGGCCACGATATAGCCGCCGTCCGAGGTATTCTGTATGGAGCGGGCGAAATCAGCCGCCACCCCGCCGTATGTCCTGTTCCAGAGCTCGTTGCCGCCCTGGTCCGTCTTTATTATCCAGACGTCGTAATCTCCGGCCCCGAACGACGCGGTAGTCCCCGCTATGATGTAGCCTCCGTCGGGCGTCTGTGCGAATGCCGTGCCGTTCTCGCTGGCAGCCCCTCCGAAGGTCCTCTCCCATTCAAGCGCCGGCGCCGCGCAAAGGCCCGTCCCGGCCCCCGCAAATGCAAGGGCTAATGCCGCCAAGAATATCCTCAGGCTTTTCCGCATCCTACATCCTCATGAGGCCGCGTTTTCCCGCAGCCCGCTAAACGCGCCGGTTTAAGATATCTTCCGCCGCCCGCATGACGTCGTCAGCCTTTATCGCGTCCATGCACTCGTTATGCGCCTCGCTCAGGCATACGTCCTCATCGCAGGAGTACCGGCAGGCAAAGTCCTTCTCGACCACCCGGTGCATGCCCCCGTAGGGCCCGGTCTCCATGCTCTTAGAGGGGCCGAATATCGCTACCGTCGGGGTGCCTGCGGCGGCCGCGATATGGAGCGGGGAGGTGTCGTTGCATACGAAAAGCCTGCACCTTTTGATTATCGCCGCCATCTCCCTCAACCCGGTCTGCCCGGCCAGCGAGACCGGCCTGTTCCTCATCGCGCCCATGACCCTGTCCACGAGCGGCGCCTCGTCAGGCGAGCCGGTAAAGACCACGGCGGCCCCGTGCTCATCCATAAGCCGGTCGGCTACTTCAGCGAAGCCCCTGTACGACCAGCACTTGAGCTCTTTTCTCGACCCAGGGTGTATGGCTACGAGGTTATCAAGGCGTGCGCCCTTTCTCCTCAGCAGCTCCAGCGCCCTTTTCTCCTCGCCTTCATTCAGGTGGATGCCCCAGTGGAGCCCCGGGTCTTTTGCCCCGAGGAAGCGGACGATGTCGAGGTGGTACTCGACCTTGTGCTTAAGCTCCCTGTACGGCACGACATGGGTCAGGAGATAGCCTCCGCCCCCGACATTGTAGCTTACCCTGTGCCTCGCCTTAGCCATGCGGGCAAGCAGGGCTATGTCCCTTATATCGGCCCGCGCCTCGATAACGAGGTCGTAGCGGACCTTCCTGAGCTCTTTCAGGAACCCCAGGTATCGCCTTATGGCCGCCGCCCTTGGCGCCGGGTAGAACCAGAACGCGTCGTAGGCAAGGACCTCGTCCACATAGGGGTTGCCGGCAAGCACGTCCTTTGCCTTCTCTGCCGTAAGGAACGTTATCCTCGCGCCCGGGTAGAGGTCTTTCAACGGCTTCAATACCGGGAGCGTCATTATGACGTCGCCAATGTAGGCGGTCCTTATTACGAGTATCTCTGAAACGCCGCTTATCCCGCCTTTCTTCCCGAAGAGGCGGAAGGGGGCGGAGAGCAGATACCCTAAAATATCGAGGGCCCTGGTGACGGCCCTTTTTTTTCTGTTTATTATCTTATAGTACAAAACAATATCTTCTTTTATCAGCCCGCCGTTTTGAGCCTAAACCCCGCATTGTCGGCGAAAAGGGGCTTTATGAGGCCTTTTCTCGCCTCCTCCCTGATGCTGTACAGGGTCATGCCGTAATGGTCCGGGTGCTCGAGCACGTGTTTTTCCATTATCCCGATAAATTTTTCCAGGTTGAGCCTGAGCATCTCGTCCTTATCGGCGCATTCGATAAGCTCCATCTTCGGCTCCAATATTAGCCTGTGCCTGCCGTCCGGGCCTTTAACGGCGATCGAGGGTATGATGGCCGCCCCTGTCTTCATGGCAAGGCTTATGATGCCGGTTGAGAACTCCGCGGTCCTGTCGAAGAACTTCACGGGCACGAGGTTCGCCCCCTCCCTGCCGTCTATGGCTACCCCTATTATCTCGTTCCTCTTAAGCGCCCTCACCACGCTCAGGAAATCCTTTGTGCCGAGCACGGTGAAGGGGTACGCGTCCTCTTCCTTTTTCCTTAGCTCGAAGAGCTTGTTCTTTATATAGCTGCTCCCCGCTGTCAGCGGTGTCCCCGTGAGGGCGTTCGCCCTGTAGCCCCTGAGACCGAGCCCGAGCATGAAGAGGAAGTACGACCCGAAGTGGAGCGTGTTGACGATAGCGCCCTTTCCGTTGCCGAGCGCCGAGTCCATGTTCGACAGCCCTTCGAAATACGCCATCTCCTCCAGGTTATCGGCCGTGACCTTTCCGTAAAAGAGGTTCTCGTAGACTTTTTTAATAAAATTATCGAAGCTCGCCCTCGTCATCCTCCCGAGCTCTTTTTCGCTGAACCTGCTCCCGAAAAGAAGCCCGAGCTCCTCGCGGACGCCCTTTCTCCTGTTGGGCAGCGCGATGTAAAAGAACAGGGCGAGCGCGCTCAAGGCGGGGTCCACGACCGCCCTCGGCATCCTGACCATCACGCCCCTTAGAGGGACCCAGACGAGCCACATGAAAAAATCGATTATAATCTTCATCGCGCTTTAAAGATATCCGAGGTCGCCCAGGCGCTTGCTTATCTCCTCGGCCTCCTTGTCGCTGTATATTACGTTATTGCCTCCCTCGGACCCTCCCGTGCTGTAATAATCCGGCGGCCTCCGGGCTATCTCGGGGGCGAGCATGGCCGAGAGCACCTTGCCGTCCATGTCATCGGGTATGCGTGCGGCCATCAGGTGGAGTATCGTGGGCGCGAGGTCGCAGATGTTCGGGCCCTCGAAGCGCCCCTTCTTTATCCCTCTGCCCGTGGCCATGACGATCCCGTGGTCCCTGTGCATGCCGCCCAGTCCGGCCCTCGGCACCTCTTCCAGAACGCCTCTCGCGAGCAGGCTGTCGCCGGGCAGGTACGGCCGCTCGCCGAAATCGAGTATGAGGTCGGGCGCGTACTTGACGAACGGGCCCTGGTAGGCCTCCTCCCGCCTCCATATCCGCTCAAAGACGTTCTGCCCGGTATCCGGGTCCTTGAGGGCGGAAAGCTTTCTGATAATGTCGTCCCTGACGCCTTCGTACTCCCGCGGGGAGACGTTGCCCTGCCCTTCCCTGCCGCTCAGGTTTATGTGTATCCCGTACTCGCCGACCCTGCCTGAGTAGGCCTTTGTCCTGTGCCATTCCACGAGGTTCTTCCTCGCGAACGCCATCCTCTTCTCCCTTGTCTTGAAGCCTATTACCCTCCTCAGCCCGAGGACGTCGAACCTGGAGGCCACGTTCATCATCGACCTGAGGGCGTCTTTCATGAATATCATCGACGACACCCTGCGGCTGCCGTAGCTGTCGTTTATAGCGAGTAGCCCTTCTTCCTGAAGCCATTTGTTTATCTGGACGACCTTCCTTACGGGGCCGGCGCCGTGGTCCGACATTATTATAAGGGCGGTGTCCTTATCCATTACCTCGAGCCGTCCGCCGATGATGCCGTCGAGGGCCGCGAAGCACTCTTCTATCAGGGGCATGAAGCTGTCGGCGTCCTTCTGCCTGAAGTTCGGGTGCCCGGGGTCCATGCACCACATGAATATGTGCTGGAGGATATCGGGTATCGCGAAGAACGATACGTTCAGGTCGCACGGGTACCTGGCAAGCAGATATTTGTTCGCGCGCTCCTGCCTTTTAAGCTGCTCCGCGGCGTAGCGCAGGAAGTGCTTTGTCCTCGATATCTGCCTGAAGGGCTCCGCCTTGAAGCCCGGCTCGAACTTGAGTATCTCTTCCTTCAACCCCTCCGGGTGGGTATAGGGCGCCTCCTCGCTCGGGGCCTCCCTTCCTGAGATGACGAACCCGTTCACCTTCTGGGGCGGCCACGTAAAAAGCATATTCGCCACCCCGGCCTTCATCCCCTGCTCGGAGATGACCTCCCAGAAGGTCTTCGATTCAAGGAAAGAGGCGTTCACCGGCGTACAGTCGTAATTCTCCGGCCTGTTCCTGAAAAAGTCGTATATCCCGTGCTTTCCGGGGTATTTCCCGGTTGCGAAGGTGGTCCATGCCGGTCCGGAAAGGGGAGGCAGAGTGCTGCGGAGCCTTCCCCAGGCGCCGCTTTCGCGGACCCTGGCGAAGTTGGGCAGCCTGCCCTTTTTAATAAGAGGGTCGAGTATGTCGAACGTCGCCCCGTCAAACCCGAGGACCATTACCTTTATCTTTTTTTCCTGTGCCATTCGATCCTTCTCTATCAAATTCAAAAAAAATTATTTCGCCGGGAGCGAAAGGCAAAACTCCCCTGAGCGCCCGCAAAAGGCATAAAATACCCTCTCAGGCGTCAAGCCACATTACCTCTTATCGGCAAAAACTACTGTATCGTAAAGCACGAAGGGGCCGAGGCGTTGATATCCGGCCAGCCGAAGACGACATCCCCTACCTTTGCCGCCCAGTCGTACGAACCCGGCTTCAAATTAACGGGCGCGACATAATTGACCAGCAGATAGTCCCCCGCCGGCAGGAACGGTATGGTCCACCTGAACGAACAGGTCTTAAGGATATTCGCCTCGTTCCCGCATGACCAGGCGCGGTTGTACTGCCTGGGGAGCGTGCCGCCGGTATGGTGGTAATCGACCACGAAGGCGAGCGTGCCCTGCCCGGAAGTGAAATCGTTGACCCTCGAGTACGGGTTCACGAACGGGTCGTTGGTCGTCCACGCGTCAAGTATCTGCGGCACGTCCGTGGCGGCTGGCGCGGGCCCCTGCGTGGCAGGTATGACCTCCATAGTGTACCCGCATGAGTTTACGCCGACGTTCTGTGCCATTGCCGCAGTGACGAAGAACATTGCGCCTAACAGTGATAGAGCCGATGCCGCGATGAGCCTTTTCATCCTTTACCTCCTTTTCTGGTTTAGTTTAATACGCGGGTTTTTCCCGCTTTCCGCCTCCGCCTCATCAAACGCTCAATGGACCTTCTCCGTGAACGCCTTGCAGCCTCCCTTCAAAGAATCCCTTTGGGCCATCGTATGTCTGAACTTTTCGTTGTTCATGATGCACTCGCCGCAACCCTTCTCCAATTTCACGAAATCTCCGTTGACCTTCTTCAGTATGTCCGAGAGGGCCTCCTGCCTGACGTTGCCGAAAAAGAACGGGACGGCCGGGCACGGGGAGACGTCCCCGTAAGGGTTTATGTAGGCAAGGCCCTTGCCGGCCGGGCAGTCCGTCTCCTCGTCCGGGAACTCGAGTATCACGAACGGCGGGTCAAACAGAGTCCGCACCCGCTCCCTCTCTTCCATTGTGAGCATGTCCTCCTTGCTGCAGAACCAGTTGCCGGACGCTATCGGGAAAAGGATCACCACCTTCTTGACCTTGAGCCTCCGTCCCACGGCTATAAGCTCCCTTAAGTCCTTCAGGTCCCGGTCCGCCACGTCGCGCTTGCTCACGTAGCTCCAGATGCTGCACCTTATCCCGGCGTCTACGAGGTTCCTTATCCCCTCCGTGGCGGCCTTGAACCCGCCGCTGTAGTTCCTCAGGGAGTCGTGCCGGTCCGCGGAGGAGCTGTCGAGCGAGACGTTGCAGAAGGAAAGCCCCGCTTCGCGGAGCTCCCTTACCCTTTCCCTGGTAAGGAGTATCCCGTTGGTATAAAGCGATGTCATAAGGCCGATCGAGCTGGCGTACCTGATATGCCCGGTAAGGTCCCTGCAAAGCAGCGGCTCGCCGCCGAAAAACGTCACCTCGAGGAAACCCATCTTCCTGGCCTCGGTTATGGCGCTTCGGACCTCGTCCCTTGTAAGCTCGTTTCCCCCGGCGTTCAGGTAGGGGCCGACGCAGCAGTGGACGCACTCGCACTGGCACCTGTAGGTCACGCCTATCCAGAGCTTCTGAGGCACCCAGGGGTTGACTATTTTTATGAGCCTCCTCCTCAGAAAAAGCCACTTCGTCTTGAAGGAAGTGTCCGAGAGGTACCGCCTGGCGTTCAAGATATTTCTTTTCAGGAATTTCCCGGTCATTTAGCCCTGTCACTAAGGTTGAAAGTGGATACGGCCAGCCCGAAAAAAAGCCAGATGACGCTTTTAAAGTAGTACTGGTCCACGGTGGAGTGGATCCCGAGCGCCAGGAGCCCGCCCGAGAACGCTATCGTCATCACCTGGAGATAAGTAGTCTGCTCCCTGAAGTTCCTGATAAAGCAGGTCACTATCTTTTTCCCGAACGCCAGAAAAAGGACCGAGGCGTATACCAGGCCGACGGCCCCGAAATCGAAAAAGAAGGAAAGGAACAGGTTATGCGAATGCGGGTAACCGGTGGTGTAGTCGAAACCGCCCGGCCCGAGCCCCTTGACCTTGTCCCCCCTGAGCTTCATCTGCGCCAGCCCGGCGCGCCACATCTTGAACCTGTCGTCGAGGGAGATGACCTGCCCCCTGTAAGAGACGTTCAGCAGCCTCGGGGTCCTTTTCTCCTGCGTGTATATGAGCGAGAGGACGAACACGAGCACTATGGCCGCAATGCCCAGGATCGCGTTCCTTATTATCCTTTTCCTCAGCCTTGCGTAAACGACGAGGAAAACGCACCCGACGATTATCATGGAGCCTATGCCGGCCTTGGACATCGTAAGGAAGTTCGCGAAGAGCATGAACATGAGGGACGCCCACAGCAGCCTGCGGATGAGTTTCTCCTTCTCGAAAAGCAGGAGCCCCACGTTCACGCTCATGGCCATATTGAGAATCGTGGATGCCGCGTTCGGGTGCCCGAGCGCGTGGCCGCGGACCTTGACCTTCGTCGAGTTGTTGTAGATGAAGGTAAGCAAGTCTGCGACCTTCCTGTAGAAGAACTCCTCCCTCGGTATGTCGAATATCGAAAGCGACACGAGCGCGGCCGTTATGACCCCGGCCAGGACCCAGCAGAGCATCAGCCTCCTGTGGAGGGTCTCGCTGTTGACCAGGCCTATGATGAAATAGCAAAGGACCATGTTCAGCATGATGATGACAAGGCTTACGAGCCCGTAATCCAGGGACGGGGCCCAGCTGAGCGAGACGGCCGCGTAAATGACCAGGAGTACCGACGCCGCCCCGAGGAAATACCCGCCCTTTATCCCCTCGTGGAGCCTGGAGAGCTTCTTTAAGAGCAGGGCCAGGGCTCCGGGTATGAGGAACACCATGAAAAGAGGGAATATCTTGTTGGTGCGCACCCCTATGTTCGACTCGTTCAGGTAGAACCCCACGTAATTGAAAAAGGTCGGTACGAGAAAGACCATCAGGTACGCGGCGGCCTCGGGCCTTACAAGGAAGATGACGGAGGAGAAGAGTACCACCATCAAAGGGAGCGAGACGTACCAGCGCGAGTACAGGAAAAGGGCCGCCCAGATCAAAAGGAGCGAGGCAAGGATCACCCACCTGACGGGCGATACGCGCGCGGAGAAAATGCTCCTGCCTTCTGTCCCGGTCATGCCCATCCCTTAAAAGCCCCTCTCGTCAAAGTAATCGCGCCAGACAACGTAGACGGCCTTGCCCGATTTTTTCGTGAACCTGTAGGCGTAGATATTGTCTTTCCCCTCGGATAGCGCCTTCACGCCGGTCCAGTCGCTCCCTTCGAGCATCCCGGTCATGAGCTTATAGCTGTAATAGGCGAGCTTCCTGACCCCTCTGCCCTCGTCGTCGCCGGACTTGCCGTCGTAGATGAAGCCGGTATGGTCGAAGTAGGAGTCGTTGTTCTTGAACCCTTCCATCATGCCCCATGCCCAGAAGACCTTGCCGACCCCGTTCGCCAGGCCCCAGACGTACCTCTTGACCGCGTCCCCGGCCTGCATCTCCTCGGTCTGGAAGGGCGGGTCCCACGGCTGGAAGGAGAGCTTTACCGGGTCTCCGCTGTACGTGCTCATCTCGGTTATCCAGACCGGCATGCCGGCCGGGTAGCCCATAGAGCGCAGCTCGTCTTTAAGGTGCGCGTAGATGTCCCTGTACCCCCTGTAGTTCCCCTTCGCGTCCCCTCCCCAATGGAAATCTATTACGTCTATGTATTTGCCGTTCAGCTCCCTGAGTATCTTCAGGAAGGTCGAGTCGAACCTCGAACGGTCCTCCATCACCGCCCTCAGTGCCCCGCCTATCACGACCTTCGCCGACGGGTCGGCCTTTTTTATGGCAACGCTGGTTATCCTCACGAACTCCGCGAAATCCGCCATCTTCGGGTGAGGCTCGTTCCCGATCTGCCAGTATTTTATGGGTTTTGCGAGCCCCGGCATGTCGTCCACGCCGTCGCCGTCATACCTCTCGACGCAGGCCGTAACAAAGTCCGTGTACGCCTTCTCGTCCGCCGGCATATACGAGTTCTTCCTCGCGTACTTCCTGAGCTCGCCCTCCATCCGCCGGGCCCTCATGGAGGCCTCGTCCTGCCTGTCCGTATAGGGCGGCGAGGCGATGATATTGTATAAAAGGTTCAGGTCCTTCGCCTCTTTCACCTCTTTATCGTAAAAAGACCAGTCGTACGACCTGCTCGATATGTCTTTCTGGACGAGCATCCATACGAAGTACCTCATGGGCCTGTGCCAGCTCACCCCTATGTCGCGCGCGTACCTGTACGGGTCGTCCTCGCCCTCCACCTTCGCGGGATGGAAGCCGAAAGGCGAATCCTCCTCGGGCTTTAGGCGCGGGAACTTCTGCGGCGGCCTCTCGTCCGTAATGAAGACGGGCTGGACGGCAAGCGGCACCTTGAGCTTTCCGTCTTCCGCGGTCAACGGTATCGCCTCCACCGCCCCGTCGAAATCCGTTATGTCCCTGCCTTTTTTATATTTGGCCTTGACCCTGACGGCATAGGCCTTCTTCAAACCGAGGTCGAGGCTTACGACCCTTTCAGGGACGTCCGGCGAAGCGCCCTCGCTCACGGGCGCGCTCTTTACGGCCGCGCCGGGGCCGAGCATCGCCTCTATCTCGTCGAGGAGCATGGACGCGCGCTCCATGTCCCGGCCCCTGAACGCCGCCCTCGCCTCCTCGGCCTTTTTCACGGCCTCCGATACGTCAGCGCCCTGCTCCTTCTTGTTCCTTATGAGCTCTCTTACCCTGTCGGCCTTGTCCATGAACTCCTGGCGCGAGGGACCACCCTGCGCAAAGGAGCCCGCGGCGAGGGAAAGGGCGAAGATTAACGCGATTAAAAGGCTTAAAACTTTCATACGGTCCTTAAAGATAGCCGAGGTCCTCAAGCTGCTTTTTTATCTCATCGTCTATGCCGGTCTCCAGGGCGGGGAGGCACTCGAGCGTGAACTTACCGGCGATCTCGTTCATCTCCTTCATCATCGAGGCGTATACCGCCTTTTCCCTCCCGGCGAGGTTATCCCTCTCGGCGGGGTCCCTGGAGAGGTCGAAGAGCTTGTCCGGGAGGAAATGGATGAACCTCGTAAGGAGCTTCCTCTTCCATGACTTCGCCACGGGGTTGAAGATATCCCTGTAATTGTCGAGCCTCGAATATTTGGTTATGAGCTTGTACCTGTCGTTCCTCAATGCTATGTACGGGAAGCCTTCGGACACGCAAGGCCTTTTGGCCACCTTGCCTCCCCTGAAATAAGGCATCAGGGACGCCCCGTTCATGGCGCTTTTGGGGCGCAGCCCCGCGAAGTCGATTATCGTCGGGCAGAGGTCCATAAGCATCACCGGGTCCGCCACCCTCGCGCTGTGCCTCCCGTTATGCTCCATTATGAGCGGCACGCGTATAAGCTCGTCGTAAAGGGTCAGCCCGTGGCCTATGACCTTATGCTCCATGAACGCCTGCCCGTGGTCGGCTATCAGGATGAAGAGATAATCCCGGCTGTTCTCCCTCAAGGCGTTATACAGCTCGCCCACTATCTTATCGGTGTAATATATCCCCGCGTCGTACGCGGCAAGGAGGTATTTGACCTGCCGTTGGCTCAGCCTGGCCCTTTTGGTGTTTATCTTCGCGAGGACCTTCCGTATGTTCTTGCTCGTTATGGTCCTCGACGTAAGGGAATCGACTATAGGGTTCCCGGCCTCTCCGAGAAGCCCGTCGTCATCGAGGAACATCCTTACGTATTCCCTGTCCGCCATGAAAGGCTCATGGACGTACTCGCCTATGTGCATAAGGAGGAAGGAGTCCCTGCCCGCCTTGACCCAGCCGCCCAGGTTCTCCGGGAGGCCGTCCTTTATCTTGAGCTGCCTCGCCTCCTTGAAGTGGCTGCAGAAGCTCGTAGGGTTAAGCAGGCCCTTGAACGACGTCATAAGCCCGGTCCTGTAGCCCGACCCGGCGAGCAGCTCGGGGAGGACCATGAACTTCTCGTTGACCTTCTGGTCCCACCAGGATATCTCGACGCTCGAAGGGTACATCCCCGTCATCATCGAGTATAAGGACGGGTACGTCCAGTTCGACTGGGATACGGCGTTCTCGAAGACCACGCCCCTCGAGGCGATGGAGTCGATGTTCGGCGACGACGCCTTCGGGTAGCCGTAGCACCCGAGGTGGTCGGCCCTCAGGCAGTCGACCAGTATTATGCAGACATTCATCGGTCTTTCCCCGGCCCCCTCAGGAGCTCCTTATCGAGTTTTTGAAAAACAGCAGGTCCTCGGCGGAGAACGTCTTCAGGAAAAAGAGCGCCACGAAATAGACCACAAGCCCCACGGCCAGCGAGGTTACGCTGTCGGCCCTGCCGAAGCCGAAGGTGAAAAGCCCGAGCGCGGCGGCGGAGCAGGCCGGCGCGAGGAACGCCTTCTGCCACGAGGTCTTCCTGAACTGCCTGAACAGAAGGACGTAGTTCACGGCGAACTGGACTATTATCGCCCCGAGCGTGCCGTAGCTCGCCCCCACGAAACCGTACGAGGGCACCAGGATTATGTCGAGTATGAGGTTGCAGAGCACGCAGATGGTGTCGGACACGACTATGAGCCTCTGCTTCTTAAGCGCTATGAAGAGATACCTGTAAAGGGTCGTAAGGCAGAGGAACGGGAAGGCCCAGAGAAGTATCTGGAGCGAATCGGCGGCCTTGATGAACGCCTCCCCGAAAAGGAGCCTTATAATCCTGTCCGAATACGCCACTCCGAATATTGAGATGGGCAGCGCGAAAATGAGTATGAGCTTGAATGTCTTGGATACGAGCTGGTTGAAGCTCTCCATCGTCTCCTCGGAGCCCACGAGCCGCGAATAGACGGGCAGGAAGACTATGAAAAAGGCCATGGGTATCATCTGAAGCCGCGTCAATATCTTGTGCGGCCCCTGGAAAAGCCCTATGTCCGCGTTGCTCGCCATGAACTTGAGGACGAACACGTCCACGTAAAGGAACGCCTCCACGAGAAGGAGCGATATGGTGACCGGCAGGCATTCCATGAACAGGTGCTTTATCTGCCGCCAGTCGACCCTTATCCTGAGGACGGCGAATATCTTCCTGAAGAGCACGAGGCATACGATGAAGCCGAACGCCTCGGCGAGGAAAGAGGCCGTGAATATCGCCGTGAACCCGAGGTCGAAGGCGACCACCGCGTATATGAGCGCGACCTCCGCGACCCTTGTGACAACCGTGACGAAGGTAAGGTGCCTCATGTCCTCGTAAGCGATGATTACGCCGAAGAAGTTCCTTATGAAGGCCCTCGGTATGAAGGCGGCTATGGTCAGGAAAAGGGCAATTATCCCGGTCCTGTCGAGGCTGAAGATAAGGATTATGAAAAGGGAGGCGATGACGAGCGGTATCGTCATGAGAATGTTCAATATTATGCCGCCGCCTATGGCCGACGCCGCGTTGTCCTTGTCGAGGGCCACGTCCCTGGCCAGTATCTGGTTGAGCCCCAGGAATACCAGCGGGGAGAGCACCCAGATGGCGGCGATGATGAAGGAATACACGCCGAACCCCTCTATGCCGAGGTAGCGCGCCACAAGCGCGAAGACCGCGAGGTTCAGGGCCGCCTCGATGACCCGGGCCGCGAGCACAAAGACCGCGTTTTTGGCTATCCGCCTCGCGCCGGTCATCTCTCCGCCTTTACGGGATATCCCGTTACCGTGTCAATTCGCATAGCCGGGGGTTTGAGCCTCTTTTTCAGGAGAGGCTATCCTTCCATCGAACTCGTCCCAGAAGTGCCAGAGGTGCGGGTATCTTACCACATAGGATTCCATTATCTTAACAAAATCTGAAATGACCGTTTCCGTGCCGTTTTTGTTCAACGGCTCATGGATCACGGTCCTGTACCTGCCGTTCTCAAGGACCGTGAACATGGGCAGTACCACGGCGCCGGTCTTCTCCGCGAGTATCCTTGAGCCGGTAGTAAAAAAGACGTCGTTTCCGAGGAACCTCTCAACCGAGAGTTTCCCGATAAGTTTTCCCTTCCCCGCGCCGTCGCCTGTCATAAGGAGCACCCCGTTATTCTTGAGCGTTTCGAAGAGCGGCCTTAAAAATGACGTGGCCGGGATGATCCTCGCCTTTATTTTCGATTCGTATTTCAGCCTGAGCCTGAAGGCCACGCGCCTGCCGATGAAGCTCAGGCCCTCGTCGGTCGGCAGGCCCAGCTGCACTACCTGATAGCCGAGCACCCCGAGTATATGGAGCGGCATCTGTGAAGGCCCGAAATGTGAATGGAGCAGTATGCAGCCCTTATTTTCTTTTAAAGAGGCGTCCAGGCGCTCAAGCCCCTCGAACTCATGGACCTTCCCGACGTTACGCCTGTTGAGCCTCGGGAAGATGAATATCTGGAGCTGGTTTACGTAATGGTTCCTGTAGTAATCCCTTACGGCCTCTTGAACCCCGGCGCGGGTAAAGCCCTTTTGCCCCAGCCCGAGCTCGAAGTTCTCGAAAAGACGGGCGTTCTTCCTGCCTGAGATAGCGTAATGGAGGCTGCCCAGGGCCCTTAACGACGGGTACGCCGCCCGTAACGGGATGATGGTCAGGAACCACCTGACGGGATACCAGATTATAAGCCTCAGGACATCCCTTGCGATGCTCTCCCTTACGACCACCTCAGGCTTTTACCCTTGCGCCGTTGAACAGGACACCGGCGACGCTCACGCCAGCCTGCGTAAGCCCGTTTATAAACCCTTTCAAGGACTTCTCGGGGGTCTTGCCCTTCTTCACTATCAGCAGGGCCCTCTTCGCGTAGGCCGAGAGTATGAGCGCGTCGCTCCCCTCGGACAAGGCCGGCGTGTCCACTATCACGTAATCGTAAGCCTGCGCGAGGTCGTTCATGAGCTCGGCGCACCTGCCGGACTGAAGCAGCCGCTGCGGCTCCTGCTGGGGTCCGCCCGCGGTCACAAGGTCGAGCCCCGGCAGGGAAGTGCGCGTTATCACATCGTTGTACCTGAGATCGCTTGAAAGGTAATCCGAAAGCCCCTTCGCGGCCGAGACCCCGAAGGCCTTCTGGACGGACGGGCTCCTTAAGTCCCCGTCCACCAGCGCCACCTTCCTTCCGGTCTGCGCAACAAGCCTCGCGAGGTTGCAGGCCACGGTGGACCTGCCGTCCCCCTTGGAATGGCTTATTATTGACACGGTCTTGTGCTCCCTGGCCCTTATGGTCCATATATTCGTGACTACGTCGTAGAGACTGCCGTCAAAAATGGCGTCGCCGCCCCCGACCATCGAGGCCGGAAGCTCTTTTGCCCAGGGGAGAACGCCCGCGACCTCCTGGCCCGCCAACCTCTTTACGTCCTCCGGGGTCTTGACCGTGCCGTCGATGTAGTCGAAGACAAAGGCGAAGAACAGGCCGAAGCAGAGCCCGCCTATAAGGGCCGCGGCCAGGAAGACCTCGTTGTCCTCGGGCGGGAAATACGCCTCCGGCTCGTCCGGGGGCTGTACCACCACGACGTTGGCGAGGCTTATCTCCTCGGCGCTCTTTACGTTCTCAAGGTCTATGACAAGCGCGTTATAGACGTTTTTCAGGTCGTCCGATTCCCTCGTAAGCTCGTTGAGCCTTCTTTCCTTCGCGGGTATTTCCCTGAGCTCGCCCTTCTTGTTCATTATCTGTTTCGCGAGTATCTTGTCCTTGGCCTGGGACCCGGCTAAAGCCGACAGGTCATTGGCGTAACTTATGGCGATGTTGTCGAAGAAGGGGCTCCTGCCGGTCACCTGGGAGGCGAAGCTCTTCGAGACCTCGTTCTTGATATTGTCCTTCACGAGGTCTATCTGCTGCTTCGTGACCTTTACGTCCGGGTGCTCCTGGGTCTTTTCGGCCGTAAGCTTCGCCAGGGAGCTTTCGAGCGACAGCAGCTGCCTTTTATAGTCGTCGAGGAGGGCGTTGCTTTCTATGTTGGCCTGGATATCCTTGAACGCCTTGGGGTTATTGGTCCACGCGGCCTGCTCTATGGCCCTGAGGCCCGCCTTGGAGGACTCCGTCGAACGCGAGTTCTTGTCCCTTTCGCTCTCAAGGTCGTTTATCTCCCCCACAAGGCCGCTTATCTGGACAGCCGGGTTGTAGAGCTGGCTGTCGTACTTGTATCTGGCCACGCTCTCCTCGACCTTGGCGAACTTTACGGCTACCTCGCCAAGCCGCTTCTCAATGGCCTTCTTGGCCTGGGCCATCTCCTTCCTGTACCTGTTGTTGAACTCGCTCAGGAGGTTGGCTATGACCTCTTCGGGTATCCTTTTGGCCTTGGCGGCTGTTTTGGCGTAGCCGATTATCTCAAAGGACTCGGAGGCCTCGAGGTTGGATATATCGACGCCGGCGCCCTTCGTGAATATCTTGAGGACGAACGGGTCGACGAAGTCGTCCATCTTCAGGTACTTCCCGTCGCCGTCCCTGAGGTCGATGTCGTGGATGGCCTTGTTTATAACCGGAGAGCTCTCGATCATCTCCTCGACCGTGCCTATCAGGTTATCGGGGTTGACCACTGTCATCTGGCCCAGCGAGTTCGGCACTCCCGAGATGAAGGTCTGTTGAAGGTTGCTCGACCTGAACATCACCTTGGCCCTGCTCTTGTACACCGTGGGGGTGAGCTCGAGCAGCAGGAAGGTGAATACGAATATCAGGACAGCCGAGCCTAATATGAGCCATTTTCTCCGGTAGACTATTTCCCAGTACTTAGCCAGTTCCATCTAACTTGACCTCCGTCGTGATTCTGCCCCAACCCTATATCCTTACGATGATCTTTCCGTCGATTCTTTTGCTTGAGCTCTTCAACGCCTCTACAGCCGATGGGAACGTGTATCTCGATGTTATGATCTTCTCCAGACTGAGCCTTCCCGAGGATATGAGCTTTATGATGTTCGGGAATATCCCATACCCGGTATGGCCCCTCGCCCCGACGAGCTGGTTCGCGCCTGTCACGAAGGAATCGAGGCTCATGGGCGCGCTCGCGTCAGACCTGCCGAGATATATTATCTTGCCCTGCCCGGAGAGCGACTTTTCCATCTCGGGCACGGTCAGGGGCGCCGCCCCGGCGGCCTCTACCTGCATATCGGCCCCTTCGCCGCGCGTAAGCTCGAGGACCTTTTCGGCCGGGGCCGCCCCGCCGAGCTTATTGATATTGAAAGAAAAGTCCGCCCCCATCTCTTTCGCTATCGACATCCTTTCATCGACCACGTCAAACGCGACTATGAGGCTGGCGCCTGAGGCCCTCGCCAGCGCCACGGCCCCGAGCCCAATGGGCCCCGTCCCGTAGACCACGACAGCGGCGCCGGGCTTGAAACCCCCGCCCGCTATGAACATGCCGTTATAGGCGCACCCCACAGGCTCTATGAGCGAACCCACGTCGAAGGCGTCCTCTTCGCCGTACGCCTCGAAAAGCGGATTGATGTCCCAGCAGTACTTCGCGGGCACGGCTATGTACTCGGCGAACGCCCCGTTATGGCTCAAGCCCAGGAGTTCCACGTTCCTGCACTGGTTGGGGGCGCCGCTCCTGCATGAAAGGCACATCCCGCACCACATCACGCTCTCTACCGCTACGTGGTCGCCCTTCTTGAGGGCGCTTACCCCCGGGCCGGCCTTTTCCACCACCCCTGAGAACTCGTGTCCGAGTATGCACGGCAGTTTCGTAAGCCCCGAGAACTTTATGTACCCTTCCCCGTCCTTCTCGTAGAGGTGGGTATCCGAGCCGCACACGCCGCAGGACCTGACGCGTATCAGCACCTCGCCCTCCTTCGGGGCGGGGACGTCCACGTCCCTCAGGTCAAAGGTCGTGTTCCTCCATACCTGGCTCCCGGTCCGTGCCCTTTTGCAGGCAGTCTCCTCACGGGTGACCGGATAGCCCTTCCTGGGCATCCACTCGCCGTCGGCAATAAGAGCCTTCATGCGCGCTCCAGAAGAAGGGCCTTTTTGTTGAGCTTCCCGCTCCCTATCTTGGGCAACGATTCCCTTATCTCTATTATCCTGGGGAGCTTATAATGCGCTATCCTCTCCCTGCAATGCTTAAGCACGTCCTTCTCCGTCAGCGCCTTCCCGTCACGGGGGACTATTATCGCCTTCGGGACCTCGCCCCGCGACCTGTCCTTGACCGGTATCACCGCGGCCTCTTTTATGTCCGGGTTGTCGAGCAACGCGAGCTCTATCTCGAGAGGGAACACCTTAAGGCCGGCCACCTTCATCATCCCGCTCTTCCTCTCGACGAAGTAGAAGTTCCCTTCCCTGTCCTTTCTCCCGAGGTCGCCGCTGAAGTACCAGCCGTCCCTGAAAGAAGGGCTGGAGCCCCCGTTATCCTCGTAATAGCCATTTACGACCGCCGGCCCCCTGAACGCCATCTCCCCCACCTCGCCCGGGGCCGCCTCCTCGCCGAACTCGTCCGCTATCATCACTTCGTAAGACTCGCACGGCCGTCCTATCGACCCCGGGACCATCTCCCTGCCCGGGCGGTTCGCTATGGCTATGCCCGAAGTCTCGGTGCTCCCCCAGACCGGGATTATGTCGACCCCGAGCGTCTGCCTGAACCTGTCCATGAGAGCGGGCCTGGTGAACATCCCTCCGCTTTCGGGCACCTTCAGGGAGCCGAGGTCGAATTCGCAGTTATAGCCGAGGAGATCGAGGAGGTTCTCATAAAGCGGGGCAAGCCCCATCATGCAGGTGACCCTGTTGTCGGAGATGGCCTTTGCGATGGATTTGGGATATATCCTGTCGACCAGCACCATGGTCCCGCCAAGGAGCAGCGGGCGCGCGAATATCTCGTGCGGGTGGGCGAACGGGGCGAACATGCACAGGTGCACGTCTTCATGGCCCATGTCCAGGGCTTTGACGGCTGCCGCGGTATTCCAGTATACGTTGGAATGGGTAGTTATCGCGCCCCTCGAATTTCCGGTCGAGCCCGATGTGTAATTGAGGTAAAAGACGTCGTCCACGGATGGCGCGGGCGGAAGGCCGCCCCCCGCGCTTACGAGGTCCCGCCAGCTTAAAAGGCCGCTCCCCTTCGCCTCCCCGGTAACTATGACCTTTACGCCGGAATGGGCGGGCAGGGCCTTTTTCAGGCTGTCCACAAAGGCCGGGTCGGAGATTATGAACTTCGGGGAGGTGTTCTCTATTATGGACCTTACGTCCTGCGGGGCGAGCTCGAAATTGATGGGCATGGCTGCGCCCCGCGCCCTGGACGCCGCGAGGAAGCTTACAACAAGCTCCGGCGAGCGCATGAGCATCACGCCGACGCGGTCGCCTTTTTTAAGCCCGAGGGAATAAAGCGAGGAGGCGAGGTTATCCACAAGCGCCCCGAGCTCCCCGTAGGTCATAATGCTTTCGTGGAAGGCTATCGCGGCCTTACCGGGGTTGGCCCGGACGCTATTGTAAAGCATCTCTAAAAGAGTCATCGGCGGCTGCATGGATACAGAGACGCTGCCCCGCTACGGGGCAACGGCCGTGGTCCCCCTTTGCGATTCGATCTGCTGGCCTATGAAGTAGCCGGTTTCGATCGAGAGTACGGGCGAAATAATCGTGGAGAGGTGGTTAAAGAACCTGTCCACGTTAGAGATGAAGGTCCTCGGCACGTATAGTATGTCCCCGCGCTGAAGGAGCACGTTCTGCCTCAAGTCCCCTTCCTTCAGGGCTTTTTCCATATCGAGCGAGATAAGCTCGGGCTTTTTCATCCCTCCCCTTATGAGGAGGACGCTCTTACGCTGGCCGTCGTTGGTGACCCCGCCCGCCCGTGAAATGGCCTCGAACACGGTTACCGAGGTATCGGCCTGGAAAAACCCGGGGTTCCTTACCTCGCCAAGGACTATGAACTTCTGGCTCTGGATGGAAACCACGCCCACGGTGACCTGGGGGTCGATTATGTATTTCGCAAGGCCCGTCTGGAGCCTGTCCCTCAACTGGAATATGCTTGTCCCGGAGGCCTGGATATCGCCCACAAGCGGGAAGCTGATCTTCCCGGTGGGGTCTATCTGGATCGTCCTTTTAAGGTCGTCATTACGGTATACGGTGATATCGAGCTTGTCGCCAGGGCCGAGTATGAACTCGGTGACCTTCGCGCTCTCGGGTTCCACGGGGCCGGGCTCGTCTTTTTTCGCCTCCTGAGGGGGCTGGTTTTCGGGCTTGACGCCCGCGGCGGTATTCACGGATGAGCACCCCTGCACCGCCAAAAACAGCAGCAAACCCATCAGGAAGACCAGATTCTTCACGTCTACTTTTCTCATGCTCGTCTCCAATGCTTTTTTAATAAGCCCCTGCTTTCTTGAATACCACTTTTATCGTCTTGAAGAGTATCTTCATGTCCAGCCATATGGACTGGTTCTTTACATAGTAGACGTCGTGCCTTATCCAGTCATGGAAGGACGCCTCGCTTCTTCCCTGGACCTGCCACAGCCCGGTTATCCCCGGCTTCACCTTGAGCCTTATCGACCTCCAGCTCGGGCTGAACTTCATCTCGTCCATTATAAGCGGCCTCGGGCCCACAAGGCTCATCTCCCCTTTGAGCACGTTGACGAGCTGGGGCAGTTCATCGAGGCTGGTTTTCCTCAAGAACAGACCGAACCGGGTGATCCTCGGGTCGTTCGCCAGCTTGAACATAGGGCCGTCTATGCCTGAGGCGTAGTTCTTCTGGAGCCTGTCGGCCCCCGGCACCATCGTCCTGAATTTGAGCATCTCGAAGTCCTTGCCGTCCTTGCCGCACCTTTTCTGCCTGAAGAACACGGGGCCTTTCGAATCGAGCTTTATAACGGCCGCCAGCAGGAGCATGAGCGGGGCTAACGCGGCGAGCACCGCAAGCGAAACACCTATGTCCATAAGCCGTTTTATCGCGAGGAATGCCTTCCAGTTGAGGCTGTCGATGCCGTTGTTTTCCGCCCCCGCTATCTTCTTCGGTTCATTGTTCGATGGCGCGATGTTCAAGTCCGCGGGCGAAAGGCTTTCCACCACGACCTTGTCCCTGTAGGAACTCCCGGACTTTATTTTTACGCCGGGCCCGACGACCGAATAAAGGACGCCGGATTTCCTGCCGACGGAGGCGTCGTTCCAGACGACGCTCTCCCTGACCATCGCGCCCTTCCCTATCCTGCAGCCGTTGCCTATGGAGACCGGCCCTATTATCTGCGCGTCGTCTTCTATGACCGAATTACGTCCGATTATGACCGGCCCCAGGAGGTACGACTGCGGCGATATCGACACGTTATCGCCTATCCATATCCCTTCCGCGATCTCGGACATCCCCGGCGGGGCGTAGCCGTCGAGGAGCCCTTCCCTGTGTATGCTGTAGTAATCCTCTATGCTCTCTATCGCCCTGCAGCGCCCCTTCAGGTCGAATACGTAGGCCGGCAGTGAGGCCTTCTTTAGGGCCGGGAGAAGCTGCTCCTTTATGTCGAAATACCCTTTCTTGTCTATGTACTCGAGGGCCTCGGGCTTGAATACGTATATGCCAGCCGTCCTTAACCGGGACCTCCGTTCCCTGGAGGAGTGGATAAAGGAAAAACCGTTCACAAGGCCGTCTTCCGTGGCGTTGATGCTCTCGGCCGCGCCTGCCCCGGACTTCTGCACCCCGATGGTCACGTACGAGTCCTTCGCGTAATGGAAGTTGAGCATGTCATCGAGGTTGACCTCGCTCACGAAGGTGTTGCAGTTTATCGCGATAAAGCTCTCGTCCTTGAAAAAATCCTTCAGGTCGCGGAGTATCCCGGCCGTGCCCCTGGGTTTTTCGTCCTCCACGTACTCTATCCCTACGTGAGGGCCGTTGTTCGCCCTTACGCGGGTTATGCTTTCCGGGATGCCCGAGTCCTTTGAAGCGGCTATTACGATATTTTTTATATCCTGGCCCGCAAGGAAATCTATGGCGTACTCTATGAGCGGCCTGTTGAAGACCGGGAATAGGTAGAACGGGCTGTAATTCGTCAAAGGGCTCAAACGGGTTGACTGCCCCCCCGCGAATATGACGGCTTTATTGACCCGTGTCCTTGCAAATGCTAAATTCATTGTTAATTGCTTCTCTCTTCTGGTATCAGGATTTTAAACAGTAAGTGATAGTAGATTCGCAATTTTTAGCACTTGCTTTTTTAAAGCATCTCGCCGATCCTTTTATTAAAGAATTGTTTAAAGACAGGAAAAGGTCTCGAAAAGGATTTATCCGCAAATTATCCTAAGTGAGACCCTCTCACTTTAATCAGAAAGCCATCGTCAGCTTTAGCATACTTATCATACCACCCTGCAAGTGTCAATCCCTCGAAAGTGGGGTTCGAGGAGGAAGGACCCATAAAAATACCAATAAAAACAGATAGTTTCTCTATTCGAGAACCGGGGTTTTATCTTTATTTTTGAGTATTATTACTTGGAACTCATTGAGAGATGACAGCAGCGATAAAGAGGAGTAGACGGCATGACGGGGGTTAGTCCGTAGGCCGTGTACCTGTAACTTTCAACAACCGTTTGCTGGGAGTCCGTTAGCTCCGTAACGGAGCCCAGACCGTCGGCGTGGTAGTAGTATGTCTGACCGTTCCTTTCAAGAGACAGTGGCTCGTCCACACCGGGGCCGTGGACGTAGCGGATCGTCTCGGTAGTCGGCGCGCCGTTGTTTACTGTGGTGTCGATGGTCTCAAGCACCACGTCCTCGTTATCGTAAACATAGGTAAATACCTTCGTCACAGGCAGGCCGTTTACCGTCGTATCAAACCTCTTCTCGATCCTCCTGCCGAACGGGTCGTACTTGAAGGCCCGAAATGAAAAGGTTCAGGTTGCAAACCTGAACCCGCGAAGAGGAAGAGGGGATTTTGCAACGAATTTTAAATTAAGCTTTTTTGAAAATAGCGACCACCCCTTTTAAGGAATTCTCTGTTAATATATCGTAGTCATCTAAATGAATATGTCCTTTTTCAGGCTTATCAAGCAGTATTTTGCAGTAGCCGATTAATTTCTTTAAGCCTGCTTCTGTAGCATAGATACAAACTTCGTTATCAACAAATCTTAATTCAACGTCTCTATTTTTAAAATCGGGTTCAGCGAATTTCTTATCCATATCGACCTCCTTACCATTTCCACCAATGTGGATGCCCCCATCGTTTCCCATGGTGAGCAGGATCTATCCTGAATCCCCTCCGCAGTTTTTTACTTATTATTTTGAGAACATTTCCTTTTGACAAAACATTGACCTCAATTTGCAGCGCTTGTTCAGATAGTCCAGCCCCAAGCGCTGCTTCCAGCGCGTATCCTGACCACTTGCCTGCCGTATAAAAATCTGAGCACTGGTTCGCAGCATCTTCGCCCCACCCGTAAGCTTCATTCCACTGCTCACGAATTAACTTCGTTCCGCCAAAAGTAAGTGTATCGCCCATTCCAGCGGAGAAATCAGCAAGGTCATCAATCCAATCGAGGCCAAGGGGATCTATACGATTGACGGGGTTATTCCCGGTGTAAAGGTACAGGTTCACCCCTCCCGCAAAGCCTATCGGGTCCTTCGTGATGAACCTCCCCGTACCGGGATCATAGTACCTTGCCCTGTAATAGTAAATCCCTATCTCAGGGTCGAACTCACGGCCCGTGAAGCGGAAGTTGTTGTTGACGATGTCCCCGGTCTTGGTCGTAAGTCCGTAGGCCGTATACCTGTAGGACTCTACCACATTTTGCTGGAAGTCAGTGAGGGCGGCTATCGAGCCCAGGCCGTCGGCGTGGTAGTAGTATGGTATTCCATTTTTTTGGATCAGTAAAGGCTCGTCCACACCGGGGCCGTGGACGTAGCGGATCGTCTCGGTCGTCGGCGCGCCGTTGTTTACGGTCGTTTCCACTATTTCAAGGATTATGTCCTCGTTGTCGTAAACATAGCTAAATACCTTCGTCACAGGCAGGCCGTTTACCGTCGTATCAAACCTCTTCTCGATCCTCCTGCCGAACGGGTCGTACTTGAAGGCCCGAAATAAAAAGGTTCAGGTTGCAAACCTGAACCTGCGAAGGATGCACCATCCCATCATTTTCCCTATCTTTTCAAGAAATAGATATCAGAAATTTCTCTGTATTTTTTATTTGTTTTTGCCTCGCGAAAAACCCGATCAATCTTGGAACCGTCCTCGAAGAGCGGATTTCGCAGCATGTCGAGGAGTAAGACTCTTGTAGGCTTATCAAACCTGAGTAATCCGTCCAAAAAGCACTTTGATTTTTGTATGCATAACTGCTCGACAGTCTGGCTGAAATATTCCTCAAACTCAGCATTGCCAGTTGCATGTGATCCTCTTATAAGTTTAACCAATCTCAAAAAGGCGGCAGTATCTTTCACTGAATCGCACTTCTGCGCCTTAGACGCCGCATTATGCAATATCTCCCAAAAGAGCGGGTAGTTCTCCTGGTACAGCTTATCGAAATTGTCTTGAAGGCACACAAGGTTAGCTTCTCCAAGACATGGATTCTTAGAATAATTTTCAGCAGCATTACCAAATGAATATGTGAGACATACCATCACGAAACTCAAAAAAAGCAAAATGAGCCGAAAAGCCATCATCGCGTAATCCTTACTGTACCCGTTTCATTAGGCTGCAGGACATTCCAAACATCCTGACACTGGCTCGGCTCAATGGTGACACAACCAGCTGAGCCGCGATTTGTTTGACTATAGCCACAGTGGATATTAATACCGTTGGCATTGCTTTGGCCTCCTTGTGCAGGATTAGGGCCATTAGTTGGAACGTTGCCGCCGTTATTAACCCTGACTCCTGGCTGAGTCCCTTGGTGACCAATCGGGCTGTACGTCCCAGGATATGTCCCCGGTGCAACGCCTGGACTTGGATTTGTTGGATTAGGCCAGCTACTGCCTGGAACCGTAATCGTTTGCCCATTATTTCCAGTTACGGTAATAGTACCGCCATAAGTAGATCCGTTTCGCCCTCCAGTATCATTAACGGTAATTTTAAATAATCCCCACGGATCAATCCAGTTCACCGGGTTCCCCTCCACATACCCATACAGGTTCACCCCTCCCTCAAACCCCACCGGGTCCTTTGTGATGAACCTCCCCGTACCGGGGTCGTAATACCTTGCCCTGTAGTAGTAAATCCCTATCTCCGGGTCGTACTCCCGGCCCGCGAAGCGGTAAGGGTTGTTGACGATATCCCCTGTCTTG
Source organism: Deltaproteobacteria bacterium (assembly GCA_016219015.1). Classification (GTDB taxonomy): domain Bacteria; phylum Desulfobacterota; class GWC2-55-46; order GWC2-55-46; family GWC2-55-46; genus JACRCL01. The sequence goes on from JACRCL010000026.1 coordinate 85,307, forward strand.
GTCGTAAGTCC
>JACRCL010000003.1 GCA_016219015.1 Deltaproteobacteria bacterium
CTTCGCTATCTTGTAAAGGTCTTGATGTCTGGTCAAGCCTTGTGGCAAAGGTATGCCTGATAGCACTGGCTCAACTCTAAACCAAAGGAATACGGCAGATTACAGGTTCAAAATAAGTCTTGAATCCCTGTCCCCCAGCCAATTCTTCAAAAAAACAAGGGGTTAGCTTTAAAGCTAACCCCTTGTTATCGTTTTTCAACACCAAAGCCAAAAGCGATTGTGGATATTTGAATTTTATAATAAAAGGAAAAACTTTTAAATAAATATTTTGCGTTATCGCAAATGACGGTTTTATCGGAGTAAGGTTGATGTGACGGCTTCTTTCGAGAGCGCTTGAAGGGGCATCGTTGGAAAGGCGGCCTTCTTATCCGGGCCATTCTACCGGGCAGGCCTTTTTCAGGCAAGCATGATCTTAAGCAGTTTCCAGGCCCCTTTCAGGAGACCTCTGCCGCTGCTGAACAGGTCGGCGATCTGGTAAGTCAAAAGGAAGAATAAAGGATAAAAGACAGAGGGTCTTGAATCCAGCCAACGCACGGCAGACCTAAAGATATTGCTCCTGACAAGGTACAGGTTCCCAAGACATCCGACGGCAATCCCTATGACCGCGCCGGCGATAACGTCCGTAGGGTAATGCAACCCCAGGTATACCCGCGGGAAAACGATAAACAGGGCGGTATATGCAAGCGTAAGGACCCCCACCTTCTTCGAAAGGAATAACAGTCCGGCGGACAATGAAAAGAATAACACCGCGTGGTCGCTCGGGAATGAGCTCCAGTCGTCCAGGATACTCTGGTCGACCCCGTACGGGAGCACAAAATTAAGGCCCAGCTCGTGCATTGGCCTTACTCGGAACGGCAGCGTCAACGCCAGCGCCCTCGCCAGCGCGATCGCCACAAGGCAACCGAATACCGTTGAGATTATATGCTCGCGGCCATGCGGGTCGGACTGGCCGCTTTTAAACCACATCCACCATATGAGAGTCGCCAGCACGCCTCCTTTCAGCAGGGGATTATGTGCCAAGAAACCCATTAAATGATCGAATATCAAAAAATGACGGGAAAGGCCGTTAACGTAAAAGATTATCGAAGAATCGAAGATGTTCATGTCGGCGGCCTTTAACGGCTTATCTGGAATACCGGCAATATTCGTTCTGCATCTCGGTTCTGATGCCGAACAAGGCCTCTCCGGTTGTTTAAGTACGACCGGAAAGCGTAAGCGTGCGTCAAGTATGTAGCGGATTTATAAAAGGTTACCAGATAAAATGAGTTTGTAAACCACCGTGGTCAATTATCGCAAAAACGCCCGCGGACTTAGTCCGCGGGCGTTTGTTTTTCTCTCTTGCCCGGTCTATCTGCCGAATACATGGTTCCATAGGTGCGTGCCCGCCACGTGCCTGTAGAGCTTTTCAATAATCCTGACCTTTTTGTTCCCTATCGGGCCTGAGCCGGACGCCAGCCCCTCCTCGGGCTCAACGGGTATATCCTCATACAGCGGGAGGACTTCGACTATCTCGACCTTGTCCCTGCCCCTGCCGCCGGGGGCCTGCACCACAGCGGAAGCCGCCGTGGGGTCATACTCTATAGCCTCTACGACCCTTCTTTTCCTCATCATCTAACTGTCACCTCCCCTTTAACTCTATAACCTCTATAGATATTATACCCCATTATTACCCCGGACTCTGGATAACTCTTTGTTTTTTAAAAGGTTTTTAGATGAGCATACTTTTTGGCGGGTTTGCGGCATAGTAACATTGGGGAAAAAGAAAAAGGCGCCCCTGCGAACGCAGTGGCGCCTAAAAAAAATCGTGGATTTCTTTTCTTACTGCGGACCTTTACGGGCCTTTCCGCTAAAAAGCAGCTCGTTCAGCAGGTAGGCGTGCTGTCCGGACGGGGCCGTATCACTCTCTACCTCTTTTGCCGAGAGCTCCTCCTGTAAGAGCATCTCTTCAAAGGAGATTAGCTCTTTTAGCGTCATCTTACGTGCCATTTTAGCGCTCCTTTACGGCCTTTTTTCGCTCCGGCGTATCAACGCAAAAACGGATTTATAATTATAATAGCAAAAACTCATTAACGTGAGATTAAAGGGGATTTTTTTATATCCGTGCCGCCCCAGGCCATTTATAAACATATCGCACGCCTAAAAGTTTACTTGAAGATTTTTAAGGGGCGGCTTAAACCGCCTGACAGGCCGCTTCGGAAGACGGTATAGACCGGGGGTAATTAATATGATATCTTTAATCCGTAAGACAGAATCTCTAATGAGAGACATAGGTTCCCGTATAACAGCCGCCGCTTTTCTTTCCGTCTTCATAGCCCTTTTCATCTTTGCGCAGCCATCTTCCGCAGTGGACATTACATCGCACAACCTGAACATCTCCGTAGACATCAAGGGGCGGAAAATTACCGGCACGGACAGGATAACGCCCGGCAAACAGGCGAAGCTCGGCCTCTATATAAGGCAGGGCTCCTCCATCGACAGGGTCCTCATGGACGGGAAAGACCTCAAGTTCTCGGTCCTCGGCGTCCGTACAGGCGTAAACGCGCTTAATATCGACGCTCCCGAAGACCTCGCGGGCAAAACGCTCGAAGTCCATTTCCACGGCTCGTTCCAGTCGCCTGCCGAGGCCGCGGAGTCGGTCAAGCGCGGGGTGGCATTTGTAGAGGACGGGGTCATCGGCGAGGAGGGCGTATTCCTCCCTTCGGGCTCATTCTGGTTCCCGCAGGAGGAGAAGTCACTTGCCTTGTTTGAATGCACCGTCGCCCTGCCCGCCGGGTACACGGCCGTAATGGAAGGGTCATCACAAAAGGGCGGAAAAGGGACGGAGCGCTGGAAGGCCGAGACCCCCCTCGACGGGTTCGACCTCGTTGCCGGGAGATACATCGTCACTCAAGAGGACTACAAAGGCATCGGCATATACACCTACTTCTTCAAAGATGAAAAAGAGCTATCCAGGACATATATCAGCAAGACCAAAGGCTACCTCGACCTTTATCAGGGTCTTATCGGCCCCTACCCTTTCAAGAAGTTCGCGGTAGTCGAGAATTTTCTCCCCACGGGCTACGGCATGCCGTCGTTCACGCTCCTCGGCTCGAGCGTCATAAGGCTGCCTTTCATCCCGGATACGTCCCTCGGCCATGAGATAGCCCACAGCTGGTGGGGTAATTCCGTCTTTGTGGACGACTCGCTCGGCAACTGGGTCGAGGCGCTTACGACCTATACGGCGGATTACCTGTACGAAAGGAACAAAGGGGAGAAAGAGGCGCGGGAGTTCAGGCTCAACAAACTGCGCGGGTACAAGAACTTCGCGCAGGACGGAGAGGCGCTTAAGGACTTCATCGACTCGACCACCCCCTCATCAAGGGCCGTAGGCTACAACAAGGGGATGATGGTATTCGGCATGCTTGAGGACGCCATTGGCCGGGAGCCGTTCGAAAAGGGGTTGAAGGACTTCTATAGGGACTTCGCCTTCAGGAGGGCGTCGTGGAAAGACCTGCGGGAGGCGTTCGAGAAAGCCTCCGACAGTACCCTCGGATGGTTCTTCGACCAGTGGATAAATAGAAGCGGCGGGCCGTCGCTCATGCCCGGCAGCGCGCGGGCAATCAAAAAAGGCGACATCTACGAGGCGTCCTTCACAATCAAACAGATAAAGCCCGCCTACATACTCGACCTGCCGGTGCTCTTCAAGACCGAAAACGGAGAGGTATTGAAAAAGGTCCGCGTAAAGGATGAAGCCGAAGAGGTCAAGGTGGAGCTCGCCTCAAGGCCGGTATCCGTGGAGATAGACCCCGGCTACGAGGTCTTCAGGATACTTTCGGATGAGGAGATGCCGCCGTCTTTGGGCGCGTGCCTCGGCGACAGGAACGGCGTCATCGTCACGCCCGGCAAGGGTGACGCGCGGCAGAAGTACCTCGCGGCCTCGGAGCAGTTGTCGAAGGACTACAACCTCGAGCTGGTAACGGACGCGATGGCCGGGGTCCAGGACTACCTCAAGTACAGGTCGGTATTCATCTTAGGCGCAGGGGGGGAGAACGCCTTCTACCTGCTCGCGGCGCAGCACTTTTCAAGGCACGCCTCCATCACCGGGGACACGTTCAGGGTCAATGGAAAGGCATTCGGCAGGGACGGCTCCGCGTTCGCGCTCGCGGTAAAGAACCCGGAGAACCCCGCAAAGACGATATGCCTCTTCGCCAGCGGGCTCGATAAAGAGAAGACGTTTTCCTCCGCCAAGAGGATGCGCTATTTTTCGGATTCAAGCTATGTGGTATTCTCCGGGGACAAGGTGGATAAGGGCATCTTCGAGGGCAAAAAGCTGCAAGTGGATTTCCAGAAATAATTTCAAGGCAAGCTCCGGGGTCAAAACAAAGGGAAACGGGAAGCAGACCCCTTTCCCGCCATCCCGAACGCCACAGGCTATCGGCGTTTTCAAAGGAGGGGTCTTATGCTGAACGCACTGATTATCGTTATGGCGATACTGCTGCCGCTTGTCCCCGCAAAGGCGTTTCCGCAGGAGAAGGCGCCGGAGGCCTCGAACGGAAAGATCGCCGCGGAAGCCGATTACAAGCTCAAGGCGAATACTACCTTCATAAATGCCGCGGAGAAGATAGTCAAGGAGTCCGGGGACGCCGAGGCCGCGTCTATCCTCAAGATGGCCAGGGCCTCCGCCGAAGAGGCGCGGCAGCACTACGGCAAGGGTGAATACGAGTTCGCCAGCGAGGACGCGGCAGAGTCTACCCGGATGGCGACCCACGCGATAGTCATTTCCAAGAACCGTCAGGACTCCACGATAAGGGACTCCGTAATAAGGGAAGAGGCGATACTGCGCTCGAAACATGACGCCGAGCGCAAGGAGGCGATGATAAAGAAGGGGCTTGCCGAGGTGGAGACGTTCATCAAGACCGCCGACATGCTCGCCTCCGAGTACGGGAGCGCCTCGGCCCCGGCCAGGATAGGGCAGGCGAAGGCGTTCCTCGCCATGTCAAAGACCCATATCGCTGGCGGCGACCTCGACTCGTCGCTCGAAGAAATAAAAAAGGCCTACAAGCTCATCACCGACACTGTAAGGGAGATGAAGCGCGAAAGAGGCGAGATAATCACTTTCCCCAGGCCTGCGGTCACGGACGAGAAGGAGATGCTCACGTATGAATTGAAGAAGAACGACTCTTATCTGTTTTTCGCGGAAAAGCTCGCCGGAGGCATGACCAGGGAAGGCTCCAGGCTCCTCGGTGAGGCAAAGACGCTTCAGGGCGAGGCCATGAAAGCCATGGACGCGGGCGACAGGCCCGTGGCCATAGAGAAGCTGAAGGCATCTACCGAGCTGTACATAAAGGCCGTGAAGAGCACGAGCGGGCAGTGATAGCAGGAGAAACGGGGGGCAATCGCCCCCCGTTTACTTTTTAGTGCTCCTTATCCTTTGGCGGATTGGGATCATTACCAGGAGCTATAGTATCTTTACTCCTAAATTTGCCGTCCAAACCTTTAATCGTTAACTCCCCACCACCTTGATTTTTTAGCATCTCTTTTGCAGCATTTGTGGCGCCTTTTTGTGTTTCATGAGCACTAGAAACCCTATCCGCACCTATTTTTTGATTTACCCAATGGCCATCATCTCGTCTATAGACTATACGATCATTATCTTTGCTCATCTTTGGTCTCCTTCAAAATTGTTTTTTACTTCATTTGGAAAAGGGGGATGAGGGCCCCCCTTTTTCTTATTCCTATTCCCTGACCCTTATGGGCCAGGCTTTTTTACCAAAGTCACGAGCATAGAGCCTTTTTCCATCGCGAGTTATAAAAGCCACGAACCTTATTGAATGTTGTTTCATGTATTTTGCCCTCCTTTCTAAGACTCCAAAATTCAATTGACAGAAGGGCGCCTGAAATGTAAAATTTATCGTATCCATAACAGGCCCGCCATCCGGCCAACCACTTTGGGTGGTATAAACCCCGAAATACTCTGACCAGTATTTTGGGGTTTAGTTTTTAAAGCCGAGAGCCCTCATTCTCGACCTTAAAAAAGGTATGTTTATCTGAAAATGCTCCGATATAACCCATATAGGCGCCCCTTGCTTTAAAAGATTTTCAAGGACCTGCTTAGGCATCAGCAAAGCGCCTGCGAATTGCCATGCTTGCCATTCAGGATTCCGATAGACGGGAATATCGGATTTTCTATATAAATTTATTTTTTCAGAGTGGCTTTTTTCCTGCTTAAATACGATATCCATTTTTCTAGCCAGTTTTAGCGTTGGCACATGGAGTAAAGCATGTCCTACTTCGTGAGACATAGTTGACCTGAGAAATTTACGGTTTAACGGATTCTCCGCGAGTTCAGCGTCAATCATTACCACGCTATCGGCTGCAGAGGTCAGACCATGTATGCCGGAAGGCAGCTGCATCGAGTAGTGAAGTGAAAGACCTGTTTTATTTTTTAGGTCAAGTTCACAAAATTCCTCTATATCAAACGCAGTCCTACCAGCTAAAACGTCAGGCTGGAATTCTTGTATTAATTGCTGGGCTTTAAATTCAATCTCGTTCTTGCTCATGCCAGAAAAGATCATTTTTCTTTCCTCGCCTCCATTTCTTTGATTAACGTTTGCAGTTCATCTTCAGTTTTATCCTCGGCTGCTCTAAGAAGTGCATAGTGTAGTTCTGGACGGGTGAGAAATAGCTTTTTTGCTTCGGGGTGTAGTTTCCTTTCGCGTTCTTCTTTAGCTTGTGAAGATAAGCTCCCATCTGTTATGCCTAAACATTTCTCGATCTTGGCTACAATCTCGGATTCTGGTGCGCGCTTTCGTTCGTGTTCTAGATCGGACAGATAACTTATTGAGAGACCTGTAAACTCTGAAATCTCTCTTAGCTTCATTCTTTTTTGGCTTCGGACTTCGATTAAAAGCTGTCCAAAACTCCGTGCCATGCCCATACCTCCTTTTTTCTCACAGTAACCTGTTGAGTGTCTTTAAAACCCCACCTTATTACTCTAAAACCTAGAGTAATTTGATTATATGATCTATTAAAAAGTATGTCAAGAGGTTTGTTACTCTTTTTTTGGCGTAAGATTTTTTTTAAACATCCTTTTAGCTAAAGGCATCAGAAACAAGGCACCAAATCAAAAAGGGCCGCCCATATTGGGCGGCCCTAACGGGATGAGTGGCTTCGCCTCTCCGGCAGGGAAGTGTACATTTCAAGGCTCGTCTCTGCTCCCCTTCGGGGGCCTCGACGAGCACCCGGACGAACCCTACGGGTTCTCACCCCGTTAAGGCATTAAATAAAAAAGGGCCGCCCTTTCCGGGCGGCCCTTTTATTATTTACTGGCGGTCCTAACGGGATTCGAACCCGTGTTTCAGCCTTGAGAGGGCCACGTCCTAGGCCTCTAGACGATAGGACCTTTCCACTTAACTTATGAAAGATAACTCAATACCGCCCGTTTTGTCAATAGGCAGGAGGAAGGAAAGGCAAATTTTCCGGATTGCAGGGCTTGAGGCTTCACCGGAAGGGGATACGAACAAAAGGTGCCGCAACGTGTTGCGGCACCCTTTTGTGTTTCAACCCCGGTCTTCTAAATCCCTTTACCGTCCGGCAGGACGGGACCGCCGGGCGTACCGGCTGGCGCTGCGGGCGGCGGGGTTACTGCCGAAGGCTCAGGCTTCTGGACCGAGATATTTATCTCCATCGTCTCGTTCCTGACGCTCATGAGTATGTACTCCCTCAAGATGTCGGGGTCGGCCTTTTCGTATGTCTTTGACGTGTCCCAAACCACGACGAAATTTTCCGTGCCCCTGGCGGGCAGGCGGTCTATCTCGTCGTATGCCTCGGTTTCGACCTGAGGGACATGGACCTTCAGGTAGCCTGGCGAGGAGAAGTGTATAAGGACGTTTTCGATGTCATTGTCCGTCTCATTCCTCACCTCCCCTTTGCAGAAGACCATGAAGAGCGCCGGGTAGCAGCTCTTTCTTACGAGCGTTATATCATCCCCAGCGCGGCTTAAAACCGGAAGGAGGCAGAACGCAAGGGTGAGCAGGATTATCTTTTTCATATCCGCCTGATTAAAGGTTAAAGTCCGGAAGCGCGAAAACCCCGTGGGTCGTTGCGTCATGGACAGACATCACTGTGCATATTTTATCATTTTCAGATGAAAAATGGATTAGAAATAAGGGTGCCTCTAAAAATTAGGAATTTTTTCTGAAGTCAAGGAAGGGCGGAAATAAAAAACGCAGCATATATGTTAATATGTGAGCATTTTTATTTCCGCGCCTGACGCAGAGGTCAGGAAAAAGAGCAATTTTTAGAGGTAGCCATAAATGAATACTGGCTAATATTAAGACCCCATGCGGCAAGCTGCGCCCCCGCCATGCCTGTTTAAAAGCGAAGCCCGTCTCCTTGACACGGGCATGACAACTCCTCTATATTGTTAAAAAACGTGCCTCCCGCAATGAACCGGGGGCCGCGCGCGAAGGATAGACCGATGGATGCCGCCGAGGCGCTCGATTGGGCCAAAGAGACGCTTAAAAAAAATAAGGCCCCTGACCCGGAAGTGGAGGCCGAGTTCCTCCTCTCCCATGTGCTCGATTGCAAGAGGCACGAGCTATACTTAAGCCCCCGGAGGGTCCTTTCCGGGGATGAGGAGGCCCGTTTGAGGTCATATATGGAAAAAAGGGCACGGCGCGAGCCCGCGCAGTATATCGTCGGGGAGGCCGAGTTCAGGGGGCTCAGGTTCAAGGTTACCAGGGCAACCCTGATACCCCGGCCCGAAACCGAGCTCCTTGTAGATGAGGCGCTGGACGCGGCGGGACGATTAAAGGCGGAAAGCCTCACAGCCGTAGACCTGTGCACCGGGAGCGGGTGCATCGCCGTGTCGCTGGCGAAAGAGCTTGCCCGCTCGATAGTCTACGCCACAGACATCTCGGAGGCCGCGCTCGATGTGGCGAGGGAGAACGCGCGGGCGAACGGGGTGGCCGACAGGGTCAGGTTCCTTCAAGGCGACCTCTTTGGGCCGCTTTCAGGCCTCGGGGTCGAAGGCAGGGCCGGACTTATAATATCAAACCCGCCTTACGTGTCGAAAAAGGATATGGAAGACCTCGCCCCTGAGATAAAAGACTACGAGCCGGAGGCCGCGCTCTACGGCGGGGAAGACGGGCTCGACTTCTACAGGAAGATAATCGCCGGGTCGCCTGCTTATCTTGCCCCCGGCGGGTATCTAATAATGGAGCTGGGCTACGGGCAGGCAGCGGAGGTAAAAGGGCTTGTCTCAAAGACCGGGGCCTTCACAGGGCCTGAGATAAGGAAGGACTATTCGGGCATAGACAGGGTCCTGAAGGCGCGGCTGAAGGGGTGAGGTGGATGAGCGAGGTTCATTCCGCAGCGCCTGGCAGCGCGCAAGAAGGCCTTTGCTAAAAATAACATTCTTTGGTATTACGAATTTCCGGGTTCAGGTTACAAACCTGAACCCGCTTTGTTGGGTTACGCTCCGCTAACCCAACCTACCCTGCTTGTACAAAAAAGATAATCCCCAAAAAAACAGCGGAAGCGCCTAATTGTTCATTATCTCCAGGTGCTTGCACTTCTCCCAGAGCGTCTTTCTCGACACGCCGAGGAGCTTCGCGGCAAGGCTTTTATTCCCCTTCGTCTCCTCAAGCACCTTTGTTATATACTGCTTCTCGAATTCCTTTATCGCCTTCGAAAGGTGCTCGTAGTTGCGGATGTTGCTTATCGCCTTGAAGCAGTCCCCCAGGCTCGATATCTCCTCTGAGAGGTCCCACGGCTGGACCTCTTCGCCCCTGCCCATGACCACGGCCCTCTCGATGGTGTTCTCAAGCTCCCTGACGTTGCCGGGGAAGGGGTATTTGAGGAGTATCTCCATCGCATCCATGGATATGCCCTTTATGGGCTTCTTGTACTGCCCGGCGAAATATTTAAAGAAGTGGTTGGCCAAAAGCATTATGTCGCCCTGCCTCTCCCGCAACGGCGGCAGCGTTATCGGCACGACGTTAAGGCGGTAGTAGAGGTCCTCCCTGAACGCGCCCGACTTGACCTCTTTCTTAAGGTCCCTCTGGGTGGCGCAGATTATCCTCACGTCGACGCTTATGGTCTCCGTGCCGCCGAGCCTTTCGAACTTCTTCTCCTGGAGCACGCGCAGGAGTTTCACCTGTATGGCCGGGGATATCTCGCCGACCTCGTCGAGGAAAAAGGTCCCCTTGTCCGCAAGCTCGAACCTGCCCTTTTTCTGCTTTACGGCCCCGGTGAAGGCGCCCTTCTCGTACCCGAAGAGCTCGGCCTCGAGGAGCGTTTCCGGCAGGGCGGCGCAGCTTATCTTCACGAACGGCTCGTTCCTGCGCGGGCTGTTGTAGTGTATGGCGTTGGCGATAAGCTCTTTGCCGGTGCCGCTTTCGCCGAGTATCAGCACGGTGGAGTCGGTCTGCGAGACTATCTTCACCTTCTCGAACGTCTCGTTCATCCTCTCGCTCTTGCCGATGATGCCGCTGAAGTCGTAGCGCCCCTCGACCTGCTCTTTCAACAGGACGTTCTCTTCCTCGAGCTCCCTGACCCTCACTATCCTCTTTACCATCAGCAGGAGCTCGTCCATGGAAAAGGGCTTCGTTACATAGTCGTACGCCCCGTTCCTCATCGCCTCCACGGCCGTATCGACGGAGCCGTAGGCGGTTATGAATATGACCATGGTATCGGGCGAGTACCTCTTGCAGGCCTTCAACACCTCTATGCCGTCGAGGTCCGGCAGGCGCAGGTCCGTTATGACGATATCGAAGGCGTTGTCCCTGAAAAGGGTTATGCCCTCCTTGCCGAGCCCGGTCTCTGAAACCGCGCAGCCCTCGTCCTTTAGCGCGTCGCCTATCGAAATCCTCATCAGCGGCTCGTCGTCTATTATGAGTATTTTCGGGACCCTTGACAAATCTTCAGACCCTCTCCAGGTTGATGGGGAGGAACACCTTGAAGACCGTGCCCCGCCCCGCGCGGCTCTCGACCTCTATCCTTCCCTTGTGACGTTCAATTATACCACGGCTCACGGAAAGCCCCAAACCCGTGCCCTTGCCGACGCCCTTTGTGGTGAAGAACGGGTCGAATATCCTCGGCAGGTTCTGCGGGGGTATGCCGCAGCCGTTGTCCGCCACCTCTATGCAGTACCAGCTGCCCTCGAAGCGGGTCGATACCTCTATGAGCCCCTCGCCCTCCACGGCCTGCACCGCGTTCAGTATCAGGTTCACCAGTATCTGCTCTATCTGGTGCCTGTCCACGAGGATGGAGGGCAGGCCCTGCCCGAGGTTCTTCACAAGCCTTACGTCCCTGCCCTTTATCGAATGGACGAACAGAGGTATTACCCCCTCTATCATGCCGTTTATGTCGGTTAGGCTCAGCTCGGGGACGTGCTGCTGCGAGAAATCAAGGAGCTGCCTTACGATGTTCTGCACCCTCTTTATGCCGTCCTCCATGAAGTCCAGGTACTCTTCCTTCCTCTCGTCCGTGAGCTTCCTTCTCTTGAAGTTGTAGAAGCAGTTTAATATCCCGCCGAGAGGGTTATTTATCTCGTGGGCGAGCCCGGCGGCGAGCTGGCCCACGGCCGCGAGCTTCTCGCTCGAAAGTATCGACGCCTCAAGCTCCTTTTTCTTCGTTATGTCCTCGGCCATCCAGACCACGTAGTCGGCCTCCCTGCCCTTCCCGGAAAGTATCGGGAAGATGCTCGTGCTTAAGTACAGGTCCCTGCCGTCCCTGGCGGTTATTTTCTGCTCGAGGCTGCGCGCCTCGCCGGTGTCGAAGACGCCGTCTATGAGCTTGTCGAGCCCCTTTTTAAGCTCGAGGTTCCTAAGATGCGCTATGAAATTAAGGTCGAAGCAGTCCTCGGAGCTGCAGTTGCATATCGGGCAGGGCTCCACGGAGTGCCTGTTCCAGGCCACAATGGATAAGTTCCTCTCCAAGACGTAGAGGCAGTACGGGAGGCTGTTGATTATCGATTCGATCAGGTTCTTCTGCTGGCGCAGGTGCACCTGGCTCTGGGATATCCTCTCCTCGTTGTCGCGCAGGTTCCTTACCATCATGTCGAAGGTCCGGGCAAGCTCCGCTATCTCGTCGTTCCACTTCGGCACGCCGGCCCTTATGTCGAGGTTCCCGGAGGAGACGAGCTGGGCCTTCTTCGTAAGCGACTTTATCGGGCGCGTTATCATGTAGGTTATGAGGTAGGCGACGCCCGTTGCAAGGAAGAGCCCTACAAGCGCGATCGTGGTGACGGCCTTGATGTTCTTGTACTGGAGCTCGACGAACTTCTCCTTGGGCACGCCCACGAAAAGGGAGCCTATTATTCTCCCTTCGGAGTCGAGTATCGGGTCAAAGGCGGTTATGTAGTACCTGTGGGCTATGGAGGTCTCCCCCCTGAAACCCTTATTGCTGTTTATCTCCTCGAGGACGTTGGCGGGTATCATGTGGCCTATCGTCCTCTCCCCCACCTCGTTAACCACGTTCGTGGCTATCTGGATGTTGTTCATGGCGATGGTCACGAGCGACCCCGGTATGGAATAGGCAAGCGCGTCGGATACGAACGCGTCGTTGTTCATGAGGTCCCCGGAGATTATCGCCCCGGCGACGTTCTCGTCCCTGTCCATGACCGGCGTGACGACAAGGAGCATCATGCCGTCCTTGAGCACGTACTCCCCGCCCTCGGAGGCCACCGGGACAGCCGCGGCTTCGTCGATGCCTTCTTCCTTGAGGACTTCGTACGGGACTATTTCGGTTGAGATGAAAGAGGTCTTCTTCTGGAGCGCCTTCTCGACGAGGCCGTTAAAGGAGAGCCTGTACCCCGAAGAGGGCGTGCTGCTCGATGCTATCGTGCGGGCGTTCTTATCGACGACGGCCCAGAGGTCCACGTAGGGCCTGTGCTTCTTCCAGAGGGAGAGCTGGCTCCTCAGGAACTCCCTGTCCTTTTTTACTATCGCGTCTTTTATGTATATCTCGGTGGAGGCCTGGAGCATGCCGTACTGCATCTGGTAGGCCCTCGCGTAATACTGCATCCACGCGGCCTTCAGGTTGTTGTTGATGGTCTCCTGCGCGTCGTCTTTTTTGCTGCTGCTTATGATGGCGGTCGTAAGTATGGCCAGAAGGATAGTGGGCAGGAGCGTGACCGCGAGGAACGAGAGTATCAGTTTGCTGCCGATGTTCATCTATTAAGTGCCTTCTCGTGGGCGGGGAGGCCGGTTTGAACACACATAGCGAGCGCTTCCCCGCTGCTTGCAGCAGCGGGGTCAAGCGAGCGAATCGAAATCGAAATTTTCCTTATGTGTCGAAGATTCCCCGCGGCTTGCCGCGGGGAGCTTCAAGGGGCCGGCTTTGATTTAACAGGCTCGGCAAAAACTATTTCAACGTCATTATGAGCATGGCGAAGAATCTCAGGGCTAAAGAAATCTACAAACTCAGATTCTTCGTCGCCTTCGGCTCCTCAGAATGACAACCTTGGGGACTGCATCCTGTTAAATGAAATAACAAAAAACCCTATTAAAATTAGGATATTATAAAAGCTCTGCAAAGTCAAGGAAGGCACGAGTGCCCTGAAATGAAAGGAGGGGAGGCCTGTTGCCGGGCCTCCCCTGTGTGAGGGTTTGATAAAGCAGGGTTAGAAAGCGTAGAAGGGTATTACTGAGATGGCTATAGCTGACAGAGTGGCAAGCACTACTATCACATGAAGCTTATCGAACCTGTTTGTTTTCATATTCACCTCCAAGGCAGAAACAGTTGAAGCATTACGCCTAAATTATACATTTTCAAGATTAAAGAGAGATTAGAAAGAAGATGATAAAATTGCATTTTTAGTTATATTAGTTGGTTTTTGAGGCGTTTTTTTTAAGAAATGGGGGTATCGGGTGAGTTTTTTAGGATTTCAGATGCCGGATGACGGGTCAGGCGGCGCGCCCTCGTAACCGGGCCGTCCATCAGGGGCTGAGGGCACGAGCACCTCGTTTACGCTCCTTATCCTCTTTTTAAGCGGGCCGGCCTTTGAGCGGCGGCCGAGGTCGAGGTCTGTGACGGCGACCCTGTTTATGACCTTGAGCCTGGACTTCTCGACGTAGCCGTATACCTGGTGTATGACGTAGGGCCTGTTGTCCCTCTCGCCTATGTAGAGCATTATGTGGCCCTTAAGCCCGAGAAGCGTTATGCCCGGCTCGGCGTTCGAGAGCGCGTCCTGTATATCTCCTTCCGGGTAATCCCAGTCAGCCAGCACCTCGCCGATGGACCTCTGGTCCCTTGAGTTCCGGGGGAGCCTTATGCCCATCGAGGCGAAAAGGTCCTTTATGAACACGGAGCAGTCGCGCTTTCCGTCCTTGCCGCCCCAGCCGTACTCTTCGCCCAGCATCTTGAAGGCCTGCTCTATCACGTTCCTTTTAGTATAAGGCAGGAAGCCCTCGTTCACGTCAGCGCCTTTTTTCACATAGCCGTCGGCCCATATGACGGACCCGTCCGTGCCCGCTTTCGGGAACCTGACGATATAAGGGCCGTCCGCGCCCCCGGCCTCCCTCATGTCAAGGACCGCGCCCATCGGGACGGTCCCGAGAAGGGTCTTGAACCTGCCGTCCCCGTACACCTTGACCTTGCTGCCTGTTACTACAAGCGGGGCCCACGGGCCGCTGTTTTCGTTCTCCATGGCATCGTCCACGAGCGCGACCTTATCGAGCCTTATCCAGCCACGCACCGTCGAGGTCTGGAAAAACCCCCACCTCCCGTCCCTGCTTACGTGAAGGAGGGCCGCCCTTTCAGTCGGGTAGACGCTCGAGTACTGGAACGCGTCGAAGCCTTTTTTCGCCGGGCTCACAAGGACAGGCTCGTCCGTGGGGAACGCTCTTACGTCGGCCCTATCTATGACGACGCAGGGCCTCACCTCGTTTACGCCGTCAACGCCGCCGAGGTCCATGTTCTCGAATATGGCGTCGAAGAACGCACCCTTCAAGCGCCTGCCGCGCGCGTCATACCTCTTTGCGTCCGTCGAAGGCATGGGGTCGTGGAGGAGCCATTCCGTCAAAGGCCCGCCAAAGACCGTTTTCGGCAGCCTGTCGAGGTCGGCCATCTGGCCGTTCCGGCTTATTATGATATCGTTTAGCTCTTCTATGCCGCTCGCCCCGAGTATGATCTCGTCCGGGGATTTGAGCCTTCCTACCCAGTACGAGGCCCTGTTGACGGGAGAAGCGAAAGAAAAAGGAGGGAATGCGAAGACAAACAGCATTATGGGGAGAACGGCTTTAAGCATCTTTATACCCGGCACCCGGCGCATATTGTACTATTGGATGTTGAAAAAGTCCATCCATGGCTTTTTCATCTCACGAATTACTCGATTTTTCAAATCTCGTTATTCGGGCAATCCATTGAATGGGTATGCCAGCCGCAATCCCGTCGCTTTGGCGGCGGGTCAAGGCTGGCAAATAAAAATGACCCTCCGTACCATCAAAATTCTCCGTCATTTATGGCGGAGAATTTTGATCGGGTGCTCGGCGGAATCCCGCCCTTTTAAGGGCGGGTCAAAGCCGAGCTATATAAAAGGCAAGACCTTGCCGACAATCCCCGCCATTTATGGCGGGGTAATTGAATCTCCCCGCAGCAAGCTGCGGGGAATCTTCGAAGCGCATCTGAAAATACGATGTCTTGATACACGCGCCCGCACATCGGCATTATAATGGAATAAGAGGGATAAGGCTGTGACAAAAGGCCCACGGCCTTCCCCCTCGGCATGGTTATCTGCCTGATGGTTTGGAGTCGGGATGGAACTCTTCGATTATATCACTGGAAAGCGGAATGACATTTTATGGAATGGGAAATGGACGCGGAGGCGGGCCGACGCAAAAGTTATTTATCCGCGGGATGGGCGCTTCCGGCCTTCAAGACCTAATCCCGCTTATCGCCTTCCTCAGCCCGGAGGATGAAAGCGCCGAGGGCCTTGTCGGACCCGCCGATATGGTTTATCAGCCAATTGACGATGCGTCTCTGCACCTTTATCACGTCGGCCGTTGAGACGCGGCCCCTGCACTCGTCCTTAAACCTTGTGAAGTCCTCCATGAGGCCCGTGTGCTCTGCTATATGGGCGATGGCGCCGGGGAAGTCATACTTGCCCATCGCCTTCTCTTCCGACTCGAAGTGCACGACGAAATAATCGCCGATGAACCTGATGAGGTTCAGCACCTCTTCCTTGCCCCTGCCGACGCTCATGGCGTCAAGGAGACTGTTTATCCTTTTAAAAAGCTCCTTATGCTGCCTGTCCTGCCAGTCTACGCCGGTGGATAGGTTTTTGCTCCACTCTATCGCCATAAAAATACCCTATACCGGCTAAATACCGGCTAAGCTGATTTTTATATATTATAAAATAGACGGACCGAAAAGGGAAGGATTTAATACGAAAGCGTGAGATAATCCTATTAAACTTGAACCCGCAAGGGTATATCCAGTGGAGTACGACGGATTATAAAGTCTTATTGACTTCGTATCAGCAAGAAAAATAAAGGGCAGTTTAGGGTCTTGCCCGGGACCTTATATGGCATCCGTCACTGCAATGCGCAACCCTCGGGACTTTGAAGCGCTTCATAAGCTCACCTCCCGTCTCCTTGTGGTTTAAAAATTGTTCTTTTTCCTGGCCTCTTCAGAAAAAATTCCTGATTTTTGAGGCACCCTTTATTTCATGCCGCGGCCCTGTCCCTGAGCCATTATCTTATCCAGCTTCTGCCTCTGCTCATCGGTCAATATCTTTTTGAAGTCCTCGCGGGCCTTTATCCTTATGAACTTAAGCTCGGCCTCTTTCGAGGCGACATCGTTCAGCTTTGCCCTGACCTTATCGAGTATCACCGGCTCGCCGGACAGGAGCTCCTTTAGCTCGACCTCGGCCAGGTCTTCGTCAGCTTTTGCCCTTATCGCCTTTTTCCTGTAGTCGGACTCCAGTGCCCTCGCCTTTTTGGCCTGGTCCGGGCTTAGATCAAGCTCTTGAGCGGCCATAAGATACATTTTATCATATTTTTCCCCTTCCTTCATCCTGTGCATGGGGCAGCCCTCCCCCTTCATGGGGCAGGAGTCCTTCCGGACGCATTGGCCCTTCTCGTCCATGCACCCGTCCTTACCCTCCGGGCAAAAGGCGGGTATTTCATAATCGTAGGAATCGGCGGAGTGGCCGGGCATCGGGTCGAGCACGACCCTTATTACCTCTACCTCCCCTTCCCTGTTCACGTCGAGGGAGACTATGCTGCCCACGGGGTACCTCTGTATCTTTGAGGCGAACTCTTCGGCCCCTTCGACCTCCGAGCCGTTAAGCTTCAGTATCACGTCCCCGGGGTTCAGGCCGGCCTCTCCCGCGGGGCCGCCGGTCACGACCCCTGAGACCAGCACGCCCTTGTCGTTCTCAAGCCCTATGGTCTTGGCCGTCTCCTCGTTTATGTCCTGCACCGTCACGCCGAGCCACGGCCTTACTGTCACGGCTTCGGATTGCACGTCAAACTGGTTTGATTCCGCGGCTGTCTGGGCGGCCAGAAAGAACAGGCAGAAAAGAAAGGGGATGGCCGGGAAAAACTTACGGACTCTCATTGCGCCTCCATGACGGATTGTTTGTGAAAGACCGGAAAAAGCTCAGGCAGGCATGAACCTGCTCTCGATCCATCTCCTCAATACCTTCCAGGGTTTTGACCTCACCTTGTTGAAGACCCAGCCGTAGAACGAGTCGCACGTCTCGACGCCCCGTATCACGTCGTAGTACCTGAGCATGATGGCGGGGTCTTTTTCTATGATGCTGTACCAGAGCCTCGGGTGGTTGTAGACGAGGTCTGAGAGCCTCCCGGCCGACCTGAACTCAGGGAATATCTCCCGCTCAAGCCACGCCTGATAGGGGCTCAAGTCCGCGCTGTCTGAGCTTAAGGCCGCGGCCACGGTGTCGGCGGCCGACCT
Source organism: Deltaproteobacteria bacterium (assembly GCA_016219015.1). Taxonomy (GTDB): domain Bacteria; phylum Desulfobacterota; class GWC2-55-46; order GWC2-55-46; family GWC2-55-46; genus JACRCL01. The sequence continues at coordinate 17,902 of JACRCL010000003.1, forward strand.
GGCCGTCCTTATGGCGTAATAGATGCCTTCACCTAAAAAGGGGTCGACGAGGTGGCCGGTATCTCCGGCCAGAAGCACCCTGCCCTTTACCACCGGGGCCGAGCCCTCGTAATAGACGGGCACCGTCCAGCCTGTCCTGCCTTCGACCTTCATGCCCTTCAACGCCGCGTGGCTTTCAATGAACGAATTGAAATAGTCCTTTATCCTGCCGCCGACCTTCAGGGCGTCCCCGGCTATGCCGACGGAGAGGTAATCTTTTTTCGGGAATATCCATCCGTAGCCGAAAGGGACCCCGCCGAAATCAATAAAAAGCTTCCCTTTGAAGCCGCTCGATGAACGGTCGTAAGGGACTTCGGCGGTTATCGAGACGGCCGCCTCTTTGGGGTTGAGGCCGAAGTGCTGCCTGCCCACCATGCCCGAAGAGCCGTCAGCCCCTATGATAAACTTCGCCCTGTAGCTTGCTGTATCGGAGAATACGGTTACGGAGCCTCTGTCTTCGGATATCCCCCTGACCCTTACGCCTTCGACGACCTCGGCTCCGGCCTCCCGCGCCTTGTCCACGAGCAGGTGGTCGAACCTGTCCCGCATGACATTATGCCCTACGGGCCTGTCCGAGAGTATGTCTACGGGCCTGCCTGCCCTGTAGGTGAAAGTCGCGCCGGATACCGTATCCTCGATAACGTCCGATATGCTGAAATCGAGTATGCGCTCTATCTTCGTGGAGATGCACCCGCCGCAGGACTTGTACCTCGGGAACTTCTCCTTGTCGATGGCGAGGACCTTAAACCCCCTGGATGCAAGGGCGCGCGCCGCGGTAGAGCCCGCGGGGCCGAGCCCGACAACGATGGCGTCGTGCACCTATTCCGTCTCCTTCTCGACAGTATATTCCATCTCCCCGCACCAGAAGCCGGTCTTCAAGAGAGATTCGCTCTCCCACCTCAATATCTTCAAGTGCCCTTTTTCCATCTCGAGTAGCCGGGTAAGCACTACCTTCTCGACCGGCTTTACGGCGTCTTTCAGCAGCCTTGAGTAGAAATCCACCGCGCTCTCCTCGTTCTCGATGGCGATGGTAACGGCGTTCAGGTCGGTCTGGTTCTTCTCAAGCCTTTTTATAAGCTCGTTTTCGGCATGGAATATCGGCAGGCCCCTTTTCGAGGGCGTGTCCTCCTTGAGGGCGTCCTCATAGCTTATCCAGCCCCCTCCGCCCTTTACTGAATCCGCTATCCTGCCTATAACCCTTATGTGGTCGAGCTCCTCCTTGGCAAGGTGGGTGAAGATGTTCTTGCCCCGGTCGTCCCCGACCATTACGGCGGCAGTGGAATAGAAGAAATAACCTGTAATCTCGGTGTTGTACGCGATGTTCAACTCTTTAATAATGTCTATCATCCATCCTCCGCGCGCGTCATGGATTTATTGAGAAAAATGAAACCGGTCTTAAGTAGAGGCCGGGCCTACCTTCTCCCCGTATCCGTCCTGCCATGCTTGTCGATATCGTGCTTGTGCTCGAGCGCCTCGCCCCTGATCTTGTCTTCGCAGGCGTGGCAAATGGTCGTCTCAGAGGGTCTTCCGCATATGGAGCAGACATGCTTATGCTCTATTTCCTTTTCTTTTTCCTTTGTTTTATCCGCCATAACGATATACCTCCCGATACCTATATTTTATCTTATTTCCGTCTTAAAATGTAGACCCCTGCCCCGCCGCCGCATTACGGGGGTAAAGGGAGAAAAATTACGCCAATTTCCTAACTTTTTAAGGACCCCGGTGCTATTACGGGGCATGGAGCGCGGGTGGTTTAGGCTAAATAATTACCATACAAAATGGATAATTACAATAGAGTCCTGATAGATGATTTTTCAGAAAAGTCGTCTGCTCATGTCCTTAAAGGAAAACCCTTTCAGCGCGGGCTTATCGACCCCCTTATGCTGGACAAGCACCTTGAAGGTGTCCCCCATGCCTCCGGGGGCGATGAGCATCCCGATGGCCCTGTTCCTGGCTACCATCTCAAAGCTCTCGATGTCTATCTTTTCGACGCTGTGCAGCTCGTCCTCCAGCCCGAGGCCGAGGAGGAAGTTCTTCTGCGTGGTAAACCCCGTAAGCTCAAGCCCCGCCTCTTTTCCGGAGTTTACAAGGGTCGTGAAATCGACGTGGGAGGTGATGTCCTGAAGCCCTATATTGATATACGGGTCGTCGTTCAGCGTATGCCGGAAGTGGCAGAGGAGGCTGCCGTTCCTTTCGGGGGAGAATAGCTCTTTGGCGGGGAAACCGTAATCTATCGTTATGACGAACCCCCTTGACAGAAGGCCACCGGCCTTCTTTATCCAGTCCTTCGCCCGGAGGTTGACCTCAGCCCTTTGGCCTTCGGCAAGGGTTATGCCGAGGTCTTTGAAATACCCCTCAAGGGCGGGCGTTGAAGGGGGCAGCAGGACCTCCTTGAAAGAGCCGTCCCTGAAGTCCACGAAGACCTCTTTGAGCCCTCCCCTCTGCTCCACGACATGGACGGGGAAGCTGTCGATAAGCTCGTTCGAGACCACGACCCCTTTCAAAGGGCCTTTTATTTCGGCGAGGTCCCGGTGCCAGGTGACCCGGCCTTCAGGCGGTCTTTCAGGTCGAGGGTTTTTATCGACGAGCCTTATCCTTATCGAGCCGGCGAGCTTAGGGGCAGAAGCCTTCAAGTATTGCAGAACCCCTTTTGAGAGCCAGCCCCTCCCGGCCCCGGCCTCGATAAGCGCGAAGTCCCCGGGCGTGCCGAGGGCCTCCCACATCTCGACGACCTGTTTTCCAAGGAGGCGCGCGAAAGACGGGCTAACGTCGATGCTCGTGATGTAGTCGCCCTCCCCGCCCCACTTCTCCCGTGAAGAGGCGTAATATCCGCCGTCTCCCCAGTAAAGGGCGGTCTCCATGAACTCGGCGAAGGTTATGGGCCCCTTCCCGATGCGTCTCAGTATCTCTTTTTCAGGAGCGGTCTGCAGGCGGGGGAGGTCTGTCCGGGCGGGGCGGTTCCCCTCCCCGGCCCGGCTGTCGTAGCCCATCAGGCGACCTCTGAGAATATTTCCCTCGGCGCGAGGCATAACGGGCAAACGTCCGGGGGCTCTTCGCCCTTATGGACGTAGCCGCATTCCATGCAGCGCCATTTCTTCTTGTTCACAGCAATTTCTCCTTCCGGGGCCTACTTCCTTATGCCGAGGATAGTCTCGAACGTGTCGGCGTGCCCCTCTTCCTGGGAAAGTATCTGCTCGAGCATCAGCCTCGTGGTGGAGTCCCCGATGTCCGAGCAGAGCTTGACGTGCTGCCTGTAGCGCTCTATGGCGTCGTTCTCTATCGTAAGGTCGTCGTTGAGCATCTGCTTCAGCTCGCCGCCCCTTTTGACCCCGGCGGGCTTCTGCACCGGGACGCCGCCCAGGTAGACTATCCTCTCGGCAAGGGACTCCGCGTGCCTCATCTCGTCCATCGCGGTCTTCTTGAAGACGTCGATCACCGCCGGGCTCTCAAGCCCCTCGGCCTCGTAATGGTGCCCCATGTACTGGAGTATCGCGGCCAGCTCGTTGCTCCTGTCGATATTGAGCGCGTCCACTATCTTTTTCTTGTTCTCCTCGCTAATCGGCATTACCCACCTCCGCTATAAGAATTTTATTTTCCGCTTTTCCTGCCAGCCGGTTCGATCAAGGCGTGGTTATTCTATCCGCTTTGGGCGCGGAGCGCAACATAAACATTAGGTTGAGCATAGGTAATTATATACTAAAATCCCCAAGCTGTCATGGCATGGGGCCGGGGCGTTTTTTCCCTGGCCGCCGCCCCGGGCAATGACCTTGACAAGAGTTAAAAACCTGCTTAAATCTACATTATAAGGGATGGGATTTTTCTCAATTTATTCCATGCGTTATCTTTCCCGTCCGGGGTCCTTTTTATTGAGTGAACGCCCGGAGCTGCCGGAAAGGCGCATGGACATTGAACAGGTACTGGAAAGGGGGACAGTCATGAGCGTTGCGCTTAAGTACTTCCCGTACACGCTGCGGGAGGCGTTCGGAAAACCCGGTGTGGCCCCGAACTGGTCGCGGGCCTCGAAGCAGGGGGTGGGCACCGCGTTCAGCGACCAGTCGAAGGTATGGTTCACGCTCCTCGACGGATTCATAAGCGAGGTCTATTACCCGACGATAGATACCGCCAACTCGAAGGATTTGAAGTTCCTCGTCACCGACTCCAAGACCTTCTTCAACGAGGAAGGGGCCGACATGGAGACGAAGATCGAGTACATAGACGAAAGGGCCCCGGCCTTCCTCATAACCAACACCGCGCGCTCGGGCGACTATTCGATAATAAAAAGGGTCGTAACCGACCCCGAGGCGAATTCCCTCATCGTGAACGCCGTCTTCAAGCCCCTTAAGAAGAGCGCGAAAGACTACAGGCTTTTCATCCAGTTCGCGCCGCACATAAAGAACAGGGGCTTCGAGAACTCGGCGCGGACCGCGAGCTACAACGGCAGGAGCTACCTTATAGCATGGAGGGAGGATATCACCGCGGTCCTTACGGCCGACGTCCCGTTCCTTAAAACGTCGGCGGGCTTTTCAGGCACTTCCGACGGGTGGCACGACCTGAAGGACAACTTCCAGATGGACTGGCAGTTCGAGCTCGCCGCGAACGGCAACGTCGCCCTCACGGCCGAGGTCTCCACGGCTGAGGAGTTGAACCTCGTGCTGAGCTTCGGCAAAGACGAGATCGAGGCGGTACTTGAGGCGAACAGGACCCTTTCCAGGCCCTATAAAAAGATCGAGAGGGAGTACATAAAGGGCTGGCGCGGCTACCTCGGCACGCTCGATAACCTCGGAAGACAGGCCGACGACAGGGGCAGGAGGTTCTGGGCGAGCGCCATCATGCTCAAGACCCACGAGGACAAGACCTACAAAGGCGGCCTCATCGCTTCCTTGTCCGTGCCCTGGGGGGAGACGAAGGGCGACAAGGACGCGAGCGGGTACCACCTTGTCTGGCCCCGCGACCTCGTAAAGGCCGGGTCAGCCTTTCTGGCGCTCGGCGACTGCGCGACGGCCATGGAGATACTCAAGTACCTGCGGAACACCCAGAACGCCGACGGCTCGTGGCCGCAGAACCTCTGGATACACGGCGCGCCCCACTGGGAGTTCGTCCAGCTCGACCAGGTCGCCCTGCCCATAATGCTCGCGTGGAGGCTTAAACACGAGGGGGAGGACGTCGACGAGTTCTACCCGATGGCGAGGAAGGCGGCCTCGTACATAATAAAACACGGCCCCGTGACCGAGCAGGAAAGGTGGGAGGAGAACATGGGCTTTTCCCCGGCTACCCTTGCGGCCGAGATATCCGCGCTCGTCTGCGCCGCGCACTGGGCGAAAAAGGCCGGGGACGAGGCCGATTCCCGGTACCTCTTCTCCACGGCCGACAACTGGGCCTCGAAGGTGGAGGAGTGGACTTTCTCGGCGTGCGACTGCATAGGGGAGAACATACCGGGCCATTACCTGAGGATAGTCCAGGAGACCCCTGAGGCCCTCACGCCCGCCGAACAGCTCTGCCACATGCTCGTCTTCAACAGGAACAGGCCGAGGGACGTCCCGCACCACCAGGGCGAGCTTGTGGACGCGGGCTTTCTCGAGCTTGTCCGGTACGGGATAAGGAGCCCCGAAGACCCGAATATCATAAGCTCTCTCAGTGTCGTCGATAAGATGATAAGGTTCGAGTACCAGGGGGGCGTCGCCTTCTACAGGTTTAACGGCGACGGCTACGGCGAAAAGGACGACGGCTCGCCGTTCGACGGCTCCGGCGCTGGCAGGCCCTGGCCGCTCATAACGGGCGAGAGGGCGATGTACGAGCTGCTCGCCGGCAACGGCTCGGAACCCTACCTTAAATCCTTCGAGGGCTTCGCCAACGAGGGGCTGATGTTCCCCGAGCAGGTCTGGGACGGGGACGACATCCCCGAGAAGCATCTGCACAGAGGCGCCGGGACCGGCTCCGCCACCCCTTTGATGTGGGCGCACGCCGAATACATCAAGATATTAAGGACCAAGAAGGACCAATCCGGCTGTGATATAATCCCGGAGGTCAAAAAAAGGTACGTGGATTCGAGGGTAACTCTCCAGATGGCGGCCTGGAGGAAGAACAGGCCCATATACATCGCGCGCACATCGGATATAATAAGGGTGGTCTCTTTCGAGAGGGCGAACCTTCTCTGGACAGCCGACGGGTGGGAGACCAAAACAGAGGACCAGATGAAAGAGACGGGGCTCGGGGCCTATTTCATCGACTTCAAGCCCGGGACGTTCCGTTCAGACTCAAAGCTGACCTTCACCTTCCATTATACCGATACCGGCGCTTGGGAGGGTAAGGACTACGACATAAGGGTATATTAGGAGGCTTCACCTAAGTTGTCATTCTGAGGAGCCGAAGGCGACGAAGAATCCCGTGCCCTGTTAGATATCCGAGATACTTCCCCTTCGCTTCGCTCAGGGCTTCGGCTCACACGCTCAGGATGACAGGGTAGAAGAGTTTTTCCGAAACTTCAGGAGGCAAAAGACGGTGAAGAAGAGCCTTGCGCGTAAGATACTGGAAAGCCACGTCGTCTCGGGCAGGTGGGAGCCGGGCTCAGAGATAGGGATAAAAATAGACCAGACGCTTACGCAGGACGCGACCGGCACCATGGCCTGCCTCGAGTTCGAGGCCCTCGGGCTCGATACCGTCAAGACCGAGCTTTCCGTAAGCTACGTCGACCATAACCTCTTGCAGACCGACTTCAAGAACGCCGACGACCACAGGTTCCTCCGTTCCTGCGCCCTCAAGTACGGGATACACTTCTCGCCGCCGGGCAACGGCATATCGCACCCCGTCCACCTTGAAAGGTTCGGAGTTCCCGGAAAGACGCTCCTCGGCTCCGACAGCCACACCTCCACCGGGGGCGCGCTCGGCATGATAGCCATAGGAGCCGGAGGGCTCGACGTGGGGCTCGCGATGGCGGGAGAGCCGTTCTTCCTGAAGGTCCCCAAAATAATGGGGGTCAGGCTCACAAAGAAATTAAAGCCCTGGGTCTCGGCCAAGGACGTGATACTCGAAATGCTCCGCCGCCATACCGTAAAGGGCGGGCTCGGCAAAATAATCGAATACTGGGGGCCGGGGGTGGAGTCCCTTACCGTGACCGAGCGCTCGACCATAGCCAACATGGGCGCGGAGCTTGGCGCGACTACTTCGATATTCCCTTCTGATGAGCTTACGAGGGACTTCCTCGAAAGGCAGGGCAGGGTCAACGACTGGAGGCCCATGGAGGCCGACCCGAATACCGAATACGACGAGACGGACGAGATAGACCTGTCCGCCATAGAGCCTCTTATCGCCTGCCCGAGCTCGCCGGATAACGTAAGGAAGGTCTCCGAGGTCGAGGGCATACCCGTGGCGCAGGTTATAATCGGCTCGTCCGTAAACTTCTCTTTCAGGGACCTGATGGTGGTATCGAAGGCGATAAAAGGCAGGGCCGCGCACCCGGACGTGAGCTTCGAGATAAACCCGGGGAGCCGTGAGGTGCTCGAAAACGTCGAAAAGGCCGGTGGTACCCTTATACTCAACCACGCCGGCGCGCGCATACACCAGTGTCCGGCTGCCTCGGCTGCATAGGCATGGGGCAGGCGCCTTCCACGGGTACAGTGTCGGTGAGGACATTTCCGAGGAACTTCCCCGGAAGGAGCGGCACCGAGGACGACAAGGTCTATCTGTCGAGCCCGGAGACGGCCGTAGCGGCCGCGATATTCGGGGTGATAACCGACCCGAGGAAGCTCGGGAGGTACCCGCGGATAAACGAGCCGAAGCAGTACGTCTATAACGATTCGCTTATCCTTAAACCCCTGCCCTCCGGGGAGAGGCGGGCCATAGACGTCATAAGGGGGCCGAACATAGCGCCCTTCCCGGCCTTCGACCCTCTTCCCGGTTCCTTCGGCGGCGATGTCCTGCTGAAAGTCGGCGACAATATCTCGACCGATTCGATAATGCCAGCGGGCGACAGGGTATTGCCGCTCCGGAGCAACATCCCGCTCATAAGCGAGCACCTCTTCGAGAGGATCGACAAGGGTTTCTACAAGAGGTGCAGGGAGGCGGGCGGAGGGGTAATAGTCGGCGGCGAGAACTACGGGCAGGGCAGCTCCCGCGAGCACGCCGCCATATCGCCGAGGCACCTCGGCATAAGGGTCAAGATAGCGAGGAGCTTCGCTCGGATACACAGGACGAACCTCGTCAACTTCGGGATAGTGCCGCTTACGTTCGAGGACGGGGCGGACTATGACCTCATAAACCAGGGCGACAGGATAGAGTTCCCTGACCTCAGAAAGGCCGTGGAGCAGGGCAGCCACAGGGTGGAAGGAGTCGTAATGAGTAAGGACGGCGGAGCGAAAAAGATGGCCTTCAGCCTGAACTTGTCCGAGCGAGAAAGAGCGTCTATACTCGAAGGGAGCCTCTTGAACGTTGTGAGGAAGAAGAAGACAGAGCCGGTTTAAGACGTTATGGATTAAGGAGTGTTGGGTTACGCTCCGCTAACCCAAACTACAAAACTTGTGAAATATTATCTAAAGACAAGATTGCTTCGCTTTGCTCGCAATGACAGACTTTCGTAAGCCCTTCTATAATCCGGTGTGCCCCCTCACCTTCCTCATAAGCTCTTTGAACTTTTCGTCCCCCTCGCCTGTAACGAGCCTTATCCCGTCTTTGCCTCTGCCCACGCCGATTTTAATTGCCGTGGCTATCTGCTTCTGCTCCCAGACGTCCTTCGCTGTCACGGGCTCCCACCTGCCGTAAGACTTTATAATGCCAAGACCGACAACGTCCGCCGCGACCCTGTCACCGCTCGCTATGATGACGTTCGTCCGCGCCTCTGTCCCCGACCACGGCCCGCCTTCTATCATCGACACGGTCCCGTCCACGATATTCAGCTCCGGCGTGTACGCGGCGTTGAACTCCGCCACTATCTCTTCCCAGTGCCCGGAGTCCATGAGATACGGCCTCTGCCTCAGGTGCGTGCAGCCGATGAAGTTTTTAAGAGTTATCGAATAGGTCGCCGACCTGTGCGTCTTTATGACCGGCAGGTTCACGATGATATCGGGCCTGAAGACCCACTCGGTCACATACGCGCTTTTGACGTATGAGTTGCCGGGCAGCTCCACCTCGACCCACTCGAAGTCCTCGAAGATTATTACCTCGGCCCCGGCGTCTTTGGCGGCCTTCATTATCCCGTTCCTGCTCATGTTCCTCTTTGTGGAGATGGTCGTCAGGGCGGACATGTCCCCGACATAGACCTTCTTCGCGCCCTCGTCATAAAGGACTCTTACCACGGCCCCCACGACCTCCGGGCTTGTGGTGGCGGGGTTCCTCTCGCCCGATACGACATTGGGCTTTACGAGGACCGTCTTGCCCTTTAGACCGAGCCTTCCGAAGCCGCCTATGAGGGAGACCGCTTCCCTCACCATATCTTCAGGGCCGCCCTTGCCCGAGACGGCCACAAGGGCTTTGCCCGCCTCGGTAAAGACGTTCTCCCGCGTCCTCGGCAGTTCTTTCCTTTTGGGCCTGAAGAGGATATCGGCCACGGCAAGGCTCCTTCCGGGCAGGACCGAGAAGATCAGGCCCGCGCCAATGGATTTAAGGAAAAGGGATTTAAGGACCGAACGCCGCGTTGGCATGGTTTAATAGAAACACACCGGATTTTTTTAAAGTATAGCAGTTTTTGGGAAAGGGGGTTGGATGAGGAATTGATATTGGAAAAGTTTACGAAGTTGTCATTCTGAGGAGCCGAAGGCGACGAAGAATCTCGTAACATGTCGATTCCATCGGCTCCGGATTCTTCCCCTTCGCTTAGCTCAGGGCTTCGGCTCACACGCTCAGAATGACAGACTAAAAAATTTTCATGCAACCTGCTAATACAACGTTAGCCCGTGGTAGTTCACTCGATAACTTCCTTCAATTCCGTAAACCTCCCCACAATGAGATCGAACCCCGCCCTTTCAAGCTCCTCCTTCGGCCTGAACCCGTAGGATACCCCGATAGCCCTGATGCCCGCCCCCTTTCCGGCCTCGCAGTCAGTGGGGCTGTCGCCCACGATGATTGCGGGGCCTGAGCCGAGCGCGCTCAATACCTTTTCTACCGGCTCGGGGTGGGGCTTTTTATTGGGGTATGAGTCCCCGCCGACGAGCATCTGAAAGTAGCCGGACAGATTTAGCTCCGCGAGGACCCGGCCCGAAAGTCCCTCGGGCTTGTTAGTGACCACGGCCATCTTCTTCCCTTTACTATTAAAAAAAGAAAGTGTCTCCTTCACGCCCGGATATATATGGGTGTCCACGGTCAGGTGGCTGGAGTAGAACTCCAGGAACTTAAGCCGCGCCTCCTCAATCCTCTCGGCGCCTTCCCGGGGCATGAGCTTTTCAAGCAATGACCTCACGCCCCAGCCCACGTGCTCCTTTATGGCCTCAAGCCCCCTTTCATCGTAGCCCATCGATTTAAGGGTCATGTTCGCGGACCACGCTATGTCCCGGCTTGAATCGACCAGCGTCCCGTCGAGGTCGAATATTATAAGACCGGCCTTAAGCTTCGTCAAAGTTACCCCCTGTCTATCCAAAGAGGGCGAGTATAGCATAATCCCGCACCTTTATCCAAAGCCCCGGTTACGGCAAGGTTGACTGCAAAAAGATAAAGTGGCATAATCTTGATAGATAATGAATGTGATTATCAAATTCATAAGGAGGGGCCGGTTATGACCGAGATACGGTGGGAAAAAGACCTTGCCGGCGCGGAGCGGGACGTTTTCGGGACGGACAAGCTCGTACTTATCTTCTTCCACCACCCGGAGTGCGGCGGATGCGCCAAGACCATGTCCATAACGTTCAAGGACCCCGAGGTCGTGGACTTCGTTAACGAGGCATTCTCGCCGGTATCTTTCCTCGTGACCGAGGCGCAGGACCTGACCGCCCGGTACGGAATCGAGTGGACGCCGACCTTCATACTCGCGGACGGGTACGGGGGCGAGCTCGAACGCTGGGTGGGCTACCTCCCGCCAGAGGACTTCATAACGCAATTGCACCTTTCGCTCGGGCTTGCCGAGTTCCACAGGCAGAGGTTCAGGGACGCTGAGGACGCCTTCGAGTGGATAATCGACAACCGCCCCAGGTCGGAGTTCGCGCCGCAGGCGCGGTATTACATGGGTGTCGCGCTATACAAGGAGTCCGGGGACCCTGTCCACCTTACAAGGACATGGGACGCGATGAACAAGCGCTACCCCGGGAACTATTGGACAAAGAAGGCCTCGGCGTGGGCCTGAAGGTCAGGCCGCTGACCGGATTTGATTTATGGCTGCCTCTAAAAATTAGGAATTTTTTCTGAGGTCAAGGAAGGGCGGAAATAAAAAGCGCAGCATATATGGTAATATGTGAGCATTTTTATTTTCGCCCTGACACAGAGATCAGGAAAAAGAACAATTTTTAGAGGCAGCCTTATACAAAAAAAAGAGCCAAAGCAAATGCTTTGGCTCTTTTTTTTCGGGTTAAACGCGCCTTATAGGCTTATCCTCACCTGTGACGCCTCACGGAGCGCGGGGTTGTCCGCATCCCCGCCAAAGGAGGCCTTGTGTCCGGGGACCTTTATCCCCTGCCTCCTTGCGCGCCTTATCAGGCTATCGTGTATCTCTTTACGGTACTCCTTCAGCTCATCCGGGGCCATGGCCTCCATCCTCGATTTATGCTCCTCCCACTCTTCTTTCAGGAGGAGCTTTCCGGCGAGCCCCTTATCCAGGTTGAAGGCCTTCCCTGCATCCTCCTCCCAGGCCTCCTCATGCCCGGCAGGCCGGTCGACATCGGCATAAAGACCGGCATAAAGGTTTGAGGAAAAAAACAGCGCAAAGGCGAGCAAAACCTTGAACGTCAACGGCCTCATCCACAGCCCTCCCGAGATATTCATAAACCCTCCTTGTTCCGGAGACTTTTTTAGGTATCGGCCACCCTCCCCTTCAGCCCTTGGATTTCAAATTGGATACCGGCAAAAGGACACACGTCCTCACTTCTTAAGCATATTTTGTATCATGGCGGAAGTCAAAGTATGTGACATCCGTAACATCCTGCCGAAAACCCCCGAAAACCCCGGTTTTCCGGCCCTTTACAATCAGACCGCCATCTGATAAGATTTTTATCCAAGAGGGGGCATTTTAGCGTGAAAACCGGTCCGAAAATGATAAGAAAGCCATGCGTTGCCGGTAGGTTTTACCCTGACGAGCCCGCGCTGCTTAAAAGCGCCGTGGAGAAGTTCCTTGTCAAATCGGTCAAAGAACGGGCCATAGCCGTCATTGCGCCCCACGCCGGGTACGTCTATTCAGGGGCCGTTGCCGGGCAGGTCTACTCCTCCGTCATCATCCCCGATACCGTCGTCCTCATCGGGCCTAACCACACAGGACTTGGGGAGAATGCGGCCGTAATGGCGGACGGCGCGTGGGAGATGCCGATCGGGTCAGTGCAGGTGGACACGGAGCTTTCGGGGGCCATCCTCGACTCTTCCGGGCTCTTTTCAGCCGACCCGGCCGCGCACCTGATGGAGCACTCCCTCGAAGTCCAGCTCCCGTTCATCCATAGCCTCAATAAAAAGGCCTCGATAGTGCCTGTCACGGTGATGCAGGCCAACGCGGACGAATGCGCTGAGATGGGCGCATCGATTGCCAAAGCCATCTCGGCCTTCGGCAAGGATGTTTTAATCGCCGTAAGCTCGGATATGAACCACTACGAGACTGAGGCGAGGACAAGGGAAAAGGACAGGCTCGCGATAGATGAAGTGCTTAAGCTCGACCCGATAGGCCTGCTGAAGGTGGCCGCAAGGAAGGACATAAGCATGTGCGGGGTCATCCCCGCGGCCATAGCGCTGACCGCGGCAAGGCGCCTCGGGGCCAAATCGGCCAGGCTCGTAAAGTATTCCACCTCGGGCGAGGTGAGCGGGGACTTAAGGCAGGTAGTCGGGTACGCCGGGATAATTATTCAGTAAAGGGCGTTGCAGAGGCGGCGGGGGATTGCTTTGCCGCGTAGACGAAGGGCCTGTTGAAGTCCCTTCCCTTGTCTGGCGCCGTTGTTCTTCTTGCCTGTGGGACGGCTAACCCTTTTTCATTCGCCGCCTCGACAAGCTTTTGGTGCATCGAGTTCTTGTATTCCTGCCTTTCTTGCCGGGACATCCGGAACATTATCTTTTTCTGCTCCTCCCATTTCTCCTCGGTCATGAGCTTAATGCCGAGCCCCCTGGGCAGGCCGAAGCTCTTCTCTACCAGCTTGTCCCAACGGCTTGCGTGGGGGAGCGGACAGGCGGTATCGCACGCCGTTACGCGCGGCGCAAAACTTAAAGATAGCAGTCCGGCGGCAAAGAGCAGCAGTAACCTCTTTTTCATGTCAATTCATCGATTACCCGGCCCCGTTCAGGGGCCTGCCTTGTTTTTTTATAAGGTTATCGGGTTTCGGGAGGCTGTCAAGGTGGCACCCCTCCAATTCCTTTACATTCCCGGCGGCTTCTGTTAATATTTATCCGGCCATTTTCCATGAAGAAACCCTTTTAAATCAAAGCCTTCAAGAGGAGTTCCTATTGAAAGTCCGCACGCGTTTTGCGCCAAGCCCCACGGGATACCTCCACATAGGAGGCGCGCGAACGGCCCTTTTCAACTGGCTGTTCGCGAAAAACCACAAGGGGGCCTTTGTCCTGAGGATCGAGGATACCGACGTGGCCCGTTCGACAAAGGAATCGATACAGGCCATACTCGACGGCATGGAGTGGCTCGGGCTAAATTGGGACGAGGGCCCGGTTTTCCAGAGCCAGAGGTTCGACCTCTACAGGAAATACGCCTATGAGCTCCTTGAAAAGGGGCTCGTCTACCGCTGTTACTGCACGCCCGCCGAGCTCGAAGCCAGAAGAGAGGCTGCCCTCAAGGAGGGCAGGCCCCCGAAATACGACGGCAGGTGCGCGAACATAAAAGAGCCGCTCGACAAGCCCTTCGCGCTGAGGTTCAGGGTCTTGCCGGGGACGACGGACTTCAACGACGTCATAAAGGGGCCGATATCCTTCGACAACGCCTCTATCGAGGACCTTATAATACTCCGTAGCGACGGCACCCCAACGTACAACTTCTGCGTCGTTGCGGACGACGCCACGATGGACATAACACACGTCATAAGGGGGGACGACCATATCAACAACACGCCGAAGCAGATACTCCTGTACAGGGCTCTCGGACATGAGCTGCCGGTATTCGCGCACCTGCCCATGATACTCGGCTCGGACAAGACCCGCTTGAGCAAGCGTCACGGGGCTACCTCGGTAATGGCTTACAAAGAGATGGGGTACCTGCCGCACGCGCTCGTGAACTACCTCGCGAGGCTCGGCTGGTCGTCCGGGGACCAGGAGATATTCTCCATCGAAGAGCTTATAGAAAAGTTCTCGCTGGACAACGTCGGGAAGTCCTCGGGCGTCTTTAACCCCGAAAAGCTTCTCTGGCTCAACCAGCACTACATAAAGGAGACGCCCCCCGAAGAGCTCGGCAGGCTCGTCGTCCCGTTTTTCAAGGAGCTGGGGCTCGACGTTGGGGGAGACGAAAGGCTCCAAAAAATAATAGCTACCCTCAGGGAGCGGGCGAAGACATTAAAGGAACTGGCGGAGGGAGCGGCCTTTTATTTCAAGGAAAAGGCCGAATACGACCCCAAGGCAGCGCAGAAGTTCCTGACCCCTGACAACGTCGAATTGTTCAATACCCTGATCGTCAGGCTCGGAGGGCTTACTGAGTTCACGGTTAAATCGGTAGAGGCGGCCTTCAACTCCATACTCGATGAAAAGGGGCTTAAACTGGGCAAGCTCGCCCAGCCCGTAAGGGTGGCGCTAACGGGCACGACCGTCAGCCCCGGCATATTCGAGATGATAGACGCCATGGGAAAAGACATGACGTTACGCAGGCTCAGGGACGCCGTGGCCTATATGAAGGCGGCGGCGGTTTAACCACCGTATTTTCCTTGACTTATTTGACGAATATTGGCTAAATAATCGTTTGCCGTAAATAAACGCTGGAAGCCCTAATATGGGATTATTCAAGAAAGTACTCATAGCCAACAGGGGCGAGATAGCCTCCCGGATAATAAGGGCCTGCAAGGAACTCGATATCCCTACCGCGGCCATCTATTCCGAAGAGGACGCGACCTCGCTTTACGTAAAGAAGGCGGACGAATCCTACATGGTGGGCCCCGGCCCCATACAGGGCTACCTGAACATCCACCGCCTCGTCGACCTTGCCACGAAGATAGGCGTTGACGCGATACACCCCGGCTACGGGTTCCTGTCCGAGAACCCGAGGTTCCCGCTCCTGTGCGAGAAAAAGGGCATCACCTTCATCGGCCCCACGAGCAAGACCATCTCCGAGATGGGAGACAAGGTCATGGCCCGGAAGATGATGAAGAAGGCCGGGGTCCCGATACTGCCCGGCACCGAGAACTCCATAAAGGACGTCGACGAGGCCGTAGCCTTCGCCGAAAAGATAGGCTACCCGGTCATGATAAAGGCCTCGGGCGGTGGAGGAGGCAGGGGGCTCCGGGTGGCGCGCAATAAAGAAGAGCTCGTAGCTTCCATCTCGACCGCCCGGAAGGAATCCGCGGCCGCGTTCGGGGTCTCGGAGGTCTTCCTCGAAAAGTTTCTGGAAAGACCCCACCACATAGAGTTCCAGATACTCGCGGACAAGCAGGGCACCACCGTCCACCTCGGCGAGAGGGACTGCTCGATACAGAGAAGGCACCAGAAGCTCATAGAGATAACCCCGTCCCTCATGCTCGACGACGACTTACGCAGGCGGATGGGAGAGGCCGCGATAAAGGCCGCCAAAGCCGCCAATTATACCAATGCCGGGACCGTGGAGTTCCTCGTTGACCACGACAGGAACTTCTACTTCCTGGAGATGAACACGAGGATACAGGTCGAGCACCCGATAACCGAAGAGGCCACGGGCATCGACCTTGTCAAGAAGCAGATAGAGATAGCCGCGGGCAAGCCGCTGGGTTTCAAGCAGGAGGACGTGAGGATAACCGGGTACGCCATGGAGTGCAGGATATGCGCCGAGGACCCGAAGAACAACTTCTTCCCGTCCTTCGGCAGGGTGACC
Organism: Deltaproteobacteria bacterium; assembly: GCA_016219015.1. Taxonomy (GTDB): domain Bacteria; phylum Desulfobacterota; class GWC2-55-46; order GWC2-55-46; family GWC2-55-46; genus JACRCL01. The sequence goes on from JACRCL010000003.1 coordinate 34,043, forward strand.
GCCTACTACTCGCCCGGCGGCATAGGCGTAAGGATTGACGGCGCGATATACAAGGACTTCATCATACCGAGCTATTACGATTCCCTCGTGGTGAAGCTCGTCGTGCGGGGCTCGACGTGGGAGGAGACCGTCGCGCGGATGCACAGGTGCCTCGACGAGTTCGTTATCCGGGGCGTGAAGACCACGATACTCTTCCTCAAGAACATAATGAAGGACCCTGACTTCAAGGCTGGAAATTTCGACACCGGCTACATCGACAGGAAGCCCGAGCTTATGAACTACGACGAGTACGGCGAGCCCACGGACCTCGTGGCGGCCATATCGGCGGCCATAGCCGCGCACCACGGCTTATAGGCTTAACAGGTTGCTGAAAAACTCGGAATTTGTTCAGGCTGCTCAAAAAGCTCCAGATGCGAGGCCCCCACTGAAATAGGGGAGCTTAGGAATGAGGCGTACTCCTTACGTTGTGACAAGGTGAAGACAACGAAGCAGATGGACTTTTTCAGCAGCCTGATAACGGAGCTTGCACAATGCCTAACAAAAACAAGACGAAGCCGTCCAACGCCAAAAAGAAAGACGTAAGGACGTATATAACCGATACGGTCCTCAGGGACTCTCACCAGTCGCTCCTTGCCACCCGCATGAGGACCGCCGACATGCTCGAGATGGCGCCTCTGCTCGACAAGGTCGGGTACTGGTCGCTCGAGGTATGGGGCGGGGCGACTTTCGACGCATGCCTGAGGTTCCTGAAGGAAGACCCGTGGGAGAGGCTCAAGCTCCTCCGGAAGGCGATCCCCAATACGAGGCTCCAGATGTTGCTCCGCGGGCAGAACCTCGTCGGCTACAGGCACTACCCGGACGACGTCGTAAGGAAGTTCGTTGAGCGCGCCGCGAAGAACGGCATCGACGTATTCAGGATATTCGACGCGCTGAACGACATAAGGAACATAGAGGTGGCCATGAAGGCCGCCAAGGACGCGAGGGCCATGGTGGAGGCCACCATCTGCTACACCACGAGCCCGGTGCATACGCACGAGGGCTTCGTCGACATGGCGTTGAAGCTCGAGTCCCTGGGCGCGGACACCATCTGCGTAAAGGACATGGCCGGCCTCCTTACGCCCTGGGCCGCCTTCGACCTCGTCACCAAGCTTAAAGAGAAGATAAAGGTCCCGATACACATACACTCGCACGACTCGTCCGGCCTTGCGGCCATGAGCTACCTGAAGGCGATAGAGGCTGGCGCGTCGATAATAGACACGGCCCTTTCAAGCCTCGCCTCCGGCACTTCTCAGCCGCCGACCGAGAGCATCGTGGCGGCCCTCAGGGACACGCCCTACGACACGGGGCTCGACCTCGCGCTCCTGTCCGACATCGCCGACCACTTCAGGGAAGTGAGGAAGAAGTACAAGAGGTTCGAGAGCGAGTATACAGCGATAAACACGAAGACCCTCGTCGTCCAGATACCGGGCGGCATGATATCGAACCTCGCCAACCAGTTGAAGGAACAGAACGCGCTCGACAAGATGAACGACGTCTATGAGGAGATCCCGAGGGTAAGGAAGGACATGGGCTACCCGCCGCTGGTCACCCCCACGAGCCAGGTCGTCGGCACGCAGGCTACCCTGAACGTGCTCATGGGAGAGAGGTACAAGGTCATAACGAGCGAGACGCGCAACTACTTCAAGGGCCTTTACGGCAGGCCCCCGGGGCAGGTGGACGAGGAGGCGCGCAAGAAGGCCATAGGTAATGAAAAACCGATTACCTGCAGGCCCGCCGACCTCCTTGAGCCGGAGCTCGACAAGCTCATGAGGGAGATAGACGGCAAGGCCAAGACTATCGAGGACATACTCTCCTACGCGCTCTTCCCCATAGTGGCCCTTGAGTTCTTCGAGCAGAGGGAGGCGGGGAAGCTCTCGCCCGAGCCGCTTGAGCCGCAGAAGGAGGAAAGACGCGAGGAGGCCCACGTCGTGCCGCACCTCGCGCCGAGCGAGTTCAACGTGACCCTGCACGGGGAGTCATACAGGATAAAGGTGGCCGGGGCCGGGCACAAGGTCGAGGGCAAGAGGCCGTTCTTCATATCCGTTGACAACCGCCTCGAAGAGGTGATGATAGAATCCCTTACGGAGATAATCCCGACTACCGCCGGAGAGATAGAGCGGCCTTCGATAACCCAGTCGAGCAGGCCAAAGGCCCGCAAGGAGGGCGACGTTACCACGCCGATACCCGGCAAGGTCACCTCGATAAAGGTCTCCGTCGGCACGAAGGTATCGGAGGGGGACACGGTCCTGACGGTCGAGGCCATGAAGATGGAGAACGAGGTCCATACCCCCATAAGCGGCGTCGTCAGAAAGATACTCGTAAAGATCGGGGACTCTGTAAACCCCGACGAGACCCTCATAGAGGTGGAAAGGGAGTAGTTCCGCTCCCTTTTCCCGCCTTTCTACTTTGGGATGCCTCTAAAAATCAGGAATTTTTTCTGAAGTCAAGGAAGGGCGGAAATAAAAAACGCAGCAATATGTACATTTTTATTTCCGCGCTGACGCAGAGGTCAGGAAAAAGAACAATTTTTAGAGGTAGCCCATGCCTATTCTAAAGGTCCTCTCCGTAGTCTTCCCTGTATTCTGCATAATAGGGGTCGGCTACCTCTTCGCCAACTTCAAGAAGATTAGCCTTGAGCCGATAATCGAGGTCCTCCTTTACATTACGATACCCGCGCTCGTCATATCGTCCCTTGCAAGGAAACCCATCGTGACGGGCGACCTCACGATAGTAGCGGTCTCGGCGTTTATCGTGGTCGTTGGCACCGGCGTCCTTAGCTACATATACCTGGGCGCGATAAAGCGGCGGGACCTTAAGGGCTTTTACCTCCCGGCGATGTTCATGAACTCCGGGAACATGTCTTTCCCGCTGGCCCTGCTGGCCTTCGGGCAGGACGGGCTGACGGTGGCGATACTGTACTATATCGCCATAAGCCTCCTTGTCTATTCCCTCGGCATCTACATAGCCAAGGGCAAAGGCGGCTTTTCCGAGATGTTCAAGCTCCCGCTCATCTACTCATCCGTCATAGGGATAGCGCTCAACTTAAGCGGCGTAAGGCTGCCCGGCCCGGTTATCACGACCGTTGACATGCTCGGGGCCGCCACCATCCCCATAATGCAGGTGAGCCTCGGCTACAGGCTTTATTCCGCCAAACTCTCCTACCCGTGGATATCGGTCGCCGGGTCTGTAATAAGGATAGCCGGAGGCGTGGCCATAGCCTACCTGGTGATAACCTTTCTGGGCATCGAGGGGCTCAACAGGAAGATAATACTCCTCTCATCCGGCATGCCGTCGGCGGTCATCAACTTTGTCGTAAGCCACAGGTACAACCTGCATAGCGACCTCGTAGCCTCGATAGTCGCCATGAGCACCTTTATAAGCATCTTCACGACGCCTCTATTATTGATGTGGATAATGTATTAACCGCCGGAGGCCGCAGATGAAAAGACCCGCCCTCAGAGCCCCTTTCTTCCTCATTCTTTTCTTTCTCCTTTCATGCGCCCCGCTCTTCGCCGCCGATATCTCGGACTACAGGCCGGTATTCAGGCCGTACTACGAAGGCAAGGCGATAAAGATAGCCGTGCGGCAGTTCGAGCGCAAGGGGAAAGGCTACATCCTCTCTCTCGACCCTTATTCTTTCGAAACAACCGTAAAAGAGGCAGGGGACGCGGGGCTTAATGGGGATGTAAAAATAGAAGAGATGGAGAAGACCCCCTTCTTGAAGGCGCTCGACAGGTATACGTCGCATCAGGACGGGATTCAGAACATGGGCATAAAGGAGGGCGGGGCAGCTCAAGGCGTATTCTTGACAATCGATATGTGCCCGTCAAAAAAGGTCTTCGATAAGGACCTCTTCGAATCCACCCTCTCCCTGCCACAGTTCAAGTCCGTGCCAGCGCCTATAGCGATAGCGATATCCGGGTTATGGATCGAGAGGCACAGCGACGAATTCGAGTGGATACTGAAGAACGAAAAGTCCGGCAGGCTGAAGGTGACATGGATAAACCACACGTACTCGCACCCCTACGCCGGGAAGGAACGGCTCGAAGAGGACTTCATGCTCACAAAGGGCGCTGACATCGAGCAGGAGATACTGAAAGACGAGATGCTGATGATCGAAAAGGGGATAACCCCTTCGCCGTTCTTCAGATTTCCGGGGCTGGTATCGAGCAACGCGCTCCTTAAGAAGCTGAAGGCGCTCTCGCTTATCCCCGTCGGCTCCGGCGCGTGGCTCGCGAAAGGCGAGGAGCCGGGACAGGGCTCCATTATACTCGTCCACGGCAACGGGAACGAGGAGGAAGGCATAAAGAGGCTGAAGGACTTCTACAAAAGGGAAGACAGGGACTTCAAAAGCGGCAGGATGACGCTACTGCCCTTAAAGGACGCGTTCGTCCCTGCGAAGTGAGCTTTCCGGGGCGCGCGGCAGCGCGCCCCGTCCGTTTCACCCTATCTTCAGCTCAGTCTCCAACGGGATCGCGTTCGTGAGGCAGTAGACGGCCGGGCACCTCTCTTTCGAGATATCTTCGAGCTTCTTTATCTTCTCGGCCGGGGCGTCGCTCTCGACGAAGAGCGTGAACTTGACCTTCCCGGCTATCGGGTTGTCCGACAGGCCGAATACCTTCGAGAAGTCCATCGAGCTCTCGGCAATTATCTTGAGCTTCTTAAGCGTTATCCCTTCCATCGCCGCCATTGTGGCGAAAGTCGCGGCATAGCACGACGCGGAGCCGTAGAGGCAGTATATCATCGGCCCCGGCTGGGTGCCCCCGCCGCCGAGGAAAGACGGCTGGTCGGCCTCGAGCGTCGCCTTGCCGCCCTCGAACTGCACAGTGGCCCTGAACTGGCTCCCCTTGCCGGGGTTCCAGTCGCCCTCGACCTTGTTGACCTTTTTCGCCTTTGACAGGTCTTTCTGGAATTCTTTTACGGTCGCTTCGAGCTTTTCGGTATTGACGTTGTTGAGCCCCATTTTTCCTCCTTACGATTTTTAGTCTGCCTCTATTCGAGCCTTATCCTCCAGCCGTCCTCCCTGTTGACCACCTTCCCCGCCGTGAACGCATCAATGCCCTCGCCGCGGAGCCTGTCCAACAGCGCTTGGGCCTTTTCATCGGCCATCGAGATGAGAAGCCCCCCCGAGGTCTGGGGGTCGTACATCAGCATCTCGAGGGGTTCATCTATCCCGCCCTTTATGACATCCCCTGAAAGGAAATCCCTGACCCCCGCGATAGAGCGCGGCCTGCAGGACCTCTTTTTAACAAGAGCAAGGGCCTCGGGGAAGACCTTGACGGAAGACGAGTCTATTACGATGTTCACGCCAGAGGCCTTCGCCATCTCCATCGCGTGCCCGATCAGACCGAAGCCCGTTACGTCCGTGCAGGCGCTTGCCCCGGCCTCTACCATTACGCGGGACGAGGCCTTATTGAGCGTCTTCATGCTCGAAAGGGCGCTATGCGCTTCGGCGTATCCGAGCTTCCCGGCCTTCACCGCGCTTGTGATGACCCCGACGCCTATGGGCTTCGTGAGTATCAGGACGTCCCCGGCTTTTGCGCCGCTGTTGGCCTTGACCTTTTTAGGGTCGACAAAGCCAGTTACGGACAGGCCGTATTTTATCTCGCTGTCCTCGACGGAATGGCCGCCAAGGAGCAGCGCACCGGCCTCGTGTATCTTATCGAGGCCGCCTTTGAGTATCTCGTTCAGTATCTCCACGTCCAGCTCCTTCGGGAAGCAGACGATGTTCATCGCGAGCCGGGGGGTCCCGCCCATGGCGTAGACGTCGCTCAGGGCGTTGGCCGCGGCTATCTGCCCGAAGTCATACGGGTCGTCGACTATGGGGGGGAAGAAATCGAGCGTGTTCACGATAGCCGAATCTTCCGATATCCTGTAGACCCCCGCGTCATCGGCGTTCTCCATGCCCACGAGCAGGTCCGGGTCGTGCTGTAACGGTAGCTGGCGCAGGACCTGCGCCAGGGCCTGAGGGCCTATCTTGGCCGCTCAACCCGCGCAGCTCGCCCAGCTCGTCAGCTTTATCTTCTTGCCCATGTTCATTATATGTACCCGTAGGCCTTGTAGAGCGCTATGGCCGCGTACTCATGCAGCGTCTCCCTCAGGAGCGAGAGCCTGTCGATGCCGGAGGTGCGCAGTCCCGTATAGTCCTTCACCGGCACGGGCGAGCACTCCATGCCGAGCTTTCTGGCTATCGCATACGCCCTGTACATGTGCGTCGGCGAGGTGACGAGGATACAGGTCTTTAAAGCGTTCCTCTGCATGTACTCTTTTATGTCCACGAGGTTCTCGTACGTGTTGGTCGATACGGGGTCGGAGACGCTCTCGTTCTCCGGCACGCCTAAATTTTTGGCGATGTCGTCCATGATATCGGCCTCGGAGATATTCACGTCACCCGTGCCGCCGCCAGAACGGGAGAGGGTGTGCAAAAGCTTTTTTGACCGTGAGGCGATAGTGCCGCCGGAGAATATTATCCTCCGGGCGAAGCCCTGCCTGTAGAGTATAAGCCCGTGAAGGAGCCTCTCGTTCGAGGCCCCGCCGAGCACGCCGTTTGTATACGCCCCTCCGCCGAGGACGGCCACAAGGTCGGCCTTCTTAAGCTCGGGCTCCATTATAAGCTTATTGGCGAGAATATTCGCCAATGGGGTGTATATGATAATAAGGGCCGTAGCGGTGAAGCCGATGCAGAAGCCCTTGAGTATCCTTAAAACGTCTTTCGCCATTCAAGTCTCTTAAGGCTACCTCTAAAAATTGTTCTTTTTCCTGACCTCTGCGTCAGCGCGGAAATAAAATTGCTCACATATTAACATATATGCTGCGCTTTTTATTTCCGCCCTTCCTTGACTTCAGAAAAAATTCCTGATTTTTAGAGGCACCCTTAGGTAAAATTATCTTAGCGTCCTCGAATCCCCTGCCCTCAGCGTGACTTTCTCTTTATCGAAATACTCGAGTATCTCTATCGCGAGCTTCCTGCCGCACCCCAGGAGGTCCCTGAACTCGGCCGCCTTTATGGACCCCTTCGCCTTCATGTGCGTAAGGAGCCTTTCCTTCGATATCTTGAGCGCGTCCGTTGAGATGAAGCTCCCCTCTTTTAGTTTTACTATAAAGCCGTTCCTTTGCATATATGAAAATACCCGCTCGATATCCTTCTTGCCGTGCGGTAGCTTCGCGACCTCTTCCGGGAGCGGCGGGACAAAGCCTTTTGAAAACAACCTCCTTATCGCCTCTTCTATCTTCACGTCCTCGCCCCTGGCCTCGGGCCTGTAAGCCGAAAGCCTTATTATGCTCCCCTCTCTTTTTATCCCGTTATCCCCGATAAGCCCGTCTATTATCTCCCTGAATATGCCTGTCCTGTCATTGGAGGGAGCGGACAACAAATTTTTAAGCCCCTTGAAAAGCTCCTCTTCCCTTATCCCCGGCTCCATGGGCCGCAAGCTATGGAACTCCCTTATAGCCTCCAAAGCCCTGCCCTTTATCTCGCCGACCTTTTTCGAGTTAAGGACGTAACCGCCGGAGATATAAAGGCCGGTATCTTTAAGCGCCGGGGCAAGCGCGTCCCTTTTAACGTTGAGCATCAGGCACAGGCTCGCGATATCGGCCCCGGCCCTATTGTTAAGCGCCTTATTAAGCCCGTCTTCAAGCCCATCTCCATGGGGGGGCCGCTCAATATCCTCAAGCCTTGGCATGAGGTCTTTTGAGAAATACGGCCACGCCACCTCCCCTCCCCCGACGGTCGAGTTGAGCGCCGGGTCCCTCAATATGAACCTGTCGCCCCTCAAGGCAAGGAGCGGCTTTCTAAGCTTAAGCCTGCCAAAGACCTTACCGCAGGCTGCGGAGCCTTTCTTGTTTTGAAACCGTATCGTGGCCAGGGACTCGTCAGTAAGGTGGTGTACCTTGAGGAGCTGGCCTTTTTTTACCTTCGCGCCCTCGACGAACTCGAAGGAGCAGTCGAGGCTCAAATTTTTAAGGAGCGCGATATCCTTCAATTCCGGGGATGCCAGTGTAAAGCCGCGCCTTATCTCATTATGGCTGACCCCGCTTATGTTAAGGGCCGCCCTCTGCCCCGCGGACGCCGTGTCCACCTCCCTGTAAAGGCTCTGCATGCCCCTGACCTTTACCCGCTCCCCTCCCGGAAAGCAGACCGCCTCATCGCCTTTTCTGATAGACCCTGATGCCACAGTCCCGGTAACGACAGTGCCGAAGCCCTTTATCGTAAAGGAGCGGTCTATAGGGAGCCTGAAAAAGCCGTCCTCCCCGGCCCTCCCGCCAATGCCGATATTTTGCCTTATGAGGTCTTTAAGCGCCTCGATGCCGTCCCCGGTGACCGTTGATACCGGGATTATCGGAGAGCCTTCGAGAACGGTATTTTTCAGAAGGGACTCGACCCCGGTCTTTACCTCGGCTACCCTTTCATCGCTTACGAGGTCCTTCTTCGTTACCGCGAATATGCCCTTTCTTATTCCGAGGAGGCGCACTATGTCGAGGTGCTCCCTTGTCTGGGGCATAACGCCGTCGTCGGCCGCCACGACGAAGAGGACGAAGTCTATCCCGGTAGTCCCGGCGAGCATGTTCCTTATGAACCGCTCGTGGCCCGGCACGTCGACTATCGCGGCCCTCACCCTGCCCTCTTTGGTATCGAGGTCGAGGTGGGCAAAGCCGAGGTCTATCGTCAGCCCCCTCTTTTTCTCCTCCGGGAGCCTGTCCGTATCGATGCCGGTCAGGGCTCTTACGAGCGAGGTCTTGCCGTGGTCGATGTGGCCCGCGGTGCCTATGACGCAATAGTTCAAAGTCTTCATTGTCATATTTCAGGGTGCCTCTAAAAATTAGGTATTTTTTCTGAGGTCAAGGAAGGGCGGAAATAAAAAGCGGAGCATATATGGTAATATGTGAGCATTTTTATTTTCGCCCTGACACAGAGATCAGGAAAAAGAACAATTTTTAGAGCCTTCAATAAAAAATATATCTTTATCTCCTTTTTGTCCAGCGCATAATTCCGTCTTCCGGTGGAAAACCTTAATGGATACGATATACTGTAATTCGGCAAAATGACGCAGCCCTTTCATTTTACAACATAATACCTTTATGTTAAGATTTTATAAGAGTATCAACTATTTAGCCTGAAACCAGAACAAAAAAAGAAAATATAATGAACGGAGAAAAACCAAAAGTCGCCTTCTTCTCATTCACCTGCTGCGAGGGGTGCCAGCTGGCCGTCCTTTCCTGCGAAAAAGAGCTGCCTGACATCCTGAGCCTCGTCAATATCGTCAACTTCAGGGAGGCTATGACCGGGAAGAGCGACGACTACGACATAGCCTTTGTCGAAGGCTCGATCAGCAGGAAAGAGGAGATAAAGAAGCTCAAAAAGATAAGGAAAAAGGCAAAGGTCGTAGTAGCCCTCGGCGCGTGCTCCTCCACCGGCGGGCTTAACTGCCTCAAGAACCGCTTTCCCATGGAAGAGGTAAAGAAGATAGTCTACGGAAAGGGCGCCTCAAGATACCCCATACTCGATACCATTCCCGTGATGCCGATAGATTCGATTGTCAAGGTAGACTATTACATCCACGGCTGTCCGATACCAAAGAAAGAGTTTTTATCGGTATTGACCTCGCTCCTCCTCGGGAAAAGTCCGGAGATACCCAACCACCCCGTATGCGTAGACTGCAAGCTCGCCGGGAATATCTGCGTCTTCGAGAAGGGGATGCGCTGTCTGGGGCCAATCACGAGGGCCGGGTGCGACGCTGTATGCGTAACCTACGGGACGTACTGCTGGGGCTGCCGGGGGCCTGTCGATAACCCGAACACGCAGGCGCACGCTGAGACGTTGAAGAGATACGGCCTTACCGTGGATGGGGTCATGAAGATGCTCGACCTTTACGGCAGGTGCAGGAAGGCGCGGACTCAAAAGGGTAATCGATGAAAAAAGACCTCAACATAAAGATACACGAGATAACGAGGGTCGAGGGCCACGGCAATATCGTCATAGACGTGAAAAAGGGCCGTATAAAGGAGCTGCGCCTTGAGATAATCGAGTCCCCGCGCTTTTTCGAGGCGATGCTCCGGGGCAGGCGCTTCGACGAGGCCCAGCACATAATGTCGAGGATATGCGGGATATGCGCCGTAAGCCATACCTCCGCCTCGCTGAAGGCCGTGGAATCGGCTATGGGCATGAAGATATCGAGGCAGTCCGAGCTTTTAAGGAAGCTCGCCTTCAACGGGGAGGTCCTCCAGAGCCATATACTCCACCTCTTCTTCCTGGTCCTGCCCGACCTCGTGGGCGCGGGCTCGATAGTGCCGCTCCTAAGCTCGCACCCGCCGATGGCAAAGACCGGGCTGGAGCTGAAGAGGCTCGCGAACGACATCTGCTCGGTAGTGGGGGGCAGGCACATCCACCCGATCTCGCTCTTCCCCGGGGGCGTCGTCTTCACCCCGAAGCCGTCGGAGCTAAAGAGGCTAAAGGGCCTCCTTGAGGAGTCGGTCTCCGGGCTTGAGTATACGCTCGGATTCCTGAACTCCATCCCGGTGCCGGAATTTTCCAAAGAGCGGGAGTTCATCTCGCTGAAAGCCAGAGGCGAGTACGCCCTCTACGGCGGGGAGCCCGTATCGAGCCTCGGCTACGCCATAGACCCCGGCGAGTATACGGAAAAGATTAAAGAGTACATCGTAGCCCATTCGAGCGCCAAGCACGCAATGACGGACAAAGGGACGTTCATGGTGGGCGCTCTGGCGCGCATTAACAACAACTTCAGGCAGCTACGGCCACGCGCAAGGGCCGCGGCAAAGGCCGCCGGGCTTACCCGTCTATCATTCAACCCGTTCATGAACAACGTCGCTCAGCTTATAGAGTGCTTCCACATTACCGAGGACTCTATCGGGCTCATAGACAGCCTCCTTGAATTGGGTCCCAAACCTGAGCCGCTTGCGAAACCAAAAGCCTGGGGCAGGGGCATAGGCATCGTCGAGGCCCCGAGGGGCACGCTCTACCACGAGTACCGGATAAACAAAGACGGGGTCATAGAGGAGGCCAACTGCATAATCCCCACGGCCCAGAACCTCCGCTCGATAGAGGCGGACCTGCGGGCCTATGTGCCCACGATACTCGACAGGCACAAATCCGAGATAAGCAGGTCCGTGGAGACACTTGTCCGTGCCTACGACCCCTGCATCTCCTGCTCGACCCACATCATGGACGTGGACTTCGTGGAGTAAGGCGCTCCCCCATCAGGCCCCCGTTTCCAGCCTCCCGTTTTATTAAAATCCCTTGTAAAACCCCTGTTCCTGTTGTATATTTTTGGCTTGGGCGGCGCGCTTTCGCCGCCTGGACAAGCGGGTTTTTCTACAGAAGGAGAGGCCGCGGGATGCGCATAAATATCGCGCCCAAGCACATACTCGACAAGATACTCGAAAGAAAGAGAAAAGACGAGTACAGGCCGGAGAACGTAGACCTCAAGCAGATGCTCAAGGAGATCCTCTCCTGGGCGAACAGGTTCGTCCCGTCGGAGTCCGGCTCCATACTCCTTGACGACCCGGTATTGAACCAGAACAAGGAGAAGACCGGGCTCCTGTATTTCGTGGCCTGCTTCGGCAAGGGCTCGGCCGCCCTCGTGGAGACCACGCTCCCCATCGGCCTCGGCATAGCCGGGCGCACCTATACGACCGGCAAGCCCTACATAAGCAAGAAGGTCAGAGAGGACGACAACTTCTATTCGGCCATAGACAAGAAGACGAAGTTCCAGACGAAGTCCATCGTCTGCGCGCCTATCATGATAAAAGGCGTCAACATAGGGGTCATCGAGCTCATAAACCGCTTGAACCATATAGATTTCGACCAGACGGACCTGCAGCTGCTCAAAATTTTCGCCGAGTACACATCGACGCTCATACAGAACTCCCTTGACGCGAGGAGGTTCGGAGAGCTTTCCATAAAAGACAACCTGACCGGGCTATTCAACGACAGGTACTTCTACGACCGGCTCACGAAGGACGTGGCAAAGTCCGTCAGGAAAAACTCCCCCTTGAGCCTGATATTCCTCGACCTTGACAGGTTCAAGGAGGTCAACGACACCCACGGCCATCTTGCCGGGAGCAGGGTCCTGACCGAGATGGGGACGATACTTTCGGAGTCCCTCACGTGGGCGCCTTCCTCCACCGCCGCCCGCTACGGCGGGGACGAGTTTATAATAATACTGCCGGACGTCCACGAGGACAGGGCCGCGAAATACTCCGAGGACCTGAGAAAGGCCATAGAGGGGTTCGTCTTCCTCAGGAACCGCTACCCCGGGGGCAAGGCCGTCAAATTAAAAGGGCATATAACAAGCTCGATCGGCATAGTCTCGATAAACGCGATAGATTTGGGCAAGGGCGTAAAAGAGATACGGGATGAGCTCATAAAAAGGGCCGACTCCGCGATGTACGCCTCCAAGGAGGCAGGCAGGAACAGGGTGACAATTTCGGAGTAGCAGCCTTTTGCGGAAAAACTACTTCAATCAGTCATTCTGAGCGCGTGAGCCGAAGCCCTGAGCTAAACGAAGGGGAAGAATCCCGGAGCTGACAGGGGCACGAGATTCTTCGTCGCCTTCGGCTCCTCAGAATGACAAACCTATTTGCGGGTTCAGGTTTTAACCTGAACCCGTCTTGTTTTTCACAAACCCCAATGGTATCGCAACCATTTGTTTTTCCTGTACTTTACTCCCACCCCATCTTGACAGAACCTTTATCCGGGATATACTTTAAGTAGGTAAAAAAGGGATGAAGTGGGGAAAAAAGCCGATTTTACGGAGGTGATGTATATGGCAGATATCAGGAAATGGGAGCCTTTCAGGGAACTGTCCACTATCCAGAGGGATATGGACGACTTCTTCAGAAGGGTCTTCGGCAGCCTGACCCCGACAGGGCTTTTCAGGAGGGAGTTCAGGGGAGAATGGTATCCTGCGCTTGACTGTTATATGAAGGATAACCAGCTTATGGTGCATGCGGATATCCCGGGGGTAGACCCGAAGAGCGTTGACATCTCCATAGCCGGCAATGTCCTCACCATCAGGGGGGAGCGGAAGGCTGAATGGGAGGAGAAGAAAGGCGGTTATCTGTTCCACGAGACCTCTTTCGGCGGCTTTGAGAGGTCGATAACCCTGCCGGAGGGCGTGGATACGGCCAACGTGCACGCGACTTACAGGAACGGTGTGCTCGAACTTGCGATGCCCGCAAAGGCGGAGGCCCTTCCCAAAAAGGTCAAAGTCGAGATAGAAGGAGAGAAGAAGGCGGCTTAAACGTAACCTAACCCCACTCCATCTCCGGTAAATAAAAAAGGCCCAGGTACAGGAGCAGCAACCGTACCGGGGCCTTTTTTATATTGTCTGAGAAAGGCTGCTGAAAAACTATTTCAGTCTGTCATTCTGAGCGCGTGAGCCGAAGCCCTGAGCTAAGCGAAGGGGAAGAATCCCGGAGCTTAGCAAGTCATGAGATTCTTCGTCGCCTTCGGCTCCTCAGAATGACAACTTTCCCGTTAAGCCTTCTTCCTCTTTACCATATCTTTAAGCAGGCCCCTGTGGCAGTTGCCTTCCTCCCTGCAAGTGCAAAGGAGCGTCACGTCCCTGCCCTTCGTTGCCTTGATGATATCCTTGAGGCTTTTAAGGGCCGTCTTCTTCTCGCTGGCCCCGTACTCGTCGAGGTAGCTCCTCCTGAATTCATTCCACGTTATCGCCCCGGACTTCCAGGCCTTTATGAGAGCGGGGCCCGGGCCCAGGTCCCTTATCCAGAAGTCCTGCTCGTCTTTCCTCACGCCCCTGGGCCAGTAGCGGGTGACGAGTACCCTAAGGCCGTCGTCCTTCGAAGGGGCGTCGTATATCGACTTTGTCTTTACCAAAGTCCGGCACCTTTAGTTGCTGATAAACTCAAATCACATTCAGGCTGCTCAAAATCGAGTGAGCGAGGCGTCGAGGAGCTTAGGAATGAGGCGTACTCTCCTTACGTTGTGACAAGACGAAGACAACAAAGCAGATGGACTTTTTTCAGCAGCCTGTTCTGATTTTTACACGGTTTGGCCGGCGAAGTCAAACTATTGGAGGGGTTTGCCGCCCCTGTCCCTCCGGGCCTCTATCTCCCTTATCTCCTCTTCGGAGAAGAACTTGTCCCCGCTTACCATGCTCGAGGCAAGGCCCCTTCTTTCCGCAAGGTCATGGACGGCCAGGGCCGCAAAATGCGCGAGGACGAAAAATATGATGAAAAGGGCGCCCGCGGCATGGAGGTCCAGTACCCAGTCCGGAAAGGCCTGCGCGGCCTGCTCCGCCGCTTGATCGTGCGCGCCGCCGTTGGTGTGCTCCGCCCCGAGCAGGAGGAACATGGCAACCCCGCTTGACGCCTGGGTGACGGCGAAGACGAAAAATACGGCATACGCCAGCCCGGCGAAGGGGTTATGGGCGAAATATAGAGGGACCCTGCCCTTGAAACCCTTCAGGTAATACCCGACGGTCTCTTTGACAAGCGTGAACTGGGCCTTTGTGTGAGGGACTATATCGCCAAGGCGGGATTCCGGCGGGCCCGCGAAAAGGTATATTATCCGGGCCAGCAGAGCCGAAGCGAAGACAAAGCCGATGGAGGCGTGGACCTTCATCACGGCGTCCGCGCCTTCGTCAGGGAGATGGAGTTGTTCGTCAAAAAGGAGGATGAGGCCGAGGGGGATAAGCAGGAGGACCGCGAAGGCCATAACCCAATGGATGACCCTCTGCAGCGCGCTCCAGACCGCGACGGGCCTGTAGCAGGACGTCATTTTATGGTCCTTAAGCCCAGGACGCCGATGCCCATAAGGAGCATCACGGCTATTATGAGGAACCCTCCCACGGGCAGGAGGGCCATCGCGCGTGGAAGGAGCCCGAAGCCCGCCAGGTAGAGCATCCCGGAGTGGAAGAGCGCCCCGATGATCATGAGGGGGGACACGGCCTTTGAGAGCCACTCGACGAAAGGAAGCCTGCAGACGAGGTAGCCGACGACGATATTAAGGACAGAGTCTATATTGCCCTGGAGCATGGCGCTGTTGAGGAGGGCCTTCTGCCCGCCGGTGAGCGCCCCTGCGTTGCCGCTCAGGTACATCCCCAGGCCCATGGCGAAGAGGAGGTAAAAGAAACCGAAGGCCATGTTCTTCTTCCCGACCATGAGCTCCGTTGACCCGCTTTGGAATATCATCTTCCGGAACATGGAAATAATTCTATCACCGGTCCGTAATCTGTCAAGAGGAGGGCTGGTTTTACTTATGAGAGGCTCAAAACCTTATTTTTCGGGAGAAAAACTGGTATGAGAGGCCGAGCGAGGCGTCAAGAAGCGAGGATTGCGGCGTACTTTGTCCGTACGCCGCAATGACGAGCTTTGATGCCAACGAAGCAGATTGCGTTTTTCAGCAGCCTGTGTTCAGGCGGGGTTCTTGGGGTTATTTATCCGCTCGCTGAAGTACTCTATGGACCTCACAAGCCCCTGCTCAAGGGCTATCGTGGGCTTCCAGCCGAGCGATTTGCTGGCTATGGTGATATCGGGCCTCCTCTGGACCGGGTCGTCCGGGGGGAGCGGCCTGTGGACTATTTTGGAGCCGGACTTCGTAATCTTCCTTATCATGCTGGCAAGCTCCATGACGGTAAACTCGCCGGGGTTGCCGATGTTGACGGGGCCTATGACCTTGTCGTTGTTCATCATCCTTATCATGCCCTCGACCATGTCGTCCACATAGCAGAACGACCTTGTCTGGGAGCCGTCGCCGTATATGGTCATGTCCTCGCCCTTCAGCGCCTGCACGATAAAGTTGCTTACGACCCTCCCGTCGTTCTCCAGCATCCTCGGCCCGTAGGTGTTGAATATCCTTATCACCCTTATATCGACCCCGTTCTGCCTGTTGTAGGCGAACATAAGAGTCTCGGCGCACCTCTTGCCCTCGTCGTAGCAGGCCCGTAAGCCAATCGGGTTGGCGTTGCCCCAGTAGGTCTCGGTCTGGGGGTGGACCTTCGGGTCGCCGTAGACCTCGGAGGTGGAGGCCTGGAGTATGCGCGCCCTCACCCTCTTGGCAAGCCCGAGCATGTTGAGCGTCCCCATGATGTTGGTCTTTATCGTCTTTACCGGGTTGTACTGGTAGTGGACGGGCGAGGCCGGGCAGGCGAGGTTGTATATCTGGTCTACCTCCACGAGCACCGGCTCTATCACATCGTGCCTTATTACCTCGAATACCGGGTTGTCCATCAGGTGGGCGATGTTCTCCTTCCTGCCGGTGAAGAAGTTATCAAGGCAGATGACCTCGTGTCCGTCATTAAGGAGCCGCTCGCAAAGATGCGACCCTATGAAGCCCGCGCCTCCCGTTACAAGTATCCTCATCTGGGCCTCCCTGTGGTGTTGTAGAACGCTCTTATGCTTTCGACCACGAAACTCTGCTCCGCTGTCTTAAGCTCCGGGTATATGGGCAGGGCCAGGACCTCCCTGGCGGCTGTCTCAGACACCGGAAAGTCCCCTTTCCTGTACCCTAAGTATTTGAAGCACTTCTGGAGGTGGAGCGGCAGCGGGTAATATATCTCGGAGCCGACGGACAGGCCCGCGAGGTACTGGCGGAGCTCGTCCCTCTTTTTGACCCTCACGACGTACTGGTTGAAGACCGAGAGGTTGCCTTCCTCGATGAAGGGCGTTCCCACAAGGCCGGAAAGCCCGGCCTTCTTGAAGAGCGAGTCATAACGGACAGCGTTCCTTATCCTGCCCTCCGTCCATGCGCCGAGGCGCTTGAGCTTCACCCTCAATATCGCGGCCTGTAGCTCGTCAAGGCGCGAGTTGGCCCCGACCTCGTCATGGTAGTACCTTACGCGGCTGCCGTGGACCCTGAGCATCCTGACCCTTTCGGCGAGCCTACGGCTATTGGTTGTGACCATGCCGCCGTCGCCGAAACAGCCGAGGTTCTTGGTGGGATAAAAGGACAGGCACCCCATGTCACCTATCGAGCCCGCCCTCTTGCCACGGTGCTCCGCGCCTATCGACTGGGCGGCGTCCTCTATGACCGGGACCTTATATTTTTTGCAGACCGAGTTTATCGCTCCCATGTCCGCGCACTGGCCGTAGAGGTGGACCGGGATAACGGCCTTTACGGATTTGGGGTTCTTCTTCAACGCGGCCGCAAGCGCGTCCGGGTCGATATTGTATGTCCTCGGGTCTATATCGACGAAAAGAGGTATGGCGCCGAGCCTTGCGATGGAGCCTGCGGTGGCGAAGAAGGTGAAGGGCGTGGTTACGACCTTGTCCCCGGGGCCGACTCCAACGGCCATGAGCGCAAGGAGTATCGCGTCAGTGCCCGAGGCGACGCCCACGGCGTATTTCGCGCCGCAGTAAGCGGCTATCTCGCCCTCAAGGGCCGAGACGTTCTTTCCGAGGACATAGTGCTGCGAATCGCAGACCTTTTTAACCTCCTCCATTACCTCTTTCCTGATCTTACGGTACTGGGAAGCGAGATCTAAGAGCTGGACCTTCAACTTTTCGACTCCTAAGAATTTTATTTTGAACAGGTCTTTATGATGGCTAATGAGCTGTGTGGAGGGTGGCCTTGCGTATATTGTCCAAAACCCCGTTTATGAAAGCGCCCGACTCCTCGCTCCCGTAGCGCTTCGCGAGCTCCACGGCCTCGTCTATTATGACCTTGTAAGGCACTTCCCTGCAGTTCTCAAGCTCGTAGGCGGCTATGCGGAGGATGTTCCTGTCCACTACCGGCATCCTCTCAATCGTCCAGTTCTCGGAGCACCCTTCTATTATGCCGTCTATGACCTTCTTCTTCTCGATAACCCCGCGGACGAGCACCTCGCAGTACCTGCGCGCTTCCGTGCCCGGCGCGAGCTCATCCATGTCGGATTCCACCGGCTCAGCCGTGGACTCCTCTATGTCCATCTTGTATAATACCTGAAGCGCGGTCTCCCGCGCCTTTCTCCTTACGTTCATTTGATTACCTTACTTCTTCCTTACGATCTTAAGGAGGTTAGCCATCTCTATTGCCGTTAAGGCGGCGTCCCTGCCCTTGTTGCCTGACTTCGTCCCCGCGCGCTCTATCGCCTGTTCGAGGTTGTCGGCCGTTATCACCCCGAAGGAGACCGGCTTTTCGGAATCGAGCGATACCCTGGCGATGCCCTTGGCCGCCTCTCCCGCGACATAGTCGAAGTGCGGCGTGGAGCCCCGGATTATGCACCCCAGGCAGATTATGGCGTCATAGCCGGACTTCGAGAGTGTCTTGGCGGCAACGGGCATCTCGAAAGAGCCGGGCACCTTTACCACGTCTATGTCGCCGTCCGACGCGCCGCTCCTTATTAGAGTGTCGAGCGCGCCTTCCAGCAGCCTCCCGCTTATGAAGTCGTTAAACCTGCTCACCACTATGGCGAACTTGAGCCCCTTTGCCGAAAGGTTGCCCTCTACTGTCCTCGGCATACAACCTCCTTAAGAGAATTTTTGGCTACCTCTAAAAATTGTTCTTTTTCCTGACCTCTGCGTCAGGACAAAAATAAAACTGCTCACATATTCACATATATGCTGCGCTTTTTATTTCCGCCCTTCCTTGACTTCAGAAAAAATTCCTAATTTTTAGAGGCATCCTTTAATCGCTTTCATCAGCTCTTCTTATCCGGCGCAACGTCCTTGAATCCGTCGAGGTTAGTTAGGATATGGCCCATCTTCTCCCGCTTGACCATCAGGTACTTGAGGTTCTTGCTGTGCGGGGTGGACTCTATCGGGACCCTGCCCACCACCTCGAGGCCGTAGCCTTCAAGGCCCACTATCTTCTTGGGGTTGTTCGTTATGATGCGCATCTTCCTGACGCCGAGGTCAAGGAGTATCTGCGCGCCTATGCCGTAATCGCGCAAGTCCGCCTTGAACCCGAGCTTCTCGTTCGCCTCGACCGTATCGAGGCCGCTGTCCTGTAGCCTGTAGGCCTTGAGCTTGTTGACGAGGCCGATCCCCCTGCCCTCCTGGTGCATGTAGAGGAGTATGCCCTTCCCCTCTTTCTCTATCATCTTCATCGCGCCCCTGAGCTGCTCCCCGCAGTCGCACCGCTCGGAGCCGAAGACGTCGCCGGTGAGGCACTCGGAGTGGACCCTCACGAGCGTCGGCTCTTCGGGGTTTATCTCGCCCTTGACGAGGGCGAGGTGCTCGTTGAAGTCTATGTCGTTCGTGTAGGCAATGGCCCTGAACTCGCCGCCGTACCTCGTGGGCACGACCGCGTCAGCGGCCCTGTGCACGAGGAGGTCTTTCTTGAGCCTGTACTCGATTATGTCGGCGATAGTGACGATCATCAGGCCGTGCTCTTTCGCGAAGACCTCGAGGTCCTGCATCCGCGCCATGGTGCCGTCTTCCTTCATTATCTCGCAGATGACCCCGGCGGGCTTCAACCCCGCGAGCCTTGCGAGGTCTATGGAGCCTTCGGTCTGGCCCGTGCGGACGAGCACGCCGCCCTTGCGCGCCCGGAGCGGAAATATGTGGCCGGGCCTCGCAAGCTCCTCGGGCCTTGCCCCGTCCTTCACGGCCGTAAGGATGGTGACGGCCCTGTCCGAGGCTGATATGCCCGTGGTAACGTCCTTCCTCGCGTCGATAGAGACCGTAAAGGCCGTCCTGAAAAGCGAGGTATTGTCATCGACCATGGGTTTCAGGCCGAGCTCGTCGGCCTTCTCCTCGGTAAGCGTAAGGCAGACAAGCCCCCTGCCGTACTTCGCCATGAAGTTCACGGCCTCGGGCGTGACACACTCGGCGGCCATGCAGAGGTCGCCCTCGTTCTCCCTGTCCTCGTCATCGACAAGGATGACGACCCCGCCCTCGCGTATCTTCTTTAAGGCCTGTTCTATCCTTTTTATCGACACTTCTCGTTCTCCTACAGGCTGCTGAAAAAGTCCATCTGCTTCGTTGTCTTCGTCTTGTCACAACGTAAGGAGAGTACGTCTCATTCCTCGCTCCCCTATTACAATGGGGCCTCGCATCTGGAGCTTTTTGAGCAGCCTGAACACGCATGGCGAGAGAATCGAAGACCTTAGAAAAAAATCTATCCCTACTTTATAAAACCGTGCTCCGCGAGAAAGCCTTCGGTCAGCCCCTTCTTTTCCCCGGCAGAGAAGAACTTCTCGACGTATTTGCCTATGATGTCGGTCTCTATGTTTACCTTCGCGCCCTCTTTTTTCGATTTAAGGCTTGTGTTATCGAGCGTATGGGGTATGACCGCTATCTTTACCAGTTCCCCAACGATGTCCGCGACCGTAAGGCTTATGCCGTCAACGGCTATCGAGCCTTTCTTTACAACCTGTCTCATGAGGGGCGCGGGCACAGAGATATGGATTTCCGCGGAGGGGCCCTTTATCATCTTCTTCTTCAAGACCCCGACGCCGTCTATATGGCCTGTGACAAGGTGCCCGCCAAGGGGCTTCGACAGGGTGAGAGACCTCTCTAAATTCACGGGGCTTCCGGCCCCCAACTCCCCGAGGGTAGTAAGCCGGAGCGTTTCATCCGTAATATCGGCCGTGAACGAGCCGGCCTCCTTGGCCGTGACAGTAAGGCAGACGCCCTCGATGGAGATACTGTCGCCCAGGTTGACCTCATCGAGGTCGAAGCGGGCCTCAATACCTATTCTACCAAAAGCGCCCCTTTTTTCAATAAATTTTACCGCCCCGACCGCCTCTACAATGCCTGTGAACATGAGCTTTATCCTATTTTATATACCCCTCGACGAGGATGTCACCGCCGATATTCGTTCCCTTTATCTCCTTTAGCGCCGGGGCGTCCTTCAATCGCTTCAGACCGAGCGCGCCTACGGAGGCGAACGCGTCGTTGCCGAGGAACTTCGGCGACAGGAAGATAGCGGCCTTGGACACAAGCCCGCGCCTCAATAAAGACGCCGCGAGCCTGCCGCCGCCCTCGGCAAGGACGCTCGTAACCTCTCTTTTCCCCAGCTCTTTCATCACAAAACCCGTATCCACCCCTTCACTTGACGACGGGGCTATTATGACCTCGGCGCCGAGCCTTCGGGCGTTTTCCAGCTTCTTCTTTGGGGCCTTTCGGGTCGTAAAGACAATGACCCTGCCGTTGCCGAATACCTTTGCCGAAAGCGGCGTCTTGAAGGCCGAATCAAGTAATGCCTTTATGGGATTACGGCCTTTTATGAGCCTTACGGTAAGGGCCGGGTCGTCCTTCAAGGCCGTCCCGCTCCCTATCATGACCGCGTCGTTCAGGGAGCGCATCCTGTGGACGACCTTGCGCGCCTCCACGCCGGTTATCCACTGTGATTCGCCCTTTGAGGTAGCTATCCTGCCGTCAAGCGTTGAGGCCAGCTTGAGCGTTACGAACGGCAACCCCGTGGTTATATAATAATTATACGCCTCATTGAGGGCACTGCACTCGTCTTCGAGGACGCCTGAGGTGACTGCTACCCCGGCCTTCTTAAGCCTTGCTATGCCCTTGCCTCTGACCAGCGGGTTCGGGTCAACCGCGCCCACGACGACCTTTTTTATGCCGGAGGCTATTATCGCCTCGGTACAGGGCGGCGTCCTCCCGAAATGGCGGCACGGCTCGAGGGTCACGTAGAGGGTCCCGCCCTTTACGTCATTTGCCGAGCCGAGCGCCTCTATCTCGGCATGAGGCAGGCCGGCTTTCCTGTGATAGCCCTTTCCTATCACCCTGCCGCGCTTAACTATCACCACACCCACGGCGGGGTTAGGGCTCGTGCGCCCCAGGCCCTTTTTGGCGAGCCTCAAGGCCGCGCGCATGAAGGCCTCGTGCGGCATCACCTCTCCTTTTTCTTTACTTCGAGGAGGTCCTTCAGCTCTTTCATGAACTCGTTTATGTCCCTGAACTCCCTGTAGACCGAGGCGAACCTTACGTAGGCGACCTCGTCGAGCCTCTTCAATTCCTCCATCACGGCCTCCCCTATGGCCGAGCTCGGCATCTCCCTTTCGCCGGAGTCGAGGAACTTCATCTCGAGCCTGTCCACGGCCTTTTCTATCTCCTCTATCGACACGGGCCTCTTCTCGCACGCCTTCAGCATGCCGGAGAGTATCTTGGTCCTGTCGAACGCCTCGCGCGCGCCGTCCTTCTTGACCACGAGCGGCAGGGTCTCTTCCACGCGCTCGTACGTGGTGAACCTCTTGGCGCACTGGAGGCACTCGCGCCTCCTGCGTGTCGTGTTGCCGTCCTGGGAGAGCCGGGAGTCTATCACCTTGTCTTCCAGATATGCGCAAAATGGGCATTTCATAAGGGCAATATACAAAAGAAAGGCTGAAAAAACAAGAGATTTCAGGGCAATAGTGGCGGGATTCCGGCTGGCATGCCCGGACAGGCTGCTCAAAAAGCTCCAGATGCAAGTCGAGAGCTAAAGAATGAACCGTACTCCGTAGCCGCAATGACGAGCTTTGATGCCAACAAAGCAGATGGACTTTTTCAGCAGCCTGTTTAACAAAAAAGCCCCCGCAATCAATGCGGGGGCCGGGGATTTTCGGGATGTGGGCTTATAAGGTCCTTACTGGAGTAAATTTTAGCTGAGGACGGCGTCCTTGCAGGCCTTCGCGACCCTGAACTTTACGACCCTCTTTGCGGGTATCTTGATGGCGGCGCCTGTCTGGGGGTTCCTGCCCATGCGGGCCTTCCTCTTTACGAGCACGAGCTTTCCGATGCCGGGGATGGTGAAGGAGTTCTTGGCCTCTTTATAGGAGAGCTGAGCCAGCTGGTTTATCATCTCTGATGCTATCTTCTTCGTTACACCCGTCTTCTTTGCGATCTGGTCCGCTATCTGCGACTTCGTCAACGCCTTTGCCATCTGAACCTCCTGTCCTTTTTTAAATTTTTTTTGTTTTTCTTGCCGGATAATTTTGCGGGTTAGTTATTCATACAATTTCTTTAAAGCCTTTGCAAGCTAAAAAAGTTTTCTCTTTCATTTGAAGCGCTGCCGGCGCGGCTGCATGCGGGCAGCCGTCAGACTTATTAACGGGGTTGTTTTTTGCGAATCTAACATTTTAGATACACATTGTCAACACCCGTGATAGTGAATTTTACAATTGACACGGACGCCCTCACGGTGTTAATAATAATATGTTTAGCGTCAAGGACGGGACCATACCGGGGCAGTAGCTCAGTTGGGAGAGCGCAAGGCTGGCAGTCTTGAGGTCAGGGGTTCGATCCCCCTCTGCTCCACCAGAAAAAACAAAAGGAGTTAACCGTACTGGTTAGCTCCTTTTTTGTTTGCTCAATAAATTTTATTCAAAAATATCTTTTTGCCTTTGCCGCTTTTCCTCGACCTTCGCCTTTTTAAAAGTCAGCCCGCCACGCAAGGTTATACTTTTTATAAAAACCCTTGGACAACCGGGCGGGTTTTTGGTAAGATTTCTTTTTAAACTACAATCGAAACACCCGGTTCAGCCTGTTTTCAAGAGGCGGCCACGCATAGTTACGCACAACGGCCCTCAAGCCTTTCCCCTTGCTTGGGGCCCAGAATCTTAAATGCGCAATATCTTCCTCTCTATCCTGATATTCTCGTCATTTTCGGCAAACGGAGCGCTGGCGGCCGTGCTGAGGGTCCCGCAGGACTTCAAAACGGTAAGCGGGGCCGTCGAAGCCGCGCGCCCCGGAGACACCGTCGTGGTGGACGAAGGGGTCTACAGGGAAAATGTCGTAATCAATAAAGGCATCGCGTTAAGGGCGAAAAAGGGACCGGGCTCCGCCGTCATACAGGCGGCAATAAAGAGTGACCCCGCGGTAAAGATAATCGACGCGAGCGGGGTGACTGTCGAAGGCATCACGGCGACCGGCTCGGCCGCTTCCGGCATAATACTCGTCAACGCGAGCGACTGCACGTTAAAGGACAACCACTCGGTAAGCAACGTCTACGGGATATCGCTCTACAACTCCCGCGGGAACACGCTTACGGGGAACGTGACCAACTCGAACGAGAACTACGGGATATACCTCGAGAGGGCGAGCAACAACACGCTTAAGGAGAACACCTCGAACATGAACAAGGACAAGGGGTTCTTCATAAGCTACTCGAACAACAACATCGTCGTCAGGAACAACGCGAACATGAACACCTGGAACGGCATGACCGTGTGGAGCTCTCACAACAACGTCTTCAAGGAGAACATGACGCTCAGGAACACGTACGGGATAGTCTTGAGCGACTCCGCCAACAACGAGCTCGTGGACAACACCACGCTGCCGAACGTGTTCATAATTCTGCCCATATTCCTCGTGTACCTGGGCATACTCACTTATCTCATTCAGAAGAACTTCTTAAGGTTCGTCCTGGGGATCAAATAATGCTCCGCATATTGGGCCTTTTCGACTTTTTCAGCATATTCAGCAACATCCCGACGATATTCGCCTCCATCGGGCTGATACTCGCCACGTCGAGCTTCATAAGCGGGCTTCAGCTCGTCCGCGCCGCGAGCCTCGCCGAGCGCAAGATACACAGGTTCAACGGCCTTACGACCTTCACGCTCTATATCTCGCTCGCGGTGCTCGCGTTCGCCTACAACGGGGTCCGCTTCTGGCCGCTCATCGGGTGGGTCTCGGGGCTATGCCTGTTCCTCCTGAAGATATGGATAGTCCGGCGCAAGCGGCGCGTATACAAGTACGTAAGCTGGATGGGGGCGACCCTAATACTCGTCTGGCTCTTCCTCGTCTACATACACATCCCGGTCTGACCGCTATCCCCTGACATCTCGTAAAATGCTGCCGCCTTAAAGGAGGCCGCTTAGGATTCGGCTGCAAGCCGGCTGAAGCAATCCGGCTGTTTACCCCTCACCCGGCCCTCTCCCACAGGGGGAGAGGGCGTTATGCGCGTCTCAACACGCCGTTTCTCCGCTCGGAGTTCCCGGCTTCTTTCTTAAAAAAACATCCCCTCCCTTGACGGGAGGGGACTAAGGTGAGGTGAGTTTTTTTGAAAGTTATCAGTTATCGGTTAGCAGTTATCTGGTGATAACCGATAACCGTAAACCGATAACCAGTTCACCCACACCCTACCCTCCCCCGTCAAGGGGAGGGAATTTTGGAGTCGAGGTTTTCCCGGAGTCAATAAAGTATAAAGATATTTATGGCGTTCGTGTTCAAATAAAAAATGCCGGAAGGATTTCCCTTCCGGCATTTTGGTCTTATATCAAGTCGCTTAAAAACTATCTTGGTCTGTCATTATGAGCGAGTGAGCCGAAGCCCTGAGCTAAGCGAAGGGGAAGGATCTCGGGGCTGATTGAATCAACAAGTTGCAGGATTCTTCGTCGCCTTCGGCTCCTCAGAATGACAATTTAATGGACTTTTTGAGCAGCTGCTAATGGCAGCAGCCCGAGTCCACGTTCATCTCCTGGAGGGCGAGTATCTGCTCGTCGAATATCTCCTTGCTTATGGTCTTCTTCCTCCGCTTCCTCTCGCCGGCAACGAAGGGCGCATGCGACTTTACCACCCTGTCATAGCCTTCAATGAGCTTAGCCTTCAGCTCGCCGCTCAGGAACTTGTTGACGAGCGCGAAGAACTCGAGGTCCTCCTTCCGGATATGGCCCTTGAGGCTCACGAACATGGACCTGATTATCCCGTCCATTATGTCGTCTTCCTCAAGCGCCGTGCGGAAGTTGTGCAGGAGCGATACTATCTCCCTGTGGTCCTCCTTCATTATGGCGATGAGCCCCTCGCCGAGCGGCATCGATTCGTTTATGAGCGGGAAGAGGACCTGCTCCTCCTTGAGGCCGGAGTGGATTATCAGCTTGTTCTCGAGGGCCGCCGTCTCCTTCCAGAGCGCGTCCATGTCGCGCCTTTTCATCAGCTCCTCTATACGTGACATATTCTCCAGTATGCTTACGTGCTCTGTCATGAGTATCCCGATAGGGTCGGAGGCCAGCTCCTCCTCTGAAGGCGCGGCGTCCTCGGCCGCATCCCCGGACACGTGGTCGAGCTTTATGACCTTGAACTGCTGGGAGTAGCCTTTGCGGCACATGCCCTTGGGGCTCCTGAAGACCTCCGGGTCTTCGCAGGCGGCCTTCAGCTCGTTGAAAAGCGCCTCATCAAGCGAGATGACCCCTTCCCTGCAGTTAACGCAGCACGAGGGGTTCATGCACTTGTATTTTATCTCTAAGGTCGATGACATGGCTGCCTCCTCTTAACCCCTTTTCAGGGCCTTACGCGGTGCCTACGGTATCGGTCTTGGCCTGGGCCGGTATCCCGAACTCGTCGTTGAACTTCGTTATTATGTAGAGCAAAGACCTGTGGTTCAGAAGAAGCCCTTCGTAGAGCTTCGTCTTTGTAAGTCCGTCGTAATAGAACTCGTAGGAGAACTGGACCTGGTGGGTGACCCCGTTGTCGTCGAGGTTCATGTCGTAGCTGTTCTGGAGGAATATGAGGGCGTTCCTTATCTCGGCGTAGAACGCGTCCTTGTCCTGCTCGTTCATGGTCTTGAGCTTTTCCTTGTGCTCGTTCGCTATGGCCACGCCGTTAAGTATCACGACAAGGCCGGGGAAATCCTTGGGCTGGAGTATGCGCTGCCTCTTCAAAGACCCGAGCGGGTAGTCTATCTCAAAGTGGAAGCTGGCGTTTTCGTCCTTGATCTCCGTGAGCTTGTGGTGGTTCTCTTCAAGCCACTTTTTTATGATTTCTTTTGCCTGATCCGCGGTAGTAATCTCCATTTAGACCTCTCCTCGTAAATATAGTATTACACCATCATTTTTGGGTGTATCAATATCGTACTATAAGTAGGGTTCCTTGTCCAGAAATAATAAAGGAGTAAATCATATAAAAAGCCCCGAATTAATGGAAAAAAATCCACAATAAGCGGCACAATAGCCTTGCTTCTTAAGGAAGCGGGTGGTGGCAAAAATCGCCAATCCCCACCTCCCCTGACAGGGTGGGGGGAAAACCCACAAAACCGTCATTCCTTAGGAGCCAAAGACGACGAAGGACCCAGAAGCTCGCTGTTATATCGGCTCCAGGGTCCTTCGCCACGCTCGTAATGACAGGCTGGAATAGTCTTTCCGCGGTCTGCTAAAAGGCCGGCCCCTTATGTGCCCTGGGCCGCGGGTCCTTCGCTCTTCAATGCCTGGCAGACCTGGGAACACCTTGTGCAATAGAATGTGTGGTTCAGATCGTATTCCTTGTAAATAGCGCAGGTCTCGCAAACGCATTCCTTTTCCCAATGGATCTTCTTGCTCGTGCCTATGGGTGGGAAGCAGTAGCCTACCGGGGCGTCGCCCTTGACATACGTCGGACAGCCCGGACACTTGCAGTTTTTGGTGATATAGGCCTGTTTTTTCGTGAACTCATCGTCTGTCATCGCCTCAACGCCGAACTTGTCGATCCTGTCGTACTTGCCCATTTGTTACCTCCATTTTTTTGGGTTGATTAACTGTAACTATTCAAAATAGCGGGTTTTTTTAAACCGATAGAAGGTTTCCTGAAACTATATCGGAAAAGGACAGGGGCGTCAAGCCGGGGCGGTTTTTTTTGCAGGATGGGTGGATGAGAGGGGCGGCAAAAAAAACAAGGGCGGGGGTTTCGGCCCCCGCCCTCTATTTAAGCAACCGGCTTTTTCAGTAACAGGTTAGCAGGGCCTTTCAGCACCCTTCCTGTTGTAGTACCACCAGTTAAGCAGAGTGCCGATGACGCAGAAGACTATCAGGCCCACGAAGAACGACTTGGGCGAACCGGTCTTCGCTATCGACACGCCGATGAGCGAGGCGAAGATGAACGGGCCGTAGGCCGCTATGGCGCCGGTAAAGCCGAGGACGCCGCCCGCCTGACGGGGCTCGAATATCATCGGTATCTGGCGGAACGTCGAGGCGTTGCCGATGCCCGAGAAGAAGAAGATCGCAAGCATCATCCAGACGAAGAAGCTGAACGACTCAAGCGACGTCGGCGCGAGCGCGGGCATGATGATTATCGAGAAGACGATAACGCCAATGCCGCAGAGCGTCGTGATTATCGCGCCGCCGGTCTTGTCCGATACGAACCCGAATATGACGCGTGAGGCCGCGCCGATAAGAGGCCCGTAGAACGCGTACTTAAGCGGGTCGGGCGCGCCCGGGAAACCGCCGTAGAGCGATTTTATCATCATCGGGAACGACGCCGAAAGGCCGGAGAACGTACCGAATGTCATGATGTAGAGGACGGTCATGAACCATGTGTGCTTGTTGCCGAATATGTCGAGCTGCTCTTTGAACGACGCCTTGATCGGCACGCTCTTCAGGAATATGAACGACGCTATGCCGAAAATAACGAGAAGCGGGATGTACCAGAGGACGCTGTTCTGGAGCCAGATGTCCTTTACGATCTCGCCCTTGGTGAAGACCTGGGGGCCGCCGGCCACCGCGCCGAAGGCCGCGAAGCCTATTATCCAGGGGGTCACGAACTGGGTAAGGCTGACGCCGAAGTTGCCTATGCCGGCCTGTATGCCGAGCGCCGCGCCCTGGAGCCTCTTGGGGAAGAACATGCTCGTGGAGGGCATGAACGAGGAGAAATCCCCGCCGCCGAAGCCCGCCAAGAAGGCCAGTATCATAAAGGTCGTCCATGTCGTGGTCGGGTCCATGACCGCCAAAGCAAAGCCGACGCAGGGGATGATCTTCAAGAAGTTGGCTACCCCTACGACCACCCGTGTCCCGAATATCGGGACCATGAAGGTATGTATGAGCCGGAAAGTGCCTCCGGCGAGCCCCGGCATCGAAGCGAGCCAGAAGAGCTCCATTGTGGTGAACTTATAGCCTATCTGGGGGAGACGGACGACGAAGGCGCTGACGACGAACCATGTGGAGAATGACAGGATAAGGCTTACCGTGGTGACGATAAGGGTTGTCCAGGCTACTGTGCTGCCTGTTTCTTTCCAGAACTGTGGGTCTTCAGGTTCCCACCTACTTAACCACGCCATGGGCTAATGCTCCTTTCGAATCAATTTTCACTGCAAAAAGAACCGCGTGTATCCGGGAAAAAAGCAAGCACTGTATGAGAGCCTGAGCCTGATATTAGTAATAGGTATTAAGGCAAGTCAAAAGCTTAAAAAAAGGGGTGGGCTTTTTCAAGCCCACCCCCGAAGGGCTACTTGTACTGCACTATGTTCGGCGTAGGGCCGCCCTTCCGGTACCACCTTACGACCTGATAGGGGCGTATGAGGTACTTGTAAGGGTTGATGACCACGAAGTGCGCAAGCCTCGAGAACGGGATGAGGCCGATGAATATCATGGCGTTGAATATGTGTGTCTTGGTGATAAGCGGCAGGTTCGACACATAGTCGACATTGGGGCTGAGCTTGAATATCGACCAGATCCAGGGCACAGCGGCTCCGGCGTACCAGTTCGATCCCCACCTGTAGAGGATCGCGTTGCCGAGGCCGGTTACGACCTGGATGAGGAGCACGATCAGCACGAGGACGTCCCACGATGTCGTGAGCGCCTTCACCCTTGTGTTCGTAAGCCTCCTGTAAATGAGGGCGAGGAGGCCGAAGAACGCGAGGAAGCCGGCTGAGAGCGCGGTAAGCTCGAGTATGTAGAGCCTTACCGGCACGCCGTTCCACGCAAGGATCGCGCTCGGGAAGAATATCCCGAATATGTGGCCGAGGAGTATTGTGATTATCCCGTAGTGCCAGGGGAACGACCCGAAGAACAGGGTCTTGTTCTCGAGGAACTGGGAGGACTGCGACGACCATGTGTACTTGTTGCTTCTGAATCTCCATATGGCGCCGATTATGGCTGTCATAAGCAGCACATAAGGCATTCCGCCGAACAGAAATTGGTTCATTTATTTGGCCTCCTTAACATCTTTGTCTAAGACTCTATAGATGGCACTTATTAGGTGGCTATAGATGTTCTTTTTATTTTTTTCGAAGTTCTTTACCAGCTTCTCCATCGCGAGTATCACAAAGCTCTCCCTGAAGTCCTTCTTCAAAGCCTCGTCCTGAAGAAAGCTCATGAAGTGAAGCAGGACCGGCAAATGGTCCGGAAGCTCTCCCTTGCCGAACTGCTCGGAAGGGAAACCCGACTCCTTGAACATCGACTTTATGGTCGCCAGCTTGTTCGAGCGCTTAAAGCCTTCAAAGAGGTGGTAACCCATGTCCAGGGTGAAATCGCTCGACAGCTCGAAGGTGTAAGAGAAGACCCCCTGAAGGTCGTCAAGTGGCATCTCCACAAGGTCCCTCTGGAACTTCTTGAGCTCTTCCACCGCCTCAGGCGGATACTCCGGATGGGAGGAGAGCGCTTTCACGCTCTCCTCCACCCTTATCTTCATATCCTCCCGCGGATACTCCAGCAGTCCCGCGAAGTGCGAATATAAGCTCTTTTCCATAACCGTTCCCATCCCTGATTACCAGGTCCTTCCGAGGAACTCCTTCTTCTTCGGACCGAAGCCGACGGAACCCCTCTTCTCGAACATGGTCCTCGGGTCGACGCTCGTCATCGCCTCGCGGTGCGTCTCGGGTATCACGAACCTCTCCTGTACCGTCGAGAGGGCCGTAAGCCTGAAGATGTCCTCCGCGTCCTGCGCGGTGAGGCCGACCTGCGAAAGGACGGACTTCACTACGCTCTCGCCCACGTCGCCGAACCTCTGCTGGCGCCTGTACATCCTGACGGCGAGCTGCTTCTTGAGGGACTCAAGAACGACCTGCTCGTTGCCGGCGCTCAAGAGGTTGGCAAGGAACCTGATCGGGACCCTCATCTTATCGATGGCGTTGAAGAACTCCATCGACTCGGGGTCGAACACGCCGCCGCTATCCGACTTCGCCTGATGGAGGATCGGGGAAAGAGGCGGTACGTAGAAGTTCATCGGCACCGTCCTGAACTCAGGATGGTTCGGCATCGAGATCCTCCACTTCTTGAAGAGGTTGTAAGCGGGGGACTGCTGGGCGGCGATCAACCAGTTCTCGTCTATCCCGGCCTTCCTCGCTTCCGCTATGACCCTCGGGTCGTTGGGGTCGAGGATTATGTCCCTCATGGCCTCAACGAGCCTCTCGTCCGGCGTCTTGGCGGTGTCCTCTATCCTGTCTGCGTCGTACAGGAGCACGCCGACGAACCTGATCCTTCCCGTGCAGGAATGGGCGCAGGCGTTGGGCTGCCCCGTCTCAGTCCTCGGGTAGCAGAATATGCACTTCTCGCTCTTGCCGTTAGCCCAGTTGTAATAGGGCTTCTTGTAAGGGCAGGCGCTCACGCAGAACCTCCAGGCGCGGCATGTGTCCTGGTCGATAAGGACTATGCCGTCCTCGCCCCTCTTGTAGATGGCGCCTGAGGGGCAGGAAGCGACGCACGCCGGGTTGAGGCAGTGGTTGCATATCCTCGGGAGGTAGAAGAAGAAGAGCTTGTGGAACTTCGTGAGCATCTCCTTCTGCGACTCCGACAACCCCTTCAGGTTCGGGTCGTTCATGGCGTAAAGGGGGCTGCCGCCCATGTCATCGTCCCAGTTCGGGCCGAGGACGACCTTTTCCATGAACTCGCCGGTGATGAGCGACCTGGGCCTGGCGACCGGCTGGTCGTCGCCGGCCGGCGCGTTGAAGAGGTTCTGATAGTCGAACGTGAACGGTTCGTAGTAATCATCGACCGTCGGGAGGTTCGGCTGGAAGAATATGTTCGCAAGGGTCCTGATCTTGCCGGGCCCCTTGAGAAGCTTCAGCCTCAGGCTGCCGCCGGAGACTTCCCAGCCGCCCCTGTACCTCTCCTGGTCTTCCCATGTCAGCGGATAGCCAGCGCCGGGCTTTGTCTCGACGTTGTTCCACCACATGTACTCGGCGCCTCTCCTCGTGGTCCATATGTTCTTGCAGGCCACGCTGCAGAGATGGCAGCCTATGCACTTGTCCATGTGAAAGTTCATTGAAAGCTGAGCTCTTATGTCCATTACCACTTCACCTCCTGGTTTCTCATTTTTCTAACCAGCACGGTTGTGTCCCTGATGATGGGGATCGGGCCCCAGGCGTTGAAGCCGTAGGAGAACTGCCCGTAGCCGCCGGTCATGAGTGTCGGTTTGAGGCGCTGCCTGGTCAAACTGTTGTGGAAGCCGCCCCTTATCTTGTTCCTCTGCTCGGTCTTCGGGATGTTGACCGTCCTTTCCTGTGAGTGGTAGGCGAAGGCGGTGCCCGACGGGATCCTCGCGCTTACTACGGCGCGGCATACGAATACGCCGTTGTCGTTGTAAGCCTCAACCCAGTCGTTGTCCCTGATACCGACGCTCTCGGCGTCCCTGTCGTTGACCCAGATCGAGTTGCCGCCTCTCGACAGTGTGAGCATCCTCAGGTTGTCGTAGTGGGTCGAGTGAATCTGCCACTTGCCGTGAGGAGTGATGTAGTTGAGGTGAAGCGCGTCGGTCTTGTCTGATTTCTGGACCTCGTTCATCTTCGCGGGGTTCAGCCTGTACTTGCTTGTTGACAGGCCTTCGCCGAACGCGAGGAATATCGGGTGGTCCAGGTAGAAGTGCTGACGTCCCGTGAGCGTCCTCCAGGGCACCCTGTGTTCCGTCTGGATCGTCCACGTGCCGTAAGCCCTGCCCCTCCTGTTGTCGCCTGTCCAGAGGGGTGAGGTTATCCATCTCCTCGGCTGGGCGACGATGTCGTCGTAGGTCATCTCGACGTTCCTGTTGGGGCCGGCAAGCTCGTCGGCGAGGCCGTGAGCGTGCTCTACAAGGTACTCGACCTCGTTGCCGTATATCTCCTTAACGGACTTCCTGGCGTCCTGGTAGGTCTCGCCGTGGAGGCCCGTGTGGTGCTCCTCCTCCAGCCACTGCCTGTAGCAGACCTCGCCGTTCGACGCGCCGGAGTGCGAAAGGACGAAGTTGGCCGCGTCCTTGGCGGTGTTCATGGCTATGAACTTCTGGCCGTTGAACTCGATCGTGGAGGTGTGCTCCTTGTTCATGTAGGCCTCGTACAGCGGTTTGCCGTCGAGCATGATGCCGTGGAAGCCGTACTTGGTCTTCTGCAGCGGCCCTACGGCCAGGTACTGCTTGTCGAGCATGGTGTAGTCCCTCTCGATAACCGAGAAGCTCGGCATCGTCTTGCCCGGGATCGCCTCGCACTGCCCCTTCTTCCAGTCCTGCACGCCGTTAAGCGCGGGCTGGGTTATCTCGCCGGGG
This sequence comes from Deltaproteobacteria bacterium, assembly GCA_016219015.1. GTDB lineage: Bacteria > Desulfobacterota > GWC2-55-46 > GWC2-55-46 > GWC2-55-46 > JACRCL01. The sequence goes on from JACRCL010000003.1 coordinate 67,112, forward strand.
GTGTCGTGCTGAAGCGGGCAGGCCACGATGTCCTTTATCGGTTTCGGGAAGTGCTTCTTCGCGAGTTCCGCGAACTTCTGGGACATGAACTTGAACGCGTCCCAGTCGCTCTTCGCCTCCCAGTTCGGCGGCACGGCCGCGCCCATCGGGTGTACGAAGGAGTGGAGCTCCGTGGTGTTGATGTCTTCCTTCTCGTACCAGTGGGCTGTCGGGAGCACGATGTCGCAGTACGTAGGAGTCGTGTTCATACGCATGTTGAGGTCGACGAGGAGGTCGAGTTTCCCGAGCGGGGATTCCCTGTACTTCATCTCCTTCAGGTAAGGCTTGGCGACCTCTTCGGCTATCGTGTTGTTGTGGGTGCCGAGCACGTATTTGAAGAAGTACTCCTGGCCCCTCGCGCTTGAACCGAGCGCGTTGCCCCTCCATATGAACCATACCCTCGGCCAGTTCATCGGATCGTCCGGGTCCTGTATGGCGAACTCGATCGAACCGCTCTTGAGCTGCTTTACCAGGTAGTCTATTATCTCGGCGTCGGTCTTGGCGCCGGCCCTCTGGGCGTCCTCGACTATCTGGAGGTTGCTCTTGTTGAACTGGGGGTAATAGGGGAGCCACCCCATCCTTACGGCCCTTACGTTGTAGTCCGCCGTGTGGGAATACTCAAGGGCGTTCTTGTCAGGGACGTTGCAGTAGTCCGTTATAGCCGAGTCGAACTTGAACATCTGTGTGTTGATGTACCAGAAGCTCGGGTTGTTCATGAGTCTCGGTGGCCTGTACCAGTCGAGCGAGTGCGCTATCTGGCCCCATGAGTCGAACATCGCGAGCTTTTCCTGGCCGACGTAGTGCTGCAAGCCGCCGCCGTTCCTGCCCACGCATCCGCAGAGCATGAGGGCGTCCATCATCGTCCTGTACATAAGGTCGGAGTGGTACCAGTGGTTGTAGCTGGCGCCGACTATGCACATGCTGCGGCCCTTCGTCACTTCCGCGTTGTTCGCGAACTCTCTGGCCACCTGGATTACGGTGTCGCGGCCGATGCCCGTGTACTTTTCCTGCCACGCGGGGCTAAAGCCCCTGTCGTCGTCGTAGTTCCGGCAGTAGTCGCCGCTTAAGCCCTTCCTGGCGACGCCGCAATGGGCGATCTTCAGGTCGAATACGGTCGTTACCGGGACCCTGCCTTCTTTCGTCTCGACGTACTTGACGGGGACCTGCCTCTTGTACCTCTCGGGCTTGTCGACCTCGTAGAAGTTGACCTCGATGGCGTCGTCCTTTACATCAAGGAGGCTGAGCGCGGGGGTTATGTCCTGCCCGGTCTTGCCGTCCTTGAGGAGCGTGTTCCACTTGCCGTGGTCCTTGTGGGCGAACCTGTAGCCGACGCCGCCGTTTACTACGCGGGCCTTGCCGGTCTTGGTGTCCCACATCGCGAACTTCCACTCGGCGTTCTCCTCGTCGGAATAGTCCGCGAGGTCGCACGCCTTCAAGAGCCTGCCCTGCTCGTAGCCGTCCTTGCCCTTCGTGAGCTTCACGAGGTGCGAGATGTCGGTGAAGGCGTGCAGGTAGTTCTCGAAGTAGGCGACCTTCTTGTCGACGAAGAACTCCTTGAAGATGACGTGGTTCACGGCCATCCAGAAGGAAGCGTCGGAGCCCGGCTTCACGGGGACCCAGAGGTCCGCGTACTTCGATACCTGCGAATAGTCCGGCGAGCATACTACGAGCTTCGTGCCGTTGTGCCTCATCTCGGATACGAAGTGGCAGTCGGCGGTCCTTGTCATGTTCGGGTTCGCGCCGGCCATTACGACGTAGCCTGAGTTGTACCAGTCCGCGCTCTCGCAGGAGTCGGTCTGCTCGCCCCATACCTCGGGCTCGGCAGGCGGAAGGTCGGTGTAGTAGTCGTAGAAGCTAAGATGCACGCCGCCTATGAGCTGGTTGTAGCGCGCGCCTGAGGCGTAGCTTATCTGCGACATCGCGGGGATCGGAGAGAAAGCGATGTTCCTGTCCGGCCCGTACTTCTTTATGGTGTGTATCTGCGCGGCGGTGATGATCTCCGCTGCGGTATCCCAGTCGAACCTGCGGAAACCGCCCTTGCCCCTCGACCACTTTATCTTCTTGTGGAGCTCGGCGTTGTCGACGATCGACCTCCATGCGTCCACCGGGTCGGCGTGCTTGGACTTCGCTTCCTTCCAGGCGTCAAGGAGTATGCCGCGGCAGTAGGGGTACTTGATCCTGACGGGGCTGTAGACGTACCATGAAGCGGAAACGCCCCTCTGGCATCCCCTCGGCTCGTAAGGAGGCAGGTCCTGGTCGAGCTTCGGATAGTCAACGGCCTGAAGCTCCCATGTGATGATGCCGTCCTTTACGTAGACCATCCATGAGCAGCCGCCCGTGCAGTTGTTGCCGTGCGTGCTCCTTACGGTCTTGTCGTACTGCCAGCGGTTCCTGTAAAATTCTTCCCAACCCCTTTTCCCGGGGTTAAATTCATCTTGTATCCAAGAAGTAGCCATTTACCGTCCTCCCTTTCCGCCGTAGTTTCTCCATAAGGCGTCGTGCGCGGTGCCTTTGTTCCTGTTCCTGTATCTACCGCTCCAAATGATATTAAAGACTATCAGTATGCCGACAAAACCACCGAGGCCGATTATGGCGAAGGTGCCCGTTGAGGAAGCGGCGACCTCGCCCTTGGCCTGCTCCGCGAAGAAGGCCCTCAGGTTATCGACCTCTTCATCGGTGACATTCCTGTTGGAGAACACAGGCCCCATTACCGGGGTTGACGGGTTGTTGATCCACACCGAATTGATAAGGGGGTTCTTCGACTCGTCGGCGTAAACCTTTGTCAGGTTAGGCCCGAGTATACCGCCTCCCAGCTCGCCTACGCCCGCGCTGTGGCATGAAATGCACGGTGGCCCGCCGTTTGAGAACCTCTTTGCGCCCATGAAGTACATCTTGCCGACAGCGGCGCTGCCCTTTTCAGCCGGTGCCGCCTCTGCAACCGGTGCCGCCGCGCCAGCTGCTGGCGCCGCCTGCACGGCCGGTGCCGGAGCCGCCGCCTGGTCCGCGGCGAAAGCTACCGCCGGGGCAAGCCCCGAGACCAGAAGCAAGCCCAGACCGAGTTGCAATCCCTTCCCGAAGAATCTTTTACAACTCTTTAAATCCATACCCTACACCTCCTTTTACCTGCTGCTTAGCTTTTTTTTATTTATACCTATGACTACCATAGATAGCCTTGTTGCCTGCCTTATCGTGGGTGGCCCGCTTGAAAGCACAATCGCTCTCCTGTATATGGAGGCGTGTCAGGGTGCTTTATGGCGTGCCGTGGATTGATCAGATGGCGAGGATTGCTTGTTCGAGGTTTCCCCTTGCGAGGTTGAACGTAAGACGAATGAGGTCAAAGCCGGTCTTGCGGGATTTCTCGGCGTCCCTTCCGGGGCGCGAAAGCTTGACGGCGTCGTCCTTGGGTTTCATGCCGAACTCGAGGACCTCGTCGTGGAACTCGAAGGTGAAGGCCTCGGTGGAGCCCTGCACGGGCATGGAGCCGAGGACCATGCCGAAAATGGCGAACGGGCCCCTGGGCGCCCTTTCAGCCTGAAGCCCCTTGATCTCAAGGGAGTTGTTGTCGATAGCGGCACCGCCGCATGCCGCGGCCCTTCTCCTCACGGCCGGGCAGAGATGGAGCGCGGTAAAGTACAACAGGCAGTGGCAGAGATGCACTATCTCTTTTTTGATCCTTTGACTCAAAATTTTCCGAGTCCTCCGAATCCGGTCCTGTCCAATTTTTTAGGCTTTGAGATTGAGGTTGTCTTCTTTGCTGCAATGCCCCGCGCGCTTTCAGTCAGGTTCAGGCTGCACGAGGCAGGGCGTAAAATACCAGATTCAGAAAATCCTGTCCAGTATTTTTCGTTTCAATTCAAAAAAAATTTCAAGGCGCATTCCAATTTTCCGGATTTGAACGGTAATTATAATACAGAAACCAGATGCTTGTCCATGAAAATGTCAGTCATTTTCAAAATGGCGGTCAACGCTTCCAAGCCTGTCAAGTGCGGGTTCGCCCTGTCCAGCAAAGGCTTTCTTATACACCCGGAGTCCTGCTTAAATACCACACGCGCGGACACGAGTAAAGGGAAATCTCTCTAAAAAAATAAAATTTTCGTTATTATTTTTCTGGAGGTGTAATGAGATGATTTAAAGCAATATGCATACCAAAAAAACGGGCGCGGAAAAGAAAAATAAGAAGACATTGATTTATATGGTTTAAATTTATTTAAGGCAAGGTTATATCCTGAAATCACATAAAGGGTCACGTTACGGGATCGTAACACTAAAACCCTTACTCATTCATGAACCGCAGTTAAAAAGCAGACTCTGCCTGCAATAAAAGAGATGTGTTACCTTTTAGTAACACATCTTTCGAAGAGAATGGCTGTCAAGGCTTAGCTTGGCTTCATATCATTATTATTAAGGGCAGTCCGGTTGAGGCAAAATGCCGTATCAATTATAGATGCCAATCATGTCCCATTTTGCCCCATTATTATGAATCACGTTAAATAGTGGAATTTTAGTGTCCAATTGTGTCCGTTACCCCCCGACAAAATGACCCATATATGCATTTATTTGCTTGACAGAAAGGAACAAAGTTGATAAATTTAAGACATCATTAAATATCATATCTCAAGGAAAGAAGGTGGATTTGGGGGCTTATTCACCGTCTTAGTGTAACCGCACATCTGTTCAGGACCAAAAAGCAATATTTTTAGAAGGCATCGAGCAATACTCTCCTGAATGGGTGGCCTGACTAAGCTCTCCAAAACTCTCTTCCGACTGGATCTGGTATTAAACAAAGCTTAGGACCGCAAAAAAAGAAAGGAGAGTAGAGAGAATGGCAAACTTCAAAACATTCTTGAAAGCGGGTCACCCCCCAACGTTATTTGCTTCATTCCTGTATTTCGATTTCTGTTTTGCCATCTGGGTGCTTAACGGCGCTATGGCGCCGTTCATAAGCGAGGCGTTCAACCTCTCGCCCGCCCAGAAAGGTTTCATGATCTCAGTGCCTATCATGTCCGGCGCCATCATGCGTTTCCCCCTCGGAGTGCTTTCCCAGTATATCGGCAGAAAAAGGGCCGCCCTCGTGGAGATGGGGATGATACTCATGGCCATGACCTACGGTTACTTCGTCGTTAAGACCTACTCCGACGTGCTCGCCATGGGCGTGCTCCTCGGTATAGCGGGCGCAAGCTTCGGGGTCGCCCTCTCGCTCGGCTCCGGCTGGTTCCCCCCGCAGTACAAGGGCCTCGCAATGGGCATAGCCGGCGCGGGCAACAGCGGTACGGTCCTCGCGGTCCTGCTGGCCCCGCCGCTGGCCACCAAGTACGGCTGGCAGAACGTCTACGGTTTCGCGGCGCTTACGATGCTCCTGCCCTTCCTCGTGATGCTCATATTCGCCAAGGAGCCCCCTGACAGGGCCGACGACCACAGCCTGAAAGACATGCTCAAGTGCCTCGTGGAGAAGGACGGCTGGGTCTTCAACGCCATCTATATCATCACCTTCGGCGGATTCATAGGGCTGTCGAACTTCCTGCCGACGTTCTTCCACGACCAGTACGGCGTGACCAAGATACAGGCCGGCCAGCTGACGATGCTCGCGGCCGTAATGGGCAGCGGGGTAAGGATACTCGGCGGCCACATCTCCGACAGGTGGGGCGGTATCAACTCGCTTACGCTTGTATTCGTGTTCGTAATAGGCCTCATGTTCATCAACAGCACCGTGCCCTCGATCGTGGTCACTACCATACTCCTGATGCTCACATTCGCCGCGCTCGGCATGGGCAACGGCTCGCTCTTCCAGCTCGTGCCGCTCCGCTGGCCTGCCACAACGGCCGTCGCGGGGAGCATGATCGGCGAGATAGGCGCCCTCGGCGGGGGCTTCATCCCCAACGCCATGGGCCTGTCGAAGCAGTACACCGGGAGTTTCGCCTGGGGTTTCCTGGCGTTCGCCGTGTTCGCCTGCTTCGTCTTCCTGGTCTTGAAGATTGCGGAGCGCCGCTGGACGCGGACATGGGTCGGCAAAGGCGGAAAGGCCCTCGAGGAATCTCATGTTTACCAGACGGAGAATGTGTAGTATAATGAGAAAAACTTCAAAGGGGTTCCCTGCAGATGGACTATAAGCACATCATATGCCCTATCGACGGCACCGAGATAACGGACATAGGCGTAAAGCACGCGGCTTACATAGCCAAGCTCACGGGCGCGAGGCTTACGATACTGCACGTCGTCGAGAAATGGTACCGCTCGACGCACCTTGTCACGAACTCGGCCGAGTGGAGCGCGATCCACGAGGAATGGATAAATAAAGGGAGGGAACTCCTCGAGGACCAGGTAAAGAGGCTGAAGGACATGGGCCTGAAGGACATAGAAACGCTCCTCCGTGAAGGGGACGCCTCGCACGAGATAGTCGCGCTTGCGGTCGAGCAGAAGGCCGACCTCATCGTGATGGCCACGCACCGCTACTCTCCGATGGGCAAGCTCTTCATGGGCAGCGTCATAGACAGGGTCACCAAGAAGTCCCCGTGCCCGATACTCTGGGCGTTCTGATGCGCTGAAATTACAATTAAGCGAAAAAGGCCGGACCATTTGGTCCGGCCTTTTTTTTGGAAGCTCGCCGCGCGAAAATCCGTAAAAGCACGCCGGGCGTAAAGAAGGCTGTCTCTAAAAATTAGGAATTTTTTATGAGGTCAAGGAAGGGCGGAAATAAAAAGAGGAGCATATATGGTAATATGTGAGCATTTTTATTTTCGCCCTGACACAGAGATCAGGAAAAAGAACAATTTTTAGAGGCAGCCCCTAACCAATCCCCTCAAGCCTTAAATCGAACTCCCTTGCCCTCGTGTCGTGCTCAAGGGTAGCCCTCTCAAGCTCATCGAACAAAGCGTCTATCCGCGCCCTGAACTCGTGGAATGACTTCGAAAATCTCGTGATAGCCTCCCCGTCGCCGGCCCCTGAAGCCCCGGCAAGCTCGTGGCTGACCCTTTCGGCATCGCCCTCAAGCCCCGTTATCTCTTCTTCGAGCTTTGTTATCCTGGTCTTAAGCGGCCCGAGCGTCTTTACGCGCTCGTTGACTATCTCGGCCCTTAATTTACGCGCCTCCTTTTTGTTGCCCTGCCTGCCCGCCTTTACTGACGCGGCCCGTCCCCCAAGCCCCTCGTCCTCCCAGCCGACCCTGTCGAGGAAGTCCCTGTACGTGCCATCGAAAAAGCTCTGCCTCCCGCCGTCGAAGACAACGAGCTTAGTTGCGAGCGCCTCGAGCATCATCTCGCTGTGCGTAACCACTACTACCGCGCCGTCGAAGACCGTAAGCGCCTCTATGAGGGAGTCTATCGACTCCATGTCGAGGTGGTTCGTGGGCTCATCGAGGAGAAGGAGGTTCGCGGGCGTCAGCAGGAGCTTCGCCAGAAGCACCCTGCTCCTCTCACCGCCTGAAAGCACGTCTATCTTTTTAAGCGCGTTGTCGTCATCGAACATCATCACCCCGCAGGCCCTCCGGGCCGCGGAGCGCGAAAAATCCGGGTGGGCGGAGATGAGCTCCTCCTCGATCGTCTTTTTAAGGTCGAGCCTGTTTATATTCGTCTGTCCGAAGTAGCCGGACTTAACCCCCTGGCTGCGGCTTACCGCGCCGCCCGTGGGCGCGAGCTCCCCGGCGAGGAGGTTAAGCAGGGTCGTCTTTCCCTTGCCGTTTTTGCCTATCACGGCTATCCTGTCTTTTTTGCCGACGGAGAAGCTCAAGCCCTTTATGAGAGGAGCCGCATCGAAGCCGAACGCGAGGCTGTCGATATTCATGAGGGTCTTGCCGGGGAACGGGGCCGCGCTGAACTCGAAGTCGAGCTCCCGGACCTCTTCGAGCCTCTCAAGTCTTCCTTCCCTCTCAAGGGCCTTTATCCTCGACTGCACGGCGCTTGCGCGCGTGGCCTGCGCCCTGAAGCGGTTTATGAAGCGCTCGACCTCTTTCCGCTTCTTCTCGTCGTTCAGGCGGGTCTGCTCATAGACCTCTTCCTCCTGGAGTATCTGCGAATAGAACCTCTGCGTCGGGCCGTGGACCTTCCTTACCTTCCTCCTGTGGATGCCGATGGTATGGGTTATGCAACTGTCCATGAAGTCGCGGTCATGGGTTATGAGCAGGAGCTCGCCCCTCCAGTCAGCAAGGAACCTCTTGAGCCATCTGATGGACAGTATGTCGAGGTAGTTGGTAGGCTCGTCAAGGAGAAGCAGGTTGGGCTCCGAGGCGAGCGCCTTAGCCAGGTTGAGCCTTACCTGGTAGCCGCCGGAAAGGGAACGGGGGTCGAGTTCGAAAGTATCGCTATCAAGCCCGAGCCCGGTCAGTATCCTCTTCGCCTTGTAGGACTCGTCTACGCCGTCCTCGCTCGGGGGCAGGCTTACGCAGGCCTCCTTGAGCACCGTACCCTCGGTAAAGCCAATATGCTGGGAGAGATAGCCTACCCTGTAGTTCCTGGGCACGCTGATAGAGCCCCCGTCAGGCTTCTCCTGCCCGAGTATGAGTCTGAAGAGCGTCGTCTTTCCTGCGCCGTTCCTGCCCACGAGCCCGGCCTTTTCCCCGGGGTTCAGCACAAAGCTCACATCGTCGAGCAAATCCTGGGAGCCGTATGATTTATTGAGTCCCGTCACCTTAAGCATAGAAAGAGATTTTACAGCAGACGGGGATTATCTTCAAAAGAAAAATGAAGGGTTGGGTCAAATCTGAACCTGAAATTGTGTAATTCCAATTTTAGACAAGGCCTTCTTGCGCGCGGCAGCGCGCAAGAAGGCCTTCGTAAAAGCACGGCAAACCACTTTTTATCAGACTCTAAAATAAAAAAGTCCCTCCGGTCTTCCCGGAGGGACTTTTCCCGCTACCCTACCTGTTCTCCAGCACCACCTTCAGGGCCTTCTCCTCTTTCGCGTGGGAGAAGGTCTCGTAAGCCTTGATGATATCGTTCAGCTTGAAGTGGTGGGTTATCAGCTGCTCCGGGTGGAGCGAGCCCGCCTCGACGCTTTTAAGGAGCATCGGGGTCGTTACCGTATCGACGAGCCTGGTCGTTATCGTCACGTTCTGCGACCAGAGCCTCTCCATGTGGAGGTCCACCGGCTCCCCGAATACGCCTATGTTGGCGATGTGGCCGCCGGGCCCAACTATCGATTCGCAGATCTCGAACGTTGCAGGCACGCCTACGGCCTCTATCGCCACATCCACTCCCCTGCCCCCCGTAAGCTCCATCACCTTCTCGACGACCTTGCCGTCCCTGCTCCTCACGGTCTGCGTGGCGCCGAGCTTCCTGGCGACCTTTAGCCTCTCGTCATCGGCGTCGACCATGATTATCTCGGCAGGCGAATAGAATTGAGCAGTAAGGAGCGCCGCGAGCCCTATGGGCCCCGAGCCTATTATCGCGACAGTGTCGCCCGGCTTCACCTGCCCGTTCAGGACGCCGCACTCGAAGCCCGTGGGGAATATGTCGCTCAGCATCACGAGGGCGTCCTCGTTCACTTCCTTAGGCGCGTGGTAGAGGCTCGTGTCCGCGAAAGGTATCCTCACGAGCTCGGCCTGTGTGCCGTCTATCGTGTTTCCGAGCACCCAGCCCCCGTGCTCGCAGTGCGAGTACATGCCCTTCTTGCAGAACTCGCAAGTGCCGCACGAGGTGATGCACGAGATAAGGACGCGGTCGCCCTTCTTGAAGTTCTTTACGGCCTTGCCCGCCTCGTCGATTATACCTATGCCCTCGTGCCCGAGGGTGCGTCCTTCCTTGACCGTAGAAACATCGCCCTTCATTATGTGGAGGTCCGTGCCGCAGATAGTGGTCTTGACGACCTTGACTATTGCGTCGGTATCTTCCTGTATCTTCGGCCTGGGCTTTTCCTCCCATGTCTTTTTGCCAGGGCCGTGGTAGACTAATGCCTTCATGGTCTTTACCTCCTTATAAAATAGCCAAAAGCAGTAAATCCGGCGAAAAACACTCCGGACATTCAACCCCTATTTAAATTTTATCCCTTTCAGGGGGGGTGTCAAGGCAGGCAAACGGGGCTTACGACGGGTTATGCGGATTGGGTGTGCTTTCGAAACTCTTCTTTTAGCTTTTCAGACAGGGACGCTATCTCGTCTTCGGAGTAAGGCCTGCCCGGAGGCCCGCCCCAGACAGGGCCGGGCCAGGCTTTGTCCCCTTGCCTCCTCCCGACCACATGGACATGGAGCTGGGGGACGATATTGCCGAGAGAGCCGATGTTTATCTTATCGGGTTTGAAAAGCCCCGCTATTACCTTCGAGGCCGCGGTTATCTCGTCCATAAGGGCCGCCCGGTCATGCGCCTCAAGCTCATATATCTCGCGGACGCCTTCCTTCCTCGGCACGAGGACGAGCCACGGGTAATCACTGTTATTCATGAGCAACACGAGCGAGAGCCGCAGGGACGATACCATGACCGTGTCGTTTTCAAGCCTGCCGTCGAGCCTGAACACTTACCTTACGACCCTCCCGTTGCTTTTTATCCAGGACTTTATCCCGCCCTTCAGGTCAACGACGTCCTTGACGCCGCGGGACGATAAAAGCTCCCGCGCCTTCGCGCTCCTCATCCCGGCGGCGCAGTAGAGCACAATACTACCCCTGTACGGGAAACCTTCCGCGCCCTCGATGGAGGCGAGCGGGACAGAGACTGCGCCGGGTATGTGCCCTTCCCTGAACTCCGCGGGCGTGCGGACGTCTATGAGCGAGAAAGGTTGCCCGCTGCCTTCGACGATGGCCCGCAGACCTTCGGCGTCTATCCGGGCGGCGTTATCTCCAGCGCTGTCTCCGAAGAAGCCGCCGAGTATGGAGAAAAGGTTCTTCATAAATTATCCCCGCGCCTCGATGACCCTTGCCACCTCTTCTATGAGCGCCTCCACTATCTCTTCTTCCTTTACTTTTTTTACGGGCTTTCCCTTGACGTATATGAGCCCTACACCGTCCCCGCCCGCTATGCCCACGTCGGCCTCCCCGGCCTCGCCGGGGCCGTTCACGACGCAGCCCATGACGGCCACGTTCACAGGCTCGGTTATGTGCTGAAGCCTTTTTTCGACCTCGGCCGCTATCTTTATGCTGTCGAGCTTTATCCTGCCGCACGTCGGGCAGGAGATGATGTTTATCCCGCGCTTCCTCAGCTCAAGCGATTTGAGTATCTCCCAGCCCGCCCTCACCTCGTCCACGGGGTCGCCCGTAAGGGAGACCCTCAAGGTATCCCCTATGCCTTCGGCAAGGAGTATCCCGAGGCCCACCGCGGATTTTATCGCCCCAGAAAAGACAGTCCCCGCCTCGGTGATCCCGATGTGGAACGGGTAATCGACTTTCTTTGCCAGCAGCCTGTAGCTCTCCACCGTCAAGGGCACGCCGGAGGCCTTGAGGGAGACCTTGATATCCCTGAAGTCCATATCTTCGAGTATCGAGATATGGCGCATGGCGCTCTCCACGAGGGCTTCGGCGGTAGGGTGGCCGTACTTAGAGAGTATGTCTTTTTCAAGCGACCCGGCGTTGACGCCTATGCGTATCGGTACCCCCCTGTCCTTCGCCGCCCTGACGACCTCTTTGACCCTTTCTTTCGCGCCGATATTGCCGGGGTTAAGCCTCAACCCCTCGACGCCCTCGTCGAGCGAGGCGAGCGCGAGCCTCCAGTCGAAGTGTATGTCCGCTATAAGCGGGATGTCTATGTGCCTTCTTATGTTTCCGATGGCCCTTGCCGCCTCCATGTCAGGGACGGCTACCCGGACTATCTCGCACCCGGCTGCCTCAAGGCTTTTTATCTGGGCGACCGTCGCGGCCACGTCGGCGGTATTCGTGTTCGCCATCGACTGGACGCTTACGGGCGCGTCCCCGCCGACGCTCAAGCCGCCTAACTTCATCTCGCGTGTCTTTCTTCTCATATCTATCAGGATGTTGAAAAAGTCCATCCATGGCTTTTTCAACTACGGTTTGGCCGAAGTGAATTCGGCCAAACCTCACAAATTGCTCGACTCTGCAAGTCTCGCAATTTGGCAATCCATCCATGGATTTCCTATCAGGGTGTTTTTTAACACCCTGATAGGAAATATACTATAAAAGAGTTGGTTTTTCACCACCAATTCGTAAATTTCGCATCCCTTGACCCGCAGGCCGAAAGGTTATATCTTAAGTAGTGTGCACATCGAAGCCGTGGATATAAGCCCAATCGAGGCGTTCCTCCGCCTCCGCAGCCTACCCTTCCCATTCATCATCTCGGGCACCCGGGCAAGGTATTCCTATGTGAGCGCGAGGCCTTTCATCACCGTGCGGACGGAAGACGGCTCTACCTTCGTCGAAGGCGAAATGGAAGGCAAAAAGAGGTTCGACGACCCGTTCGCCGCCCTTTCTCACCTGCTTAAATCGTCCGCTTATACCGGCGGCTCCCCCTTCCCTTTCTCTTCCGGCGCGGCCGGATATTTCTCTTACGACCTTAATAATCTAATCGAACCCAAGCTCAAGGCGAAAAGGGCGGCTGGCCGGGGACTGGGCCTGCCTGACTGCCTCCTCGGACTCTACGACCCGGTATTCGTCTACGACAATGCCGAAGGCAAAGGGCATCTCGTATCGCGTCGTTTGGACAAGGCCCGCTTCGGGGGTTTCAAACGGGCGCTTGAGGCGCGCAGTCGCAGGCCGTCTGAACCGGGGCCGGTCTCTGCCATGACCTCGAACTTCACAAGGGAGGGTTATATAGCCGCGATAGAGAAGGCAAAGGAGTATATCTCTTCGGGCGACATATACCAGATAAACCTGTCGCAGAGGCTTGGGCTCAAATGGGAAGGCGACCCCTTCGCCATATTCCTTAAGATGCAGGACGCGCGCCCCGCGCCATTCAGCTCCTATTTCGACTTCGGCGGGTTCCAGATAATCTCCAACTCCCCCGAGAGGCTCGTGAAGATAGAAGGCGGCCATATCGAGACAGAGCCTATAAAAGGCACAAGGCCGAGGGGCGTAACCCCTGAGGAGGACGAAGCCTTGCGGGAGGGGCTCAGGATGAGCGCCAAGGAGAGGGCCGAGCACGTGATGATAGTCGACCTTGAAAGGAACGACCTCGGCAGGATATCATTACCTGGCACAGTCAATGTAAACGGATTCGGGGAGATAACGACCTACCCGACGCTACATCACATGGCGTCTATAGTAAAGGGGCAGCTAAGGCCTGAGATAGACACTCCCCAGGCCCTCAAGGCCGTCTTCCCCGGCGGCTCGGTGACCGGCGCGCCGAAGATAAGGGCGATGGAGATAATAGACGAGCTTGAGCCGGACAGGCGCGGGGTATATACCGGCGGCATAGGATGGATGGACTTGAACGGGGATATCGACATGGCAATGGCCATAAGGACGGCCGTATATAAAGACAATACCATTTATCTCCACGTGGGCGGAGGGATAGTGGCGGATTCGGTCCCTGCCGACGAGTACGATGAGACGCTCCTCAAGGCAAGGGACTTCCTCGATATCCTTAAACTCGGGGCGCGGGCAATATGATGAGGTTGGTATATTTGAACGGGAGGATAGTCCCGGAGACAAGGGCGTCGGTCTCGGTATTCGACAGGGGCTTCAACTACGGGGACGGCGTCTTTGAAACGCTCCTTGTAAAAGGCGGGCGGCCTGTCTATCTAAAAGAGCATCTGAAAAGGCTTAAGGAAGGCATTAAGATACTGGGGATACCCGCGGCGGGGGTAAAGGGGCTCATGCGGGATATAAAGGACGGGGCCATAGCAGCGCTTGCCGGGAAGAACGGGCTTAAGGGGGACGCGAACGTAAAGATAATAGTGACAAGGGGGGTAGGCCCCGGAGGCCACGCCCCCAAAAAAGACGCCGTCCCCACGATTGTCATGATAGCCAGACCGATCGATGAAAACGCCCTTTCGATATCCCGCGAAAAGGGTATAAGGGCGGTCACCGTAAATGGCTTGATGCCGTCGTTGCCGGGCATAAAGAGCCTCAACTACCTCCCTAACATAATCGGAAAGGATATCGCCTTACGGTCCGGCGCGGACGAGGCGATTTTCATGGATAAAGACGGGATAATATCCGAAGGTACATCATCGAATATATTCATAGTGAAGAACAGTGTCATTTTGACCCCCGCGCTCGGTAAAGGGCCTTCGGAAGGGCCCTTGCCCGGGGTTGTAAGGGAGGCCGTAATAAGACTCGCCAAAAAGAGGGGGCTGAAGGTAAAGGAGACGACCGTCCACAAAAAAGACCTCTACGGGTGCGACGAGGCGTTCCTTACCAACTCCATAATCGGGGCCGTCCCGCTCATAGAGATAGACAAAAGGCCGGTTAAGGACGGGCGGCCCGGCCCCCTGACGAGGGCCGTCCAGGGGCTGCTCGGAGCGGAAATCGGCCGGAAACCCTTGAAATAAAGCTATTATTGCTTTTTTCAGCCCGATAAGTTATATTCTCGTTGATGGGACCCGTAGACGAAAAATCCGTAAGCTGCAGTCTCGAAGAAACAAAAGAACTCCTCCAAAGACGCCTCCAGCTCGCCACCTTCACGGAAATAGGAAAAGCGCTCACTTCCTCCCTCGACTTGAAAGAGGTGCTCAATATCGTAATGGAGAAGATAAGCGAGCTGCTGCGTCCGAAGAACTGGTCGCTTCTCCTCCTTGATGAGGAGACCGGGGATCTGAAGTTCGAGATACTGGTAGGCAAGGGGTCCGAGAAGATAAAGGACCTGAGGCTCAAGCTCGGCGAGGGAGTCGCGGGGTGGGTGGCGAGGGAGAAAAAGCCGCTCCTTGTGGCGGACGTGCACAGCGACCCGAGGTTCTCGAAGAAGGCCGACGAGATGTCTCACTTCACCACGCAGTCTATTATATGCGTCCCGCTCCTTACGAGAGGCAAGTGCCTCGGCGTGATAGAGCTTATAAACAAGGTCGAGGACGAGGGCTTCGTCGAGGACGACCTGCTGATACTCACCACGCTCGCGGACTTTACCGCTATAGCCATCGAGAACGCCATATTCATCAACAAGGTCCATGAGCTTACCATCACGGATGACCTTACGAAGCTCTACAACTCGAGGTTCCTGCACAGCCGCCTCGAGTACGAGGTGGAGAGGGCGAAGAGGTTCAAATACGACCTCTCCATGATATTCCTCGACCTCGACCACTTCAAGGACGTGAACGACAACTACGGACACCTCGCGGGGAGCAAGCTCCTCAAAGAGGTGGCCAGGCTCATCCTCGGCATGATAAGGAACGTCGATATGGCCTGCAGGTACGGCGGGGACGAGTTCATAATCATGATGCCGGGCACGCCGAAAAAGAGCGCGGTGACGGTGGCGGAGAAGCTCCGCTCGTCTATGAGCGAAGAGGTCTTCCTGAAGGACGATGGGATAAACATCAGCCTTACCGGGAGCTTCGGGGTCGCCTCCTTCCCGGCGGACGCGGACAACAAGGACGGCCTCATCCACATGGCCGATAACGCCATGTACGCGATAAAGAGCAGGAACAGGAACGGGGTAGCCGAGGCGTAAATCGTCTCTAACCGCCCGCCGGCCGATGCGCCGGGGGCATCTTCAAATAATAACGGAGGGTCTTCATGAAAAGGTTCTTTCTTGCTTTGCCTGTTCTTCTGCTGCTCGGGTGCTCGGTGGCGAACAAGACCGAGGGCACGAAGATAGACAGGAACTCGGTCCTTAACCTGAAGCCGGGCGCAACGACGCGGCAGATGGTCATAGAGGCGTTCGGTCCGCCGTCAGCGATCAATTACGAGAACAACGAGGAGAGGTTCACCTATACGTTCCGGGAAAAATCGGTCCCGGTATACATGGGCGGGCTTGTAGAGAACGAAACGCGCGGGAAGGAATCAGTCACCACCCTTGAGCTCGTCATAAAGGAAAACGTCGTCTACTCCTACAGGTTCAAGAGCGCGGAGAACTGAAAAACGGCGGGACTGCAGGCCTCAAGGCCGCCGTCTTAAAGCCCCCCGCAAAAAAGAAGGCCCCCTTTAAAAGGGGGCCTTCTTTTTTTAGCTCCATGATGGCTGCTTGCCTGCCCTAAGCCTGACTGGCAGCTGAAAAACTCGTGTTCAGGCTGCTCAAAATCCAGTAAGCGAGACCCCCATGAAAACAGGGAAGCTTGGGAATGAGGCGTACTCTGTAGCCTAAGTGACGAGCTTTGATGACAACGAAGCAGATGGACTTTTTCAGCAGGCTGCCAATACTGCCTAACCGGTCACTTCTTTAATATCGCGTCCTTTGCGGCCTTGGCTATCCTGAACTTGACGACCTGCTTTGCCGGTATCTGGATGGTCTCACCGGTCCTCGGGTTTCTTCCCTGCCGCGCGGGCCTGTTGACAAGGACGAGTTTGCCCAGACCAGGGAGGGTGAACCCGTTTTGCGCCTCATCGTAGGCAAGCTCCGCGATGCCGGCCAATATTTCCTTCACCGACTTTTTGGGCACGCCCGACTTCTTGGCTATATGGTCCTCTATCTGAGACCTTGTCATCGCCTTTGCCATATCCACCTCCGTGAATTTAATTGAAAAGAGATAAAGCTAAACCCCTCTGGGGGGCATAATATATTATATAGCAGATGTAAGGCTTTTACTTAACGAGGGGGCTTGAGAATGCAGTCTTCATATTAACAGAAGAAGAACACGGTATTAATCTATTACACGGCTGCATCAATTGCAAGTTAATTTTTTTAATGAAACAAAAAACTGGATTAAAAAAAAGGGCAAGGTAGCGGCACCTTGCCCTTTGATGATCTCTGTCCTTAGGCCTTTTCAGAAGCCTTCCTGGCCCTTTTCCTCGGGGCCGCTTCAGTCTCCTTCTTCGCCTCTTTCCTCGCCGCCGCCTTCACGGGCTTCGCGGCGGGCTTTTCGCCCTTCGCTGCGGCCTGCTTCCCGGCTGGCTTCGCCTTCGCCGGTGCCTTCTTCTTCGGGGCTGCCTTCGGCTTGGCCTCGGCAGCCTGCGGTCCCTCGACCAGCTCGATTATCGACATGGAGGCGTTGTCCCCGGGCCTTTGGCCTATCTTCAGTATCCTCGTATAGCCGCCGTTACGCTCCTTGAACCTCGGCGCCACCTCCGCGAAGAGCTTCGTCACGGTCTCCTTGTTCCTCATGAACGCCATGGCGCGCCTGCGCGCGGAAAGGCTCCCGTCCTTGCCGAGCGTTATCATCCTCTCGGCGAACTTACGCAGCACCTTGGCCTTCGGGGTGGTCGTCCTGATCCTCCCCCAGACGACCAGGTCGTTCGTCATGTTCGAAAGCATGCTCTTTAAATGGCTGTAGGTCCTGTCGAACCTTTTTTCGTCCCTGTTATGCCTCATAGCTTAAGCGGTCTCCTTGTGCTCCATGTGCGTCGAGTCGAGGTCCTTCCTCGAAGGGAAGCCCTCGAGCTTCATGCCGAAATCCAGCCCCATCCCATGGAGTATCTCTTTTATCTCGTTCAAGGACTTGCGTCCGAAGTTCTTGGTCCTAAGCATCTCCTGCTCCGATTTCTGGACCATCTCGCCGATGTACTTTATGTCCGCGTTCTTGAGGCAGTTTGCGGAACGCACGGACAGCTCCAGCTCGTCGACGGTCTTGAAGAGGTTATCGTTGAACTGCGGCTTGGCCTCCGACCTCTCTGCGTGGGCCACCTCCTCCTTCTCCTCGAAGGTTATGAAGACGCTCAGCTGGTCCTTGAGTATCTTGGCGGCTATGGAGACCGCGTTCTGCGGGTCTATCGCGCCGGTCGTCCAGACTTCGAGGGCGAGCTTGTCGTAGTCCGTCCTCTGCCCGACCCTCGCGTGGGTGACGTTGAAGTTCACTCTCGATACGGGCTGGAAGACCGAGTCGATCGGGATGGTGCCGATGGGCTGCTCGGGGAGCTTGTTCCTCTCGGAAGGGACGTAGCCCTTTCCGGTATTAGCAATAAGCTCGCAGTCGAACTTGGCGTCCTTCGAGACGGTAGCTATCGGCTGATCGGGGTTCAGCACCTCGACAGACTGGTCGCAGATGATGTTGCCCGCCTTTATGACGCCCTCGGAGGTCCCCTTTATCCTGAGCGTCTTGGGGCCGTCCCCGTGTATCTTGAGCCTTACCTGCTTCAGGTTGAGTATTATGTCGGAGACGTCCTCTTTTACGCCGGGGATGGATGAGAACTCGTGAAGGACCCCGTCTATCTTAACTGAGGTTATCGAGGCGCCCTGGAGCGAAGACAGGAGTATCCTCCGGATAGAATTGCCGATGGTCACCCCGAAGCCCCTCTCAAGGGGCTCGGCGACGAATTTGCCGTAGGTGTTCGTCAGTGTTTCCTTCTCAACCTCAAGCTTTTTCGGTTTAATAAGGTCACGCCAGTTTTTTTGCATGGTGCCCCCATCTTTATTATTAAATGCGATTAGACCTGAATTGAGTTCTTGGCGCCGGGAATAATCTGAAAACAGGAAAATGAGCGACAGGCCTTAAAAAGTCTACTTCGAGTAGAGCTCCACTATGAGCTGCTCGTGCATCGGCAAAGTCGTGTCTTCCCTGCGCGGCTGCCTCAGTACCGTCGCCTTCATGGCGTTCTTATCGAGGCTGAGCCACTCGGGGGCGCCGCGCCTCTCCGCGTTTTTGAGGTTCTCCAGCACCTTCGGGTCCTTCTTCCTCTTCTCGGCAAGCTCGATGGTGTCGTTAGCGCTTATCCTGAAAGAGGGGATATCGACCTTCCTGCCGTTCACCCGGACGTACCCGTGGGTGACCATCATGCGCGACTCTTTCCTGCACCCGGCGAAACCGAGCCTGTAGACGGCGTTATCGAGCCTTCTCTCAAGAAAAGAGATAAGGTTCTCGCCGGTAATGCCTTTGGCGCGGTCGGCGTCGTCGAAGGTCTTCCTGAACTGGGATTCGAGCAGCCCGTAGACCCTCTTAACCTTCTGCTTCTCCCTCAACTGCAGGGCGTACTCGGAGACCTTGCCCCTTGACTGGCCGTGCTGGCCGGGTGCGTAGCTCCTTCTTTCAAAAGCGCACTTGTCCGTGTAGCAGCGCTCAGCCTTGAAAAAGAGCTTCATGCCCTCTCTCCTGCATATCTTGCATACTGACTCTATATACCTTGCCACTTCTCCTCCCTCTTTTGGAGCCGTTTTGAAATATATGTCATGGCCTTTTGAAAGGCCGCCTGACTCGGTTTAAAAATCGTCCTTAGACCCTGCGCCTCTTGGGGGGCCTGCATCCGTTATGCGGCAGAGGAGTCACGTCCCTTATAAGGCTTATGCCGAAGCCCGCGGCCTGCAAAGACCTCAAGGCCGCCTCCCTGCCGGCGCCCGGGCCGTTTATATAGACGTCGACGGTCTTTACTCCGCTGTCGATTGCCTTCTTTGCGGCTACCTCGGCGGCCACCTGCGCGGCGAAGGGGGTGCCCTTCCTCGAACCCTTGAAGCCCTGCGCTCCGGAACTCGACCAGGCAATGACGTTTCCGGCCGGGTCCGTTATGCTTATTATGGTGTTATTGAACGTCGATTTGATGTGGGCAACACCCTTTGATACCGCCCTCTTCTCTTTTTTGACTTTTGACATCTATGCTCCTCCGGACCCTCTTTAGGTAAAGCAAACTTTTATTATACACTAAATCAATGATTTAAAAAAGACTTTTTTTAACCCTATGACCCGGGAACCCGGGTTTCATACGGACGCCTTCTTTCATTACGGCAGTATTTCCATAAAACGCGTCTCCCCCCACTCCCCCGGCAAAGCCCATTGAATCTCCCCTCAGCTTTTCTTCGGGGAATCTTCGGCACATAAGGAAGATTTCGATTCGCCCGCTAAACCCCGCTGCAAGCAACGGGGAATGCGCTCGCCGTGTGTGTTCACAGGGCCGGTGCCGCAGAGTCCAGGCCCGGAGCTACTCGGCCTTCCTTATGGAGACGACGCCCTTCCTCGGGCCCTTGCGGGTCCTGGCATTCGTGTGGGTCCTCTGCCCGCGAACCGGGAGGTTCTTCCTGTGGCGAACACCCCTGTAACAGCCCATGTCGACGAGCATCTTCACGTGCATCGAGACTTCCTTCCGGAGGTCGCCCTCGACCTTGAACTCCGTGTCGATCACCTTCCTTATGGCGGCTACCTGCGCCTCGGTGAGGTCCTGCGTCTTTATCGACGGGTCTACCCCGGCCTTCTCGAGTATCCTGGCGGCAGAGGGGTCACCGAGCCCGTATATCTTGGTGAGCGCCACCCCTATCCTTTTATTCTTGTTAAGGTCTACTCCCGCGATCCTTGCCAATCCATACCTCCTTGACCCCGCCCGGCTAAAGCCGGTGCGGCCTTATTAGCCCTGCCTCTGCTTGTGCTTGGGGTTCGAGCAGACTATCCTCACGACGCCGCTGCGCTTGACGATCTTGCACTTCGCGCATATCTTCTTGACCGAGCTCCGTACCTTCATCTCAACCTCTCGACGTTCTCTTTTATGCGGGCTACTTGGCCCTGTATGTTATCCTCCCCCTCGTAAGGTCGTAGGGGGAAAGCTCCACCGTGACCTTGTCCCCGGGGAGTATCTTTATGAAATGCATCCTCATCTTGCCCGACACATGGGCAAGCACCTTGTGCTTGTTCTCGAGCTCGACCCTGAACATGGCGTTCGGAAGGGTCTCTATAACGGTGCCTTCTACCTGTATGGCCTCTTCTTTGGGCATCTGTCCTTTTATTTTCCGGCGGGCCTTAAGGCCTGCTCAGCACATAGGGGCCGCTCTGCGTTATCGCCACAGTGTGCTCGAAATGGGCCGAGAGGCTCCCGTCAACGGTGACGGCCGTCCAACCGTCGTCGAGCACCTTTACGGCGCTCCCGCCTATGTTTATCATCGGCTCTATGGCAAGGACCATCCCTGCCTTGAGCTTTATGCCCCTGCCCGGAAGCCCGAAGTTGGGCACCTGCGGCGCCTCGTGGAGGTTCCTGCCGATGCCGTGGCCCACGAACTCCCTTACCACCGAAAACCCCCGCCTCTCCACGTAGCTCTGTACCGCGTACGAGATGTCCGAGAGGTGGCCGCCCTCTTTCGCGGCCTTTATCGCCTCTTCCAGGGAGGCGGCCGTAGTGTCTATCAGCCGGGCCGCCTTATCCGATACGGCGCCGACCGGCAATGTCATCGCCGCGTCCCCGTAAAAACCGTCGAGCAGCACGCCGAAGTCGATGCTTATTATGTCGCCTCCCCTCAGGACTTTCTTCAAGGAGGGCATCCCGTGCACGACCTCGCTGTTTACGGACGCGCAGAGGCAGTACGGGTAGCCCATGTACCCCTTGAAGGCCGGCCTGGCCTTCCTCTTCTTCGTCTCTTCCTCTGCTATGTGTTCGAGGTCCATCGTAGAGGACCCCGGCCTGATGTTTTCTTTGACGACCTGGAGGACCTCAGCAACTGCTACGCAGCTCCTCCTCATTGCTTCTATCTCTTCAGGGGACTTAAGTATTACTTCTTCCTTTTTCAATTGCGCCCACGATAGAGTTGGTTATCCGGTCGACGGTGCCGATGCCCTCGACGGCCGCGTAAAGCCCCTTCCTCGTATAGTACTCAATAAGCGGGAAGGTCTCCTGCTCGTATACCTTGAGCCGCGCCTCTATCGTCTCTTCACTGTCGTCGTCCCTCTGGTATATCTCGCTGCCGCACTTGTCGCACATCCCGATGTTCATCGGAGGGCTGAATATCACGTGGTAGCTGGCCCCGCATTTCCGGCACACCCTCCTGCCGCTGAGCCTCCTTACCAGTTCCTTCCGCTCCACGTCTATGCCTATCACGTGGTCGATCCGCTTGCCCGTCATCGACAGGGTCTCTTCGAGGACCTCGGCCTGCTTCAGGTTCCTCGGGAAGCCGTCGAGTATGAAGCCGTTAGCGCAGTCGTCCTCTTTTATCCGGTCGGAGACCATGCCTACGACTATGTCGTCCGGCACAAGGACCCCTTTGTCCATGAACTCTTTCGCCTTCAGCCCCAGCGCGGTCTTGTTCCTCACATTCGCGCGGAGGATGTCCCCCGTGGATATCTGCGGTATCCTGTACTTATCCGAAAGGCCCTTGCCCTGCGTGCCTTTTCCTGCGCCGGGGGCTCCGAGGAGGATTAAGTTCATCGTTACAGGCCCCTGCCTTTTATTTTGCCCTTTTTCAAAAGCCCCTCATAGCTTCTCGCCAGCAGGTGGGACTCCATCTGCTGGGCCGTGTCCATAGCCACGCCTACGACTATGAGGAGCGCCGTGCCTCCGAAGTAAAACGGCGCGTGAAACTGCGTTATCAGGAAAGACGGCAGTACGCACACGAGCGCCAGGTAGAGGGCGCCCCAGAGCGTGAGCCTCGATAATACTGTGTCAAGGTAATCGGCGGTATTGGCCCCCGGCCTTATGCCGGGCACGAAGCCGCCGTATTTCTTCAGGTTCTCCGCCACGTCCTTGGGGTTGAACTGTATGGCGGTGTAGAAGTACGTAAAAAATATTATGAAGATAATATAGAGAACATTGTAGTATATGCCGCCCGGATGGAGGGCGTCTGATACACGCTTCATTATGGGCAGGTCGATGAAGTTCGCGACCGTGGCCGGGAACACGATTATCGACGAGGCGAATATCGGAGGGATGACCCCCGAGGTGTTTACCTTCAACGGAAGGTGCTGCGTGCCGCCCCCGAGCACCTTCCTGCCCACGACCCTTTTCGGGTACTGGATGGGTATCCTCCTCTGCCCCATCTCCATGAACACTATGAACGCCACCACCGCGACCATCAGGGCGAGAAGGAGTATTATCACGAGGAGGTTCATCTCGCCCGCCCTCACGAGCTGTATGGTGTTATAGAACGCGGAGGGCATGTTCGCCACGATGCCGACGAATATTATGAGGGATATCCCGTTGCCTATGCCCCTCTCCGTTATCTGCTCGCCGAGCCACATCAGGAACGACGTGCCGGATGTGAGCGTGATGACGGTCATCAACCTGAAGCCCCAGCCGGGGTTCAGGACTATCGGCTCTCCGGCGGGCCCCCTCATCGACTCGAGCCCCACGGCTATCATAATCGACTGGACTATGCTCAGGACGATGGTAAGGTACCTGGTGTACTGGGTTATCGTGTTCCTTCCGGACTCGCCCTCCTTCGAGAGCTTCTCAAGCTGGGGTACGACAGCCTGAAGGAGCTGGATGATAATGGAAGCGCTGATGTACGGCATTATGCCGAGCGCGAACACGGAAAAGCGCTCAAGCGCGCCCCCTGTAAACATCGTGGCGAAGTCCAGGAGCGTGCCGCTCGCGGCCTTGAAAAAGCCCGATAGGGCCTCGGCGTCTATCCCCGGGGTAGGTATGAAAACGCCTATCCTGAAGACGGCGAGCATCGCTAAGGTTATGATTATCCGGCGGTTTAATTCAGGGATCTTGCTTATGTTCGGTGTTAAAGCCGCCAAATTATATTACCTCCGCTACTCCGCCGGCAGCCTTTATCTTCTCTTCAGCAGACTTGCTGAACATATTCGCCTTCACTGTGAGGGCCACCTTTATCTCGCCCTCGCCGAGGACCTTAATAAGCCCGCGCCTGCCCTTTACGAGCCCCTTTTCCGCTATAGAGGCCGGGTCCGCGACTTCGTCCTTCTTGAAGGCCTTCGCTATGTCGCCGATGTTGACGACGCGGCTTTTTACCTTGAAGATGTTGGTGAAGCCCCTCTTCGGAAGCCTCCTCTGAAGCGGCATCTGGCCGCCCTCGAACCCCGGCTTTATGTTGCCGCCGCTCCTCGCGGTCTGGCCCTTGCCGCCCCTGCCCGAGGTCTTTCCGAGGCCCGAGCCTTCGCCGCGGCCCCTGCGTGTCCTTTTCTGGTTAGCCCCCTTGGGGGCCTTAAGTCTGTCTAACATTATTCGATCCCCTTAAGCTGAAAAATTATCTACCTGGCTATTTTACGCAGACCAGATGGGATACCTTCGCTATCATGCCCCTTGCGGCGGGCGTGTCCTTCAAGACCCTGGTCGAGTCTATCTTGTTAAGCCCGATGCCCTTGAGGATTATCCTGAGCCTTTCGGTCGCGGGCCTCTTCTTCAATGTCACTGTAACTGTCTTCCCGGCCATCTTACCTTACCTCCGCCACGTGCTTTCCGCGGAGCTCCGCGACGCTCTCCGGGCTCCTCAACTGCTTTAACGCTTCCATCGTCGCCTTGACGACGTTATGGGGGTTGCTGGTGCCGAGGCACTTCGTAAGGACGTTCGTAATGCCGACCGACTCGACCACCGCCCTTACCCCGCCTCCGGCTATGATGCCGGTGCCGGGGGACGCCGGCCTCAGGAAGACCCTGCCCGCCCCGAACGCGCCGGTTACCTCGTAGGGTATGGTCCCTTCGATTATCGGCACCTGGAACAGCGACTTCTTCGCCTGTTCTATAGCCTTCCTTATGGCCTCGGGGACCTCGTTGGCTTTTCCGAGCCCCACCCCGACATGGCCTTTCCCGTCGCCCACTACTACTATGGCGTTGAAGCTGAACCGCTTGCCGCCCTTGACGACCTTGGCGACCCTGTTCAGGTATACGAGCTTGTCTTTCAACTCTAAGGCATTTGCGTCGATCTTGTCCAAAAAAGCCTCCTTGATAAAGGGGAGGGAACCCCGAATATTTAGAACTTGAGCCCGGCCTCCCTCGCCCCTTCAGCCAGCGCCTTTATCCTGCCGTGGTAGATGTATCCGTTCCTGTCGAAGACGACCTTCTCGACGCCCTTCTCGATGGCGAGCTTGCCTATGAGGGAGCCGACCTTCTTGGCGGCCTCGGACTTCTTCCCCTCGAGGTCGTCTATCATCGTGGAGGCGGCGGCTATGGTCTTGCCGGCCGTGTCGTCTATCACCTGCGCGTATATGTGCTTGTTGCTCCGGAAGACGTTCAGCCTCGGCCTCTCGGTGGTGCCGCGCACCTTCTTCCTGACCCTGATCTTGCGCCTCTCCAGGCCGCTTAACTTTTTGATTATCCCTGCCATATTATTTACCCCCGGCGGCCTTGCCCGCTTTGCCGGCCTTTCTCCTTATTACCTCGTCCGCGTACTTGATGCCCTTGCCCTTGTAAGGCTCCGGCGGCCGGAGCGCCCTTATATCCGCCGCTACCTGCCCGACGACCTGCTTGTCGGGGCCCTTCAGGGTAAGCGACGTCTGCTTCTCGACCGTAGCTGTAACGTTCTTGGGGAGCTCGTATTTGATGGGGTGCGAGTACCCGAGCGAGAGGTTTACCGCCCCGCCCTGGACATCGGCCTTGTAGCCGACCCCGACAATCTCAAGCCTTTTCTGGAACCCTTCGTTCACGCCCTTTACCATGTTGGCTATGAGGGTCCGGGTAAGCCCGTGGATCGACCTCGAGGTCCTGCTGTCATCCGCCCTCAGCACATGCAGCTCGGAGCCCTTGACCTCGACCTTCACCTCGGGGTTTACGGTAAGCTCGAGCGAGCCCGCCGGCCCGGTGGCCTTCACCCTGTTATTCTCAAGTGCGACCTTCACGCTGGAAGGCACCGTTATCACGCGTTTGCCTATTCTTGACATTTCAAGACCCTTTTCTTATTCTCTGGGATTTGGTCCGTAATCAATAAACCGTGCAGACGAGCTCGCCGCC
Source organism: Deltaproteobacteria bacterium (assembly GCA_016219015.1). Classification (GTDB taxonomy): domain Bacteria; phylum Desulfobacterota; class GWC2-55-46; order GWC2-55-46; family GWC2-55-46; genus JACRCL01. Next base: position 92,640 of record JACRCL010000003.1, read on the forward strand.
CATGCCGAGCTCGCGCGCCTTCCTGTCGGTCATGAGCCCTTTGGAGGTCGATACTATCGCCACGCCGAGCCCGTTCAACACCCTCGGTATCTCGTTCTTGCCCACGTATATCCTCAAACCGGGCTTGCTGATCCTCTTTATGCTGACTATCGAGCTCTTCTTGCCAGGGGTGTACTTGAGCACTATCTTGAGCCTTGGCTTGCCGTCTTCCTTGAAGAGGCTGTGGTCCTTTATATACCCCTCTTCCTTCAGTATCTTCGCCACCTCGACCTTCAGGTTCGAGGACGGGAGAGACAGGTCAGCCTGCCGCGCCCTTATCGCGTTCCTTACCCTCGTAAGGAGGTCTGCTATCGGGTCTGTCATCGACATTTTTTGCGATCTCCGTTCAATGCTCTGCTTTTTTTAAAGTTTACGGGCCTTACCAGCTCGACTTTATCATGCCGGGGAGGTCGCCCTTCAGGGCCATCTTCCTCAGGCATATCCTGCACATGTCGAACTTCCTGTAGTACGCCCTGCTCCTGCCGCAAATCGGGCAGCGGTTGTACTCCCTGACCTTGAACTTGTTCTTCCTCTTGGCCTTCGCTATCAGTGACTTTTTAGCCAATTAAAAACCTCCGTTTGATACCGTCTGAAAATTATGTTCAGCCTCAGCTTCTGAAAGGCATCCCGAGATACTTAAGGAGGGCCTTCGCCTCCTCGTCCGTGCTGGCCGACGTGGAGATGGTTATGTTCATGCCCCTTATCTTGTCTATCTTGTCGTACTCTATTTCCGGGAATATTATCTGCTCTCTTATGCCTATGGTGTAGTTGCCCCTGCCGTCGAAGGACCTGTCACCCATGCCCTTGAAGTCCCTGATGCGGGGGATGCTGAAGTTCACGAACCTGTCGAAGAACTCGTACATCTTCGGGCCCCTGAGCGTCACCATGCAGCCCACGGGCATGCCGGCCCTGAGCTTGAAGGTCGCTATCGACTTCTTTGCCTTCGTGACGACGGGCTTCTGCCCGGTTATCAGCGTTAGGTCGCGCGTGGCCGCGTCCACTACCTTTATGTCCCTCACGGCCTCGCCGAGGCCTATGTTAAGGACTATCTTGGTGAGCTTCGGGACCTGCATGACGTTGCTGTATTTGAACTCCTTCATCATCGAAGGGACGACCTGCTTGCCGTATGCCTCTTTAAGCCTCACACTCATTTCTCGAGCACCTCTCCGCACTTTTTGCAGTACCTTACCCTCTTGTCCCCGTCCATCTTCTTGCCGACGCGGACCGGGCCTTTGCACTTCTCGCACAGAAGCATCACGTTGGAGATGGCTATCGGGCCCTCCTTCTCTATGATCCCGCCGTGCTTGTACTTGGCGGAGGGCTTCTGGTGGCGCTTGACGATGTTGAGCTTCTCGACGAGCACTTTGCCCTTGTCGGGGATGACCTTCATTACCTTGCCGGTCTTGCCCCGCTCCCTGCCGGCTATGACCATTATCTGGTCGTCTTTCCTTATCTTCAATGCCATTTTTTTCAAAACCCTTTTTTGGATTTGCGGTATCTCGTTATCAGAGCGCTTCTATCAGAGCACTTCCGGGGCCAGGGAGACTATCTTCATGAACTTCTTGGCCCTCAGTTCCCTCGCCACGGGGCCGAATATCCTCGTGCCCACCGGCTCGTTGTCCTTGTTGATGATGACGGCCGAGTTCTCGTCGAACTTGATGTACGATCCGTCGGGACGCCTTATCTCCTTCACGGTGCGCACGATCACGGCCCTCACCACGTCGCCCTTCTTCACCTTCGCGTCGAATATCGCCTCTTTGACGTTGACGATTATCACGTCCCCGACCTCGGCGATGAGCTTGTTGGAGGCGCCTACCACCTTTATGCAGGAGACCTTCTTGGCCCCTGAGTTGTCGGCAACCCCGAGTATGGAACGGATCTGTATCATCTCGCCTTCTCCAGTATTTCTTTGACCCGCCACCTTTTGAGCCTGCTCATGGGACGGGCTTCGACTATCATCACCTTATCGCCGGCGGCGCATTCGCTCTTCTCGTCGTGGGCCATGTACTTGACCCTCCTCTTGACGTACTTGCCGTAAAAGGGGTGCTTCGAGAGCCTCTCTATCGAGACTATGACCGTCTTGGCCGTCTTGCCGCCGCTAAGGACGCTGCCGACCAGTGTCTTTTTCTGTTTTTTTGCCTCAGCCATATTACTTGCCCCTTTCCTTCTCGGCGATGATGGTCTTTACCCTCGCCATGTCACGCCTCAAAGTCCTCAATGACAGGGGGTTTTCGAGCTGGTTAGTCGTATGGCGCATGCGGAGGTTGAATATCTCCTTGGAAAGCTCAGCCTCTTTCGCCTTTGTCTCTTCAAGGGTCAAGTCCCTTATTTCAGCCGGTTTCATATTGATTCCCTCTGGATAAACTTTGTCGGTATCGAGATCTTATGCGCGGCCAGTCTGAATGCCTCCCTGGCGATGGCCTCCGTGACGCCCTCCATCTCGTAGAGGATCCTTCCGGGCTTTATTACCACCACCCAGTCCTCGGGGCCGCCCTTGCCGCTGCCCATCCTCGTCTCGGCGGGTTTCTTCGTCACGGGCTTGTCCGGAAACACCCTGATCCAGATCCTGCCGCCCCTTTTTATGAAGCGGGTCATGGCTATCCTCGCGGCCTCTATCTCCCTTGTCGAGAGCCAGCCGCACTCGGTTGCCTTGAGCCCGTAGTTGCCGAAATCCAGCGTAGCCCCGCGCGTGGCAAGGCCTCTGCGCTTACCCCTCTGGTGTTTCCTGAATTTTACCTTCTTTGGCATTAACATGATCGATCCACCCGTTCTAAACGCCGGAGCCCGGCGGTTCTTTAACTCTGTACAGCCTCTTCAACGGCCTTAGGCGGGGCGGTGACTTCGCCCTTGTATATCAATACCTTGACGCCTATTATCCCGTAAGTAGTGAGCGCCTCGGCCTGCCCGTAGTCTATGTCGGCCCTGAGGGTATGCAGAGGGACCCTCCCCTCCCTGTACCACTCGCTCCTGGCTATCTCGGCGCCCCCGAGCCTGCCCGCGCACATTATCTTTATGCCCTTGCCGCCCATCCTCATTGTCGAGGTGACCGCCTTCTTCATCGCCCTCCTGAAGGATACCCTTCTTTCGAGCTGGAGCGCGACGTTCTCGGCCACGAGCTGCGCGTCGGTGTCTGGCTTTCTTACTTCCACTATCTCGATGTCGACGTCCCTGCCGGTAAGCTTCGAGAGCTGCTTTTTCATAACGTCTATCTCAGCCCCGCGCTTTCCGATCACTATGCCGGGCCGCGCAGTCCTTATTATGACCTTTACGGTGTTGGCGGTCCTTTCTATCTCGATCGAGGAGATGCCGGCGTGGAAGAGCTTCTTTTTCACGAAGCCCCTGACCTTCAGGTCCTCGTGAACGAACAACGCGTAGTTCTTCTCCCCGTACCATCTCGAGTTCCAGCCCTTTGATATCCCGAGCCTAAAGCCTATAGGATGAACCTTCTGACCCAAAAAACGCCTCCGTTCGATTCTTCTGTTTTTTTAATCCCTTTTAAGAACGATTTTTATGTGAACGCCTTTAGCGGACATTATTATCTTATTTCTCGGCCAGGACTATCGTTACGTGGCTCGACCTTCTCCTTATAATGGCGCCCCTGCCCATCGCCTTCGAATGGGTGCGCTTGAGCGTGGGGCCGGGGTCCACGAACGCCTGCTTGACGTAGAGCTTGTCGACGTTCAGGTTCTTCGTGTTCTCGGCGTTGGCCACGGCGCTTTTAACGACCTTGCTCACGTCGCGGCTTACGGCCTTGTTGTTGAAGTTCAGTATCGTAAGCGCCTCATCGACCTTCTTGCCCCTTATGAGGTCGACCACGAGCCGCGTCTTCTGCGGGGAGGTCTTCAGGTATCTTGATATAGCCTTGGCTTCCATCTTTATCTTCCTTTAGCAGGCTGCTGAATTTTATCGAACCGGGTTATTTAACCCTTTGCGCCCGGCACCTTGGCCTTTTTTATGCCCGAGTGCCCGTGGAACGTGCGCGTGGGGGAGAACTCGCCGAGCTTGTGGCCGACCATGTTCTCGGTGACGAAGACGGGGATGAACTTCTTCCCGTTGTGCACGGCTATGGTGAAGCCGACCATCTCGGGGATGACCATCGACCGCCGAGACCAGGTCTTCACGACCTTCTTGCTCCTTGCGTCCCCTGCGCCCTGTATCTTCTCCATAAGATGCCCGTCAACGAAAGGGCCCTTTTTTACGGAACGCGCCATTACTTCCTCCTCGTTATGATATACTTGTCGGTCTGCTTGCGCCTCCGGGTCTTGTAGCCCTTCGTCGGTACGCCCCAGGGGTTGGAGGGGTGGTTTCCGCCCTTGCTCTTGCCCTCGCCTCCGCCGTGCGGGTGGTCGACCGGGTTCATGGCGACGCCCCTTACGCTCGGGTTCCTCCCCAGCCACCTTGACCTTCCGGCCTTGCCGATGGTCACGTTCTCGTGGTCGAGGTTGCCTATCTGGCCTACCGTGGCGTAGCAGTCCTGCAGTATATACCTTACCTCGTTGGAGGGGAGCTTAACCGTGGCGTAGTCGCCTTCCTTCGCCATTAGCTGGGCGTAAGCGCCCGCGGTCCTTACGAGCTGGCCGCCCTTGCCAATCCTCATCTCGATATTGTGGACGAAGGTGCCGACCGGGATAGACCTTAAGGGAAGCGCGTTGCCCGGCCTTATGTCGACGTCGGGACCCGCTGTGACGCTATCGCCGACCTTCAAATCGACCGGGGCCAGTATGTACCTCTTCTCGCCGTCCGCGTACGCAAGCAGCGCTATGTTCGAGGTCCTGTTCGGGTCGTACTCTATCGCGGCGACCTTCGCGGGGATATTCACCTTGTCCCTCTTGAAGTCGATTATCCTGTAGAGCTTTTTATGGCCTCCGCCTATCCAGCGGCTTGTTATCCTGCCGTTGTTGTTCCTGCCGCCGCTCCTCTTGAGGGGCGCCGTAAGCCCCCTCTCCGGGCGCTTCTTTGCGAGCCCCTCGAACGACAGGGTCGTCTTCTCCCTTAAGGCCGGCGAGGTCGGTTTATATTTTTTTACTGGCATATCCGTATTCTTCCTATTTCCTGGTTTTGTGGTTTTACACGCCCTCGAATATCTCTATCTTGTCGCCTTCACGGAGCGTTATGTACGCCTTCTTCCTCGTGGGCCTTCTGCCTGCGTACTTGCCCATCCTCTTTATCTTGCCCGGGACCCTGTGGGTGTTGACGTCGGTCACCTTCACGTTGAAGGCCTGCTCGACGGCGGTCTTTATCTCTTTCTTGTTGGCGGTGGCCTCCACCCAGAATATTACCTTGCCCTCGGCGCTCTGGGCCGTGGACTTCTCGGTTATCACCGGCGACTTTATTATCGAATAGTTAGTCATCATAGTACGGAAGCCTCTACTTTCTCCAGGGCGCCTTTCGTTATCACGAGGTTGTCGTAATTAAGGATGTCGTAGACATTGAGCCCGCCTGCCGCGATGACCTTGAAGTCCTTCAGGTTCCTTACGGCAAGCTCCAGGTTGCGGTTCTTCCCTTCTATTACTATGAGGGCGTTATTAAGCCCCGCCTTCTTGAGTATCTCAAGAGCTGACTTCGTCTTCGGGGCATCGAGGTCGAGTGCGTCGTATATCTTGAGCCCGCCGTCCTTGAGCCGTAGCGCGAGCGCGGACTTCAATGCCTCCCTCATGACCTTCTTCGGGACCTTGTAGGAATAGTCCCTCGGGTGCGGGCCGAACACCGTCCCGCCGTGCCTCCAGAGAGGCGACCTTATCGAGCCTGACCTTGCCCTGCCCGTGCCCTTCTGCTTCCACGGCTTTATGCCGCCGCCGCTCACCTCGCCCTTTGTCTTTGTCGAGGCTGTGCCGGACCTGCGGTTGGCGAGCTGCATCTTGACGACCTCATAGAAGAGGTGCTCTTTCACTTCGCCGTACAGGGATTCGTTCAGGTCCATCTGGGAGACTTTAGTCCCGTTCTTATCGAGCACATCGATTTTCATTATGGGCTGCATTATGGGTTTCCTTACAAGTTTCGGTTAAAATAGTAACTATACACAATCCTGCCGGGATTCTCAAGGAATATCTTACTTTTTCATCGCCTTTTTAACGAGCACGAGGCCGTTTATCGCCCCGGGCACCGCCCCGCCTATGAGAAGGACGTTGTCCTCGGGCCTTATGGCCACGACCTTAAGGTTCTGCACCGTCACGTTCCGGCTGCCCATGTGGCCCGCCATCCTCATGCCCTTGTAGACCCTCGACGGGTCGGAGCTCGATCCAATTGAGCCGGGGGCCCTGTTGTGCATCGAGCCGTGGGATTCGGCGCCGCCGCTGAAGTGGTGTCTCCTCATCGAGCCCATGAAGCCCTTGCCCTTTGATTTGCCCTCGACATCGACGAAGTCGCCTGCCTTGAACACCTCCGAGCAGTTCAACGCCTGCCCGGCCTTGAGTTCGTCGAGCTTTTCGCCCTTCACCTCGGCGAGGTTGTAGAGGCAGGGGGTGGCGGCCTTCTTGAAATGCCCCTTCATGGCCTTGTTCGCCCTCTTCTCCTTCTTCTCGCCTATGCCTATCTGCACCGCCTCGTAGCCGTCGCGCTCCTTCGTCTTTTTCTGCACGACAAAGCACTGCGCCGCGCTCACGACGGTGACGGGCACCATCTCCCCGGCCTCCGAGTAGATGTGCGTCATTCCGATCTTTTTTCCAAGAATGCCTTCTATCATATCAACCAACCTTTTCAGGCCCCACTCTCATCAAAGGGGCGCGGCATAAGTGAATTTCCAAGCCCGTCAAAGCGGGGTGCTTCAGTCGAGCTTTATCTCGACGTCAACGCCCGCCGGCAGATCGAGCTTCATAAGCGCATCGACCGTGTTCTGCGTAGGCTCCATGATGTCCATGAGCCTCTTGTGGGTCCGTATCTCGAACTGCTCCCTGCTCTTCTTGTCTACGTGCGGCGAGCGGAGGACGCAGAACTTGTTGATCCTCGTCGGGAGCGGGATCGGCCCCTTTATCCTGGCGCCGGTCCTGCGGGCCGTATCGACGATCTCCTTTACAGACCTGTCGAGAAGCCTGTGGTCGAATGCCTTAAGCCTTATCCTTATCTTCTGGTTATCCACCTTGACTCCGTCCCTATTCCTTTTATTCGTTTCGTGGTCTGCCGGAGCCCCTCCGGCACGTTTAATTTACGCTATTATCTTCGTCACTACGCCCGCGCCGACGGTCCTGCCGCCCTCGCGGATGGCGAACCTCACGCCCTCTTCCATGGCGATAGGCGTTATAAGCTCCACTTCGAGGCTCACGTTGTCTCCAGGCATCACCATCTCCGTGCCGTCCGGAAGCTTCGACACCCCGGTGACGTCCGTCGTCCTGAAGTAGAACTGCGGACGGTAGCCGTTGAAGAACGGCGTATGCCTGCCGCCCTCTTCCTTC
>JACRCL010000004.1 GCA_016219015.1 Deltaproteobacteria bacterium
AAGAACTGGAGCGCGAGCCTCCTGGACGAGCTCTACCGCGTCCCACTGTCGCTGTCCGGGGAGATAGGCCAGGCCACGATAAACGTATCGGAGATATTGAACCTCAAGGTGGGGGACATAATCCAGCTCGAAAAAAAGGCGAGGGACCCGCTGGTGGTAAAGATCGAGGGCAAACCGAAACTCACGGCAAGGCCCGGGGTACACGACCATAACTACGCGCTCAAGATAGTATCGGCCATCAAGGAAAGGGGATAAGACGTCATGGAAAACAACTCTCAGGACATGCCGCGGGACACGCAATCGATAGACGACCAGTGGGGCGAGGCCTTCAAAGAGACGGGCGTGGCCCAGTCCGTCAAACAGGCCGATGCGGCAAAGCCGGCCCAGTTCGACGCCTTGAACCAGGAAAACGGCGGGATGGTCGCAAACCTCGGGATGATACTCGACATACCCGTCACCGTATCGGTTGAGATAGGCAGGGCAAGGATGCTCGTAAGGGACCTTCTCCAGCTCGGCCAGGGCGCGGTCGTGGAGCTTGAGAAGCTCGCCGGGGACCCGATGGAGATACTGGTGAACGGCAAGCTCGTGGCGCGGGGCGAGGCCGTCGTGGTGAACGACAAGTTCGGGGTGAAGCTCACGGACATAGTCAGCCTGACCGAAAGGATAAACAAGCTGAAATGACGGACTCCTACTCATACCTGCTTATAAAGGCGGTCCTGACGCTGGTGTTCGTCCTCGGAGTGATGGGGGTTGTGCTCTACGCCGTCAGATACTATATGCGGAGGTCCGGCAGGGGGGGCGGGGCGAAGGCCTCAAGCCCCATAAAGTTATTGAGCACGTTCTTCATCGGCCAGAAGAAGAACCTGGCCATAGTCGAGGTCGCGGGAGAGGTCCTCGTCCTCGGGATAACGCCGAATTCGATAACGTGCCTGACCAAGGTCGAAAGGAACGAGGCGCTCCAGGAGCTCAGGAAACTGGAGCCGTCGCGCGCCATACCGTTTTTCAACGTATTCAAAGGCTTGTAAGCCGCGGAAAATCCGGCATCAGGACGGGAAGACACAGCATGAAGAAAGCGACGATCATACAGGCGGCCGTCATATCCCTGACCCTCCTCCCCCATATAGCCCTTGCCGCCGCGGAGCCGCTCGGCCTGCCCAAGGTGAGCCTGACGCTCGGCGGGGACAGCGGACCGCAGGGTGTGTCTACGGCCGTACAGATACTGCTCCTGCTCACGGTCATAACGCTCGCCCCGGCGATACTCCTGATGATGACGTCGTTTACCAGGCTCGTCATCGTCTTCTCGCTCCTGCGCCAGGCCCTCGGCGTCCAGCAGTCCCCACCCAACCAGGTGGTGATAGGGCTCTCGCTCTTCCTTACGTTCTTTATCATGTCCCCGGCGCTCAACAGTATCAACGAAAAGGCGCTCAAGCCCTATATGCAGGGCTCCATCAACCAGGAAGCGGCCCTGACCAACGCCATCGGCCCGCTCAGGGAATTCATGCTCAGGAACACGAGGGAGAAGGACGTGGAGCTCTTCCTCAAGCTCTCCAAGTCGGAGACGCCCAGGACCAAGGACGACATCTCCACGCTCACGATAATCCCGGCGTTCGTGACAAGCGAGCTCAAGACCGCTTTTCAGATAGGTTTCCTCATATACGTGCCCTTCCTCGTCATAGACATGGTGGTGGCGAGCGTCCTGATGTCCATGGGCATGATGATGTTGCCGCCGGTTATGATATCGATGCCGTTCAAGCTGATGCTCTTCGTTCTGGTGGACGGCTGGTATCTGCTGGTCGGCTCGCTCGTGCGGAGCTTTCATTGAACATTGGCGTGGACTCACAAACCAGACGAATAGGAGGCGGGTTATGCGGCTAAGCGACCAGGACAGGACAAGACTCGAAGAGGCCCTGCAACACATCATCATGGATTGGTACAGCCATCTGGACGAGTACCCGCACCTGCACAAGTACATCGCGGCCTCCCTCATCCAGACCGGTATAGTTGACGAGGGGGCCTCGAAGAGACTGGCCTCCACCTTCTGAGCGGAAAGACATATGACCCCTGAATTCGTAACAGGCATAGGCAAACAGGCGATTGAAGTGATACTGATGGTCTCCGCTCCGGTCCTCATAGCCGGGATGGCGGTCGGGCTGGCCGTCAGCATATTCCAGGCCGTCACACAGATACAGGAGGCCACGCTCTCGTTCGTCCCCAAGATAATAGTGGTCTTTCTCGTCATCCTCTTCCTCTCCCCGTGGATGATGGAGGTGCTTCTCAAGTTTACGGCGCAGATATTCACCAACATCCCGAATTACGTCAACTGAGGCGGCGGTTTTTCAAAATGGAAATCATACGGTTCATCATCGGAAACTCATCCACCTTCCTCTTCGTCCTCGTGAGGACCGGCGCCGTCATCATGACGGCCCCCATATTCGGGGCGGTCAACGTCCCGATGCAGGTCAAGGCCGGCCTCTCTTTCGTTATCGCCCTGATACTGACGCAGATAACCGCGCACGTCCCGCTTCCGCAGGGGCTTGTGGCCCTGGTCCTGAGCCTCCTCGGAGAGATGCTCATCGGCGCGTCCATAGGCCTGTGCATAAGGTTCATATTCACCGGCATAGAGTTCGCGGGCCAGGTGGCGAGCTTCCAGATGGGCATTGGCATGGCCAGCGCCTACGACCCGCTCAACAGCGCCCAGGTGACGGTATTCGGAAAGATGATGAGCATATTTACGCTGTTGATATTCCTGAGCGTAAACGGGCATCTGATGGTGCTGATGGCGCTGTCCAGGAGCTTTGAGGTCATTCCCCCGTACGGGTTCCACCTTTCAAACTCCCTTATCGAGGGGATGGTCAACTTCTCAAAGGAGATATTCCTGCTCGCCATAAAGTTCTCGGCGCCGGTGATGGCTATCCTCATATTCGTCAACCTCGCCCTCGGGATAATGGCCAGGACCGTCCCTCAGCTCAACATGTTCGTGGTGGGGTTCGCTGTCACCATAACGGTGGGGTTCGTCGTCATGGCGCTCTCCCTGCCGGTATTCGAGACAGCCGTTATAGGCGTGATGGACAGGATGTGGTACGGGATATTCGAACTTATAAGGGTGATGTAGCATGGCGGAACTGGACCAGGAAAAAACAGAACAACCATCGTCGCGAAGGCGCGAACAGGCGCGCCAGGACGGGAGCTTCGCCGTCAGCAAGGAGCTGAGCTCGTTTTTCGTCGTCCTGACGGGTTTGCTGGTCCTCTATTATTCCGGCCTGTGGATGGTGACCTCGGTGGCGGACCTCATGAAAAAATCATTTTTGCTCCGCCCCGCCGACCTCACGGTAAGGGACATAAGCGGCATGTTCAAGGACGTATCCTACAGGTTCTTCCTCGTAGTCGCGCCGGTCTTCTTCATCCCGGTGGTGGGCGCTCTCTCTTATGCGTTACAGAACGGGTTCGCGTTCACCGGCAAGGGGATAACCCCTGAGTTCTCAAAGCTCGACCCGATTACCGGGGTAAAGAGGCTCTTTTCCCTCAATTCCGTCGTTGAGCTCGTCAAGTCGCTCGCGAAGATTTCCATCCTGAGCTACGTCGTCTACACCGTCATCTCAAAGGAATGGACTAACCTGCCCTTCCTGATGGACATGGACGCCGTCACCTCGATGACGTACATAGGCAGGATATCCTTCAGGATAATGGTCAAGACCGCCTGGGTGCTGGCCGTAATCGCCGTGCTGGACTACGTCTACCAGAAGTGGAGCTTCGAGAAGAGCCTGAAGATGAGCAAGGAGGAGATCAAGGAGGAGATGAGGGAGCTCGAGGGAGACCCGATAGTCAAGGCCAGGATAAAGAGCATCCAGAGGGAGATGGCCAGGAAGAGGATGATGCAGAATGTGCCCAAGGCCGACGTCGTGGTGACGAACCCGACGCACATAGCGGTCGCCCTGATGTACGACAGGGAGAAGGCGAGCTCCCCGCTGGTGGTGGCCAAGGGCGCGGGCCAGATAGCGGAGAAGATAAAGGAGATAGCCAGGAAGCACGGCGTGCCGGTCGTGGAGAACAAGCCCCTGGCGCGCGAACTCTTCAAGTATGTGGAGATCGGCAAGGAGATACCGGTGTCGCTCTACAAGGCCGTGGCCGAGATACTGGCGTACGTATACAGGCTCAAGGGGAAGTACAGGAGATAAAGGAGCAGAGGCACTGTCATGGCTACTCTTGTCGAGAACATAGCACGGTTCAGGAAGGGCTCGGAATTTCTCCTGCCTGCTGGGATAGTCGGGATACTCATGGTCATGATACTGCCCGTGCCGCCGGTGGTGCTCGACCTCCTCCTTACGTTCAACATAACCGTCTCGATAATCATACTGCTCGTGGCGGTGTACATCAACAAGCCGCTCGATTTCTCGACGTTCCCCACCCTGCTGCTGATAACGACGCTCTTCCGCCTCTCTCTGAACGTGGCCTCGACCAGGCTGATACTCCTGCACGGCGCCGAGGGCCCGAGCGCCGCCGGGCAGGTCATAAGCTCGTTCGGCAACTTCGTCGTCGGCGGCAACTACGCGGTCGGCTTCGTGGTCTTCTCGATACTGGTGATAATAAACTTCGTCGTCATCACAAAGGGCGCCGGCAGGATAGCCGAGGTCGCCGCCAGGTTCACCCTCGACGCCATGCCCGGAAAGCAGATGGCCATAGACGCGGACCTTAACGCCGGGCTCATAGGGGACGAGGAGGCGCGCAACAGAAGGAAGGTCGTCGCGCTTGAGGCGGACTTCTACGGGGCCATGGACGGAGCGAGCAAGTTCGTCAGAGGAGACGCCGTTGCCGGCATACTGATAACGGTCATAAACATCGTGGGCGGGTTGATAATAGGCGTCGCCCAGCAGGGCCTGGCCATTGACGCGGCGGCCAGGACGTATACGCTCCTTACGGTCGGAGACGGCCTGGTGGCGCAGATACCCGGCCTTATCATATCGACCGCCGCCGGCCTCGTCGTATCGAACGTGAACTCGGAGACGGGCCTGAGCTCAAGCCTGGCCAACCAGTTCATCGTAAACCCCAAGCCGATACTCATATCGAGCGCCATACTCTTCATCTTCGGGGTCATCCCGGGACTGCCCCATCTGGCGTTTTTCCTGCTCTCCGCCGTCACCGCCGGCCTGGGCTACGTCGTGTACAGGACCGCCGAGGAGCGCAAGGCCGCGGAAGACGCCGCCGAGAAGGAGCAGGCCGCGAAGCCCGCCGCCAAGAAAGAGGCCGTGGATGAACCGCCGCTTATCGACGCCCTCGGCATCGAGGTCGGGTACAGGCTCATACCGCTCGTTGACGCGTCCGAGGGCGGGGAACTGCTCGAGAGGATAAAGGCCATAAGGAAGCAGTTCGCCGAAGAGATGGGCGTGGTGGTCCCGGCCGTGCACATCAAGGACAACCTCCAGCTCAAGCCCTCGGAGTACGTCTTCCTCATAAAGGGCGTGGAAGTCGCCAGGGGAGACCTCTTCATCGGCCATTCGCTGGCGATAGACCCCGGCAACGCGCAGGGCGGCCTCGACGGCGTACATACCACCGACCCGGCCTTCGGCCTGCCGGCCGTCTGGGTCCCGGACTCCATGAAGGAGAAGGCACAGCTCATGGGCTATACGGTGGTGAACCATTCGGCCATCGCCGCCACCCATATAACCGAGATTATAAAGAACCACGCCCACGAGATACTCGGACGCCAGGAGGCGCAGAGCCTCATAGACAGGCTCGCCAAGCACCACCCGAAGGTCGTCGAGGAGCTGATCCCCGGGCTCATGAGCCTCGGAGGCGTCCAGAAGGTGCTCCACAACCTGCTCAAGGAGAGGGTGTCCATAAGGGACCTCCAGACCATACTGGAGACGCTGGCCGACTATGCCGCCTCCACCAAGGACACGGACCTCCTTACCGAGTACGTCAGGATGCAACTCGCAAGGCAGATATCCAGGGGCCTCCAGGGCGCGGACGCCACCATTCAGGTCGTAGCGCTGAACCAGGACATAGAGGACGCGATAGCGAAGGCGGTGCACGAGACCCCCCAGGGGGCGTACTTCAGCATAGAGCCCGCGACCGCCCAGCGCATACTGCTCAGGCTCAAGGAGGCGCTTGAGGAGGTCATGTCAAAGGGTTATCAGCCGGTGATACTGGTTTCACACCAGACCAGACGGTTCGTCAGAAAGCTCATCGAAAGGTCGTTCCCGGCGGTGCCGGTGCTTTCGCACAACGAGATATCCAGCAACATCAAGGTGCAGACACTAAAGGTGGCGAGGCTCTGATATGCACATAAAGAAATTCACAGGCCCTACGGTAAAGGAGGCTATCAAGGCCGTAAAGGCCGAGTTCGGCGATGACGCGCTGATACTGAGCACGAAGAGGATACAGACCGGGGTATACGAGGTCGTCGCCTCCGTGGATTACGACCTGACCAAACCGGTCGACGTCGACATATCAAAGGCGTCGGAGAGCGGCAACGGGGCCCCGGCTTCTGGGCACGGCCCCTGCGACGGGGATTTCGCCCCGGCGGCGATAAAGGACGAGCTCAAGGACCTGCGTGAGCTCAAGGAGTTCTGCGTATCCATGATGTCGCAGAGCAGGACCCGGCCCGCCATGATATACACGGAGCTTGAGGAGGAGTTCGCGCGCAGGGGCGTGGACAAGACGCTGGCGCAGAAGATACTGATGGGCGCCTTCAAGAGCGTGCCCAGGGAAAAAACGGCGGACACCGGCTATCTGAAGGCGTACATGCGGGAGAAGATGATCGAGAAGATAGACGTGACGGACCCGCTCTCAAGCAACAGGATAGTGGCGTTTATCGGCCCCCCGGGGGTCGGCAAGACGACCACGATAGCCAAGCTCGCCGCCATATACTCGCTCAGGAAAAAAAGGAGCGTGGCGTTGCTGACCATGGACACCTACAGGATTGCGGCGGCCGAGCAGTTGAGGGTCTACGGCAAGATAATAGGCGTCCCCGTGGAGGTGGCAAGGAACGCGGTTGAGCTCGCCTCGTTCATCAGCCTCCACCGCGACAAGGACCTGATACTAATAGATACGGCGGGCAGGGCGCGCAGGAACACCGAGCATATCAGGGAGCTCAATGACATGCACAGGGTATGCCCGGAGATAAGGTTCAACCTCGTCCTGAGCTCGCAGGCGAGGGACAGCTGGCTGTATGAGACGGTCAAGGGCTTCAGCGTGGTGCCTATAGACTCTCTGACCTTCACCAAGCTCGACGAGGCGGACGTATACGGGCCGATACTGAACACCATGATACTGGCGCGCAAGCCACTGGCATACATCACCACCGGGCAGAGGGTCCCTGAGGACATCGAACTCGCCACAAAAGAAAGACTCGTGCACTTCTGTATACCGAATTAAGGAGAATTATCCATGGACCAGGCACGGACTTTAAGGGTAATGGCTGAAGAAAGTGGAGGCGTCCAGAGCGGCCGGCCGGCCACCAGGGTCATAGCCGTCAGCAGCGGCAAGGGCGGGGTTGGCAAGACCAACTCGGTGGCGAACCTCGCCGTGGCCTTCGCCAGGATGGGCAAGCGGGTGCTCCTGCTCGATGCCGACCTGGGCCTGGGGAACCTCGACATACTGCTCGGCCTTACCCCGAAGTACAACCTGGGGCACCTTCTCAGGGGCGAGAGGACGCTGGAGGAGGTGGTCGTCAGGGGCCCCTTCGGGATAATGATCCTGCCGGCGAGCTCGGGGGTCCAGGAGCTCACCAACCTGAGCCCCGAGGAGAGGCTCTCGCTCGCGTCCCATCTCGAGGGCATGGGGCTCCACGTGGACATCCTGTTCATAGACACCGGGGCCGGGATATCGAGCAACGTCCTCTTTTTCAACATGTCCGCCCAGGAGATAATTGTGGTGGTCTCTCCGGAGCCGACCTCGCTCACCGATGCGTACGCCCTCATGAAGGTGCTTCTGCAAAAGCACGGGGAGCGGGCGTTCAAACTCCTGGTCAACAACGTGAAGACAAAGAAGGAGGGGCTCGATGTCTACAGGAAACTGAGCCTTGTGGCCGAAAGGTTCCTCAACATCTCGGTCGATTATATAGGCTGCGTCCTGCACGACGACAACGTGCCGAAGGCGGTGGTCCAGCAAAAAGCGGTCCTGGACGTCTACCCGGAATCCAAGGCGAGCCTCTGTTACATGGAGATAGCCAGGGGGATAAGCCAGACGCAGGTCGGCAAGGTCATGAAGGGCGGCATGCAGTTTTTCTGGAGGCAGGTACTCAGCAGGCAGTACTGAGATGCCGCGGGCCCGGGCCGCTCCACGGCGGGCGGGGGGTCTGACGAACGGCGATTGAAGCCTGAGCATGCGTAGCGGGCGTCCAGCAAGCGAATAGAGGCAGGCACTTCCTTATACGTCGAAGACTCCCCCACAGGCCGAGGGGAGCTTCAACACCGTCAAGAAAGGCGCTGAATATGAACACAAAATATCAATCCGGTTACTCCGAGGCAAAGGTGGACAGGGACAAGCTCCTCAACGACAACCTGCACATAGTCAAGATAATAGCCTATCAGGTTGCCATGAACCTCCCTCCGCACATTGACGTGAACGACCTGATAGGGGCCGGGATGATAGGCCTGCTCGAGGCGATAGAGCGGTTCGACACCTCCAAGGGGGTGCAGTTCAACACATACGCCTCCATAAGGGTGCGCGGAGCGATAATGGACGAATTGAGGTCCATGGATTGGATGACGAGGTCTATGAGGGACAAGTCCAACCAGCTTGAGAAGGCCTACGACGCGGTGGAGAGAAAGACCGGCAGGCCCGCGGAGGTCGACGAGGTGGCCAGGTATCTCGAGATAACGACGGAGAGCCTCTACTCGCTCCTGAGCCAGGTGAGCGCCGTGAGCGTCCTTAACCTCGAAGACATGGGGATAAACCACATCGACGAAGGTATGGACATCCTCGAGTGCATAAAGGACCCGGAAGGGAAAGACCCGATGACGGTGGTCAAGTTCAACGAGATAAAGAAGAGGGTGGCCGAGGCCGTCGAAACGCTCCCGGAGAAGGAAAAACTCATCATCTCGCTCTATTATTACGACGAGCTGACCCTGAAGGAGATAGGCAAGGTGCTCGATATCACGGAGTCCAGGGTATGCCAGCTCCACAGCCAGTCGATGCACAGGCTCAAGGCGCGTCTGAAAAAGTGCATGGGCGTATAAGCCTGATGTTTAATCTTCCGATAACCCGTATTTTTCAATCCGGCGAAGGGGCGGCTTTCCGGGTGTTCCGGACGCCCTGTTATTATTATACAAAAGAGGCTCCATCGGCGGACAGTCGCGCCATATATTTTTATAATAGTAAACAGTTGGGCGGCGCATGAAATATGCCATCCCATCAACGCTCGCATCGACTCGGATATCAGCGCCACAGGCCCGCTCAGACCGTATTTTAAGGGCCCTGGCCCGGGGTCACAGGCGGCGTCCCGCGTATAAACCCTACTAAAAAAATCAATACTTACCGTTACTTCACCGGATATCAGCGGCCAAAAACACCTAAAGGATTGGTCTGGATTCCCGATAAAAATAAGAAGGGGAGTTTTATGGATGCAGTCGAACAAATCAGGGAGAATCTGTGTGGCGCCGACCCTTCTTTAAGGAGATCCGCCTGCGAGACCATAGAGGAGTCGAGGGACAACGCCTTTGTCCCGGATCTCGTGGCAAGGCTCAAGGACGAAGACCACGGCGTGAAAGAGGCCGCCCTGAACGCGCTTGCGGCCATCGGTGGTCCAGGCGTGGCGGAGGCCATAGCGCCTCTGCTGAAGACCGAGGACGCTTCGCTGAGGAGCATCGGGGTGGAGGCGCTCGGGCTTATCGGGCGCGACGCCATAGGCACCATCTCGGCCCTTCTCAATGACGCCGACGACGGCGTGGTCAAGTTCGCCGTCGATATACTCGCGAAGATGAAGGACGAGCGCGCCGTGAGCATGCTCACCGGCCTTATAAGGCACAGGAACCCGAACGTCAGGTCCGCGGTGGCGGTCTGCCTCGGCATGATAAGCACCCCCGGTTCAGTTCCGCTCCTTCTGGAGGCGCTCGACGACACGGAGGAGTGGGTGAGGTTCTCCGCCGTTGAGGGGCTCGGTCTCTCGGGCGATACAAGGGCCCTGAGCCCGCTCCTGTCGATAATAGACGGCTGTTCCGGGTCGATAGTCGAGGCGGCCGTAGAGGCGCTCGGCAAGATAGTCTCAAGCGACGACGCGGCCATGGTGCTTGAGAAGATAGAGGGGCTTGCAAAGTCCGGGCATCTGTTCACCATATCGGCTGTCGCCGAGCTTCTGGAGAAGGCGCAGGCCCCAGGGTCTAACTTCAAGCCCTCGCGGGAGCTCAAGGAGACATACTTCAATTTTTTCTCGAACAACCTCGATGACAGCGAAAAGGCCGTCCGGATCAACGCTCTGAAGGGCCTGGGGCTCCTCCGGCTCCCGGAGGGCCTTAAAAGGGTCCTTGAGTTCGCCGAGTCGCTCAAGGAGATTGACGAGGAGACCGAGTCGCTCATAGTGGACGCCATCGTATCCATCGCCGGGAGAGGCCCGCTCTCGGAGCTATTGCGGTCCGAGTTGAAAAAACGCGGCAAGAGCTTCGACCCTGTGGTAAAGGCGCTCTCCGAGATAAGGTCCGAGGCGGCCGTGCCCCTGCTCGAAGATGCCATGGACAGGGTGTCGAAGCGCGAGCAGAGGGACGTGGTCAACGCCATAGCGTCCATCGGCTCCCCGGCCTCGCTCGGGGCGCTTAAGAAGTGCCTCGGGAGCGCGGACGGGCACACGAGAAAGATAGCGGCCAGGGCGCTTGCGTCCATCACCGGGGACGGCGCGGTGGAGAGCCTCATGGACGCCCTCAAGAAAGAGGTCTACAGGGACGTGATGGAGGAGATAACCGACACCCTCGCCACCATCCCATCCGAGCCGGTCAGGAGCGGTTTTGGCGGACTCCTGAAATCAGAGAGGGAGATACTGAGGGAGATGGGGGCCAGGGGCCTCGGCCTTATCGGAGACGATAGCGTGGTGGAGCTCCTCGGCCATGCGGTGAAGGACCCCAGCCCGGCCGTGAGAAAGAGCGCATATCAGTCCCTTGCCAAGCTCGGCATACCGGATACGGCGGATATCGTGGTCTCCGGCCTCGACGACGCGGATGACGGCGTAAGGCGCGCCCTTTTAAAGGCCCTGAGCGGGTGGCCGTGCGACAATATCAGGGACGGCATCGCCAAGGCGTTGAAAGACAGCAACCTGTGGGCCAGACGCCAGGCGGTTATACTCGTCGGGGAGACTTGCGGCGCGGAGTTCGAGGGGACGTTGATAGAGATGCTTGAAAGGGACGAGACGCCCGTTAAGGCCGCCGCGGCTTGCGTCCTGAAGAAGATCGGCACATCAAGGTCGGTCCCGGTCCTTGAGGAATTCCTGAACCACCCGGACCCGTCGGTCAGGGCCGCCGTTAAGAACGCGTTAGGGTCAATGCAATGCTGACTTTAGGGCTAAATAACAAGCCTAAACTCTCAAACGAGACCTTCACGCTGATAAGCGGACTAATCTATTCCAGGAGCGGTATCTCCTTCGCCCTCACGAAGAAGTACCTGCTTGAGGCAAGGCTCCAGAAAAGGCTCGAAGGGCTGAGCCTCAAGACCTTCGAGGACTACTACTATTACCTGACGTACGACGCGGAAAGAGAAAGGGAGATCACGAGGCTTTTAAACACCGTCGTCACCAATGAGACGAGTTTTTTCAGGGATGTCATGCAGCTCAACGCTTTCAGAAAGGGCGTGATGCCGCGCCTCCTGTCCGAAAAGGACAGGACCCGATCAACGAACATCAAGCTCTGGAGCGCGGCCTGCTCCACGGGCGAGGAACCGTATACGCTGGCGATAATGCTCCTGGATGACGGGATCCCGACGAGGGGCTACGGCGCGGAGATTGTCGCCAGCGACTTGAGCGACAACGTGATAAAAAGCGCGCAGGCCGGCGTCTACGAGAAGTACTCGCTCCGGAACACGCCGGAGGCGTATATCGCGAAATACTTCCAGAACAGCGCCGAGGCGTACGCCGTCAATAAAAAGGTGCAGGAACTCGTGAAGTACAGGAAGATCAACCTTTACAACGCGCTGGAGATGGCGACGATCAAGTCCGTGGACGTCGTATTCTGCAGGAACGTTCTCATATATTTCGACGACGCGTCCAAGAAAAAGGTGTTGGCCCATCTGTACGACTCCATGAACAGGGGCGGGTACCTTTTCGTCGGTTTTTCAGAGTCGTTGCACGACGTCACAAGGCTTTTCAAGCCCGTTAGCATGGAACGAACGGTGGTATACCAGAAGGTGTGAGAGGTCGGCATGGAAAAAAAGATACTTGTTGTGGATGACTGCGACACCACGAGGAAGCTCCTGTCCTATATAATAAAGGAGCGGGGATACAAGATAATCTCCGCTTCAAACGGGATAGAGGCGCTGGAGGTGCTCGCGGCCAACCATATAGACCTTGTCGTAACCGACCTGAACATGCCGCAGATGGACGGCCTGGAGCTGTCGCGCAACATAACGGAGAGCGGCGCGTATCCGAAACTCCCGATAATAATGGTTACTACCGAGGCCGCGGAGGCCGACAGAAAGATGGGCATGGAGGCCGGCGTCACCACCTATCTCTCGAAGCCGATAACCCCGCAAAAGCTCCTCTACGAGATAGATAAGCTCCTGTAGCGCGGCGGAGAATACATTACAAACAAAGCTTCAATCCAAGGAGGCGGCCGCAATGTACGATCAGAACATGAAGATACTTGTCGTAGACGATTTCTCGACCATGAGAAGGATCATACGGAACATACTGAAGGAGATAGGCTACACCAACGTGGACGAGGCCGACGACGGCTCAACCGCGCTTGAAAAACTCAAGGGCGGCGGCTTCCAGTTCGTGGTAACGGACTGGAACATGCCGAACATGCCGGGCATAGATCTCCTCAAGGCCATAAGGCAGGACGAAGCCCTGAAGCAGATACCGGTGCTCATGGTCACGGCGGAGGCCGCCAAGGAGAACGTGGTGATCGCCGTGCAGGCCGGGGTGAACAACTATATAGTGAAACCCTTCACCGCGGCGGCGCTGAAGGAAAGGATCGACCTGATACTTGAAAAGCTCAAGTCGGCGCAATAGCAATAGCAGGCCCCTCCGGCAAAAAAACATACCGCGTGAACGCGAAAGGAGAACACGAATGGAACAGGAGAAATTCCCCACGATGATAGCCAAGATACGGGAGGAGGTCTCCAATCTGGCCTTCTTTGTCGATATAACGAGAAAGGGCATGGACACTATCGAATCCACCCTTACGATAGGCAAGGAGAAGTTCCCGGAGGCCTCCAGCCAGCTCTCCAGCGTCACCGGGGACCTTGAGAACGCGGCGAACAACATCATGTCCATACTCGAGACCCTTATGCAGGAGCAGGACAGGGCCGATGCCATCATCAAGGAGCTTTTGTCGTGGGCCTGCGGCATCCAGGGGAGCTCGGACTCCTGCGCCAGGATAACCGAGCTCGCATCCATACACACGAGGTCGAAGAACGGCATGATGGAGATATTCAGCAATATGTCCTTCCACGACCTCTCCGGACAGAAGCTCAAGAAGGTGATACGGTCGCTGGCCGTTATCGAATCCAAGCTCCTGGAGGTGGCGGTCAACTTCGATCTGGCGGAAGGCAGGAGCATCGAGGAGAAGAGCAATCTGCTGAACAAGCTCAAGGGCTCTTCGGAGATAAAGCCCCTGAACCAGGACGTCGTCGACCAGCTCTTGAAGGAGTTGAGGTCGTAGTCCGCTCAGGGCCCCTTTCCCGGCATCGGCGGAGGATATCTAAAAGCGAGGGTATATGTCATTTTCTAACGACGAAATGGACGAGATAATAAATGATTTTATCACGGAGGCGTCCGAGGGTCTCGAAGCGCTTGACCAGAAGTTCATAGAGCTCGAGAAAAAACCGGGAGACACCACGCTCCTCAACGACATATTCCGGTCGATACATACGATCAAGGGCGCCGCCGGGTTCCTGGGCTTCCAGCAGATGGTCGATGTCACTCATATCACCGAAGACGTCCTCAATAAGCTCAGAAAAGGCGACATGGCCGTCACCGCCCCGATTATGGACGCCATTCTCCAGGCAGTGGATATTATTAGGCTCCTGTTGAACAATATAAAAGAGAGGAACTCGAAAGAGGAGAATATCTCTCCGATAATAGGCATATTGAAGGGGATATCGAGCGGAGTTCCCGCCGGCGCTCCCCCGGCAGGGGCCCCGCCCCGGCAGGCCGAGGCCCAAAAGCCGGCACAGGCCGAGCCGGTAAAGGCGGACGAGCCCGTGAGGGAACCTGAGCCGGTGAAAACCGCCGAAGCGGCAAAGACCGCTGAACCGGCCGTGAAGGAACCTGAGCCGGCGAAAATCGCCGGAGCGGCAAAGACCGCTGAACCGGCCGTGAAGGCCGAGCCCCCGGCGGCCCCGGCCCCCGGTCCGCGGACTGGCGCCACGGTCAAGGGGATCAACCCGTCCGCCGCGCGCTCCGGCGGCAATGAGCCCTCAAGGCCGCAGGCGAAGGCCGAGGAAGGCGGGGAGAAGGTAAAGGAGAGGGAGCAGTCGATAAGGGTCGACATCGGCAGGCTCGACGCCGCGCTGAACCTGGCGGGCGAGCTCGTGCTTTCGAGGAACAGGCTGACCAGGCTCGGCTCCAAGCTGAGCGAATGGAACGCCGAGAGCGAGATAGTGGCGCAGATGGAGGAGGCCATATCCCAGCTCGGCATCGTCACCTCCGACATCCAGCTCGCCGTGATGAAGATGAGGATGCAGCCTATAGCCAAGGTGTTCAATAAATTCCCGAGGATGGTGAGGGACCTGGCCAGGGCTACCAACAAGGAAGTGGAGCTTGTCCTGAGCGGAGAGGAGACCGAGCTCGACAAGACCGTCATAGAGGAGATAGGCGACCCGTTGGTGCACATAGTCAGGAATTCGATAGACCACGGGATAGAGACGCCGGAGGAGCGGGCCGCCATGGGCAAGCCCAGGTGCGGGACCATCAACCTCTCGGCGTACCAGGAGGGGCGCAACATCATCGTGGCGATATCCGACGACGGCAAGGGGATAAACCCGGAAGCCCTCAAGAAGTCGGCCTATGAAAAAGGGCTTATCACCGCCGAAGACTACGAGAAGCTCTCGGCCAAGGACGCCTTGAGCCTGATATTCATACCGGGTTTCTCAACGGCCGCCCAGGTCAGCAACATCTCGGGCAGGGGGGTCGGCATGGACGTGGTCAAGACGAACATATCGAGGATAAACGGGACCATCTCGATAGATTCCGAGATAGGCAGGGGCACCCGGATACTCTTCAGGCTCCCGCTCACGCTCGCAATAATACAGGCGCTGACGGTGGAGGCCAACGGCGAGGTCCTCGGCATACCTCTGTCAAACGTCATAGAGAACATAAGGGTCACGTCCACGGAGATAAAGACCATAGAGGGAAGAGAGGTCATAAAGATAAGGGACACCGTCTACCCGCTCGTGAGGCTCGGCTCCATAGTCAGCGGCAAATGCGGCGTGGACGCGTCCGAGTGGAAGTATATAGTCATCATATCGATAGGCGAGAGGAAGATAGGGCTCATCGTGGACAGGCTCCACGGGCAGGAGGAGATAGTCATGAAGTCCATGGGTGAGTATCTGAAGGGGACGGAGGGTATATCCGGGGCGTGCATCAACGGCGACGGAAGGGTGATCCTTATCCTCGACATCGCCGGACTGGTCGAGTCCGTGGGCAGGGTCTACGCCAACTAAAGCGAGGGGATTTCGCAATGCAAAAGATCAGGGTTTTGATCATAGACGACTCGGCCTTCATGAGAAGGGCGATAAAGCAGATGGTGGAGACCGACCAGGATATAGAGGTCGTGGGGGTCGCAAGGGACGGGATAGAGGGTGTCGACATGGCGCTCTCCCTCACCCCCGACGTCGTCACCATGGATATCGAGATGCCGAGGATGAACGGGCTTGAGGCCATCGAGCACATCATGGACAGGTCCCCGAGGCCGATACTCGTGGTGAGCTCCCTTACCACGGAGGGGGCCAAGGCGACGTTCGAGGCCCTTGACAAGGGGGCCGCCGACTATATCTCCAAGAACCTTACAAATTCCGCTTTCGACATGATGAAGATCCAGACCGAGCTCATCGGCAAGCTCAAGGCCCTGTCGCGCAAGAGGAACGCGCTCTTCGGCATCGGAGCGGCCAGAAGGCCCGCGTCGGTGAAAACGGCGCCCCTGCCGCCGGCGCCGCAGTCGCGCAGGATCTTCGCCACGCAGAAGATAGCCTTCGTGGCGATAGGGGCGTCCACAGGCGGCCCCAAGGCCATCCAGGAGGTCCTTATGAACCTGCCGGGCGAGCTTACGACGCCATTTCTCATAGCCATCCATATGCCGAAGGCCTTTACCTGGGCCTTTGCCGAGAGGCTCAACGACTTCAGCAAAATACCGGTCAGGGAGGCGCAAAACGGCGAACCCGTGAAGTCCAGCCAGATATTGCTTACCCCCGGCGGGATGCAGACCCGGATAAGGAGAAAGGGGCTGTCCGACTTCTACATCGAGATAAACGACAACCCGGCCAACTCGGTCTACAAGCCCTCGGTGGACATCGCCATGCTATCGGTGGCCGAATGCTATCCTGGCAGGTCAATGGGCGTGGTCCTGACGGGCATGGGCCATGACGGGCTCGAGGGCGTCAGGGCCATCAGGCAGAAGGGCGGCAAGTCCATCGCCCAGAGCGAGGAGACGTGCACGGTATACGGCATGCCCAAGGCCATCGTGGACGCCGGGCTTGCCGACAAGGTCGTGGCGCTCGACAGGATAGCGGGCGAGATAATCAACATGATATGAACATGCATAGCGAGCGCATAGAAATAGATACTTCCTTATATGTCGAAGATTCCTCGCAGCTTGCTGCGGAGAGCTTCAAATCATTCATTTTAAAGGCATCAGGGCTCTTATGGATATATTGACGATAGTAGGCTTAATATTGGGTTTCGGCGCCATTCTGGGCGGCCAGGTGCTCGAGGGCGGCTCGATGCATGCGATAATGCAGTTGACCGCCGCCATCATAGTCCTGGGCGGCACCATCGGGGCGGTGATGGTCAACTATCCGCTCGCCACCTTCCTTCTTGCGATAAAGAACGCGAAGCTGGCGTTTTTCAACCCCAAGACCGACCCAGCCGGCATAATAAAGCAGATAATAGAGTACTCGGCTATCGCGAGGAAGGACGGCCTGCTGGCCCTTGAGGGCGTGATAAAGAAGATAGACGACCCTTTCTTCAAGAAGGGGCTTCAGCTCGTGGTGGACGGCACGGAGCC
>JACRCL010000027.1 GCA_016219015.1 Deltaproteobacteria bacterium
AAGGGACCTAATCTACGAAACAGGCTCTTGGGGCCTGAGGTTGGGCACAGGTTCATCTCCCCCGTATTACCCGGGCGTCCCAGGGTAACTTTTACCAAGTAGCGGCCTTGAAATCCACTGTCTATAATATACAAGGGTGGGTTGAGCTTAAGCGGAATCCAACATTTTGATAGAGCAAAACACTAAGATCGTTGGGTTACATTCCGTTAACCCAACTTACGGGATGTAGAAACCAAAAGGTCAATTACGGTTTCCAAAATGAAAATATTAGTACCTATTATTTATACAGCTTTTGGATGGCTTTTGGGTTTCTTTGGTACTTTGTTACAGCGCTGGCTGGAAAAAAAACGTTTAAGGGAAGAATTCAAGAAAACTCTTAGTACAGAACTTAAAGAAATGACCACAAGATTGGTGGGAAGTTACTTTCAGCTTATCGATGCTTTTGTGGGGCTTAATAGAGATGACCTTACCTGGCTATATTCCATGTCTTCTGCCTTTCCTGGGGAATTATCTGAAGAGACATTCAAAACAATGGAAGGCTTATTGAAATTGAGAGATGATGAATTAGCTAAAATAGCTGCCTTGAGAAAGAAAACAGAATCATTGTTCCTTAAAAAATATAACTTGCCATTTTTGGAAGAGAGCATCACTTCTCTTACCCTACTTGATTCGTCTTTACAAACATCTGTCCTTGCTATAAGAAGAAATATTGTTTGGTTAAACGAGGCAATTGACAGATGTAATTTCTTTTATGAAAAATCCTTTGATCAATCATTATCAGGAGAAAATCATTTAATTATGAGAGCTAACATGAAAGAAGAATATAAAAGAATGGCACAATCTTGCCGTAAGACCGCAGACCTTTGTTCAAAAACAATATCAGATATGGAATCATCTCAATAACTTTTGTAGCCATGATAAGTTGGATTAAGCATCTTTCCCTCCGAATCTTATAAGTTGAGAAAAAACTGTTTAGCCTGTCAGTTACCGGATTCTTCGTCGCCTTCGGCTCCTCAGAATGACAACTGTTTGCGCAACCTGCCCCCCCGTTAATCCCTTGCCAAAATAGCGCGAAAGTATTTAGAATACCTCCATGCAAGACCTCAT
This sequence comes from Deltaproteobacteria bacterium, assembly GCA_016219015.1. GTDB lineage: Bacteria > Desulfobacterota > GWC2-55-46 > GWC2-55-46 > GWC2-55-46 > JACRCL01. The sequence goes on from JACRCL010000027.1 coordinate 1,108, forward strand.
CTGCATAAAATGCCCTCAAGCCCTTTTCCTCGACCCGAAAAAGGAGATATGCTACAAGACGGGCGGGCTTTTCTGTAAAAGACTCAAGATAATAGTGGACAAGTACGGCCCCTGCCGGATAATAGATAGAGGCGCGAAAAAGGCCGCCGCGAAAAGGAAGTCGAAGAAGCCCTCGCCGTAAGCCGTCCCGATTATCCTTTGACAATTCAGTATATATTCAAAAATCAGGAAAGCTCGGATAAATTATGTCTTCCGGTCATTCTGAGGGAGCATAGTGACCGAAGAATCTCGTAAAAATTAGATTCTTCGCTACGCTCAGAATGACATGAGGCGCCTTTAACCAATGAACTGGGTCCCTATAGCCTTATTGACCGCGCTGTCGCTATCCACGGCGGACGCCCTGACCAAGCGCGCGCTCAAGGACTCTGACGAGCTCATCGTTGCGTGGGTGCGCTGGGGCTACGCCCTGCCGTTCCTCGCCGTAGCCTTCGCCTTTACGCCGATACCAGCGCTCGACAGCACCTTCTGGCTGAGCGTCGCGGCGCTACTGCCGCTTGAGGTGACGGCGCTATTCCTCTATGTGAGGGCGATAAGGCTCTCGCCCCTGTCATTGACCATCCCCTTCCTCGCTCTTACCCCGGCCTTTATCGTCCTCATCGCCTTCATCCTTTTGGGCGAGGTCCCGAGCCTTCAGGGCCTCTTCGGGATAATATTGATAACCGTTGGCGCATACGCACTGAACGCGAAGGAGGCGCTGTCCGGCGTTGCAGGGCCTTTCAGGGCGATTGCGAGAGAGCCGGGCTCGATACTCATGATAATAGTGGCCTTCATCTACAGCATCACCTCAACGCTCGGCAAGCTGGCCGTGGCCCACTCAAGCCCGGTATTCTTCGGGGCTTTTTACCCGTTCCTTTTGACGGCCGCCATAAGCGCCTTCGTCATTTACAGGAAAAAGGTGACGCTCGTATTCTCAAGGCCCCGTCTATTCATACCAATCGGGTTTTTAATGGCGGTCATGGTGCTCACGCACTTTATCGCCATAAGCCTCACGCAGGCCGCGTACATGATCTCGATAAAAAGGATGAGCCTTGTCTTCAGCGTTATCTACGGCAGGGTCATCTTCAAGGAGATGGGCCTCAAGGAGAGGCTATTGGGGAGCGTCGTGATGCTTGCCGGCGCGGCGCTCATAATACTCTCCTGAGTATTCCACTTTCTTCTTTTCACCCCCACCCTGCCCTCCCCCGTCAAGGGGGAGGGTTTTTTGAGGCGGCCCTTTAGCAAGAATTACATTATTGAAGCCTCAGGCAAGCCGCCCGGTATCACAAAACATCCCCTCCCTTGATGGGAGGGGATTGAGGGGAGGGTGAAAAAAATATTCCCCCCCTACTTTTCACCCCCTACCTACCCCTCCCCCGTCAAGGGGGAGGGGTAAATAGCCTCTTTATCTCATTACGGCGCAACAGGAGATACGAAATCAAGGGTTCAGGTTGCAAACCTGAACCCGCATAACGAGTTTTTTTATAAAACACGGCAACTACAGAATTTGGATGAAATAAATCTGTTATTATTATATTATTTGGCTTTTAAGCCCAGGCCCGGAAAATAGGATGAATATCTTAGAGTCGTTTAAAACCTCACTTCAGGCAGCGAAAAAGCGCTCCAACCTTATCATGTTCTACGCCCTGGCCCACATCGTCTTCCTCGCTTTGGGCCAGTGGATGGTCGCCATGGAGATACCGGGGGTGATATATCTAAGGAACGAGCAGTTGATGGAGATAAAAAACCTCCCGTACCTCAAGCCCCTTACAGGGGCGCTGGCCGGGAGCCTCGCCCTGAAGATACTCTACACCTTCCTCTTTAACCTTATCTTCGGCGCGTTTTTCTCCACCACGGTGACGGGCGTCATCTTCTTTTTGCCGTACCTGATAGCCGTATGGAGGAGCTTTATAATAGGCGTCCTCATCTACGGGGCGGAAACCTCCCCGCTTACGCAGATGGTCTTTTACGGGACCTTCGTGCTGGAGTTCGGGGCGTACTGCGTCTCATCCGCCGTTGGCACGGACATAGGGCTTACGCTCCTGTGGCCCGCTCGGAAGCGCGCGGGGTCCCGGAAAGAGGCGATTCTTATCTCCATGAGGGAGGGCAGAAGGCTCTACCTGCTGGTCGCGGTCATACTTTTCATAGCCGCGTGCTGGGAGATGAGCTGGCTCCATTACCTCGGCCCCCTGATAAAACTTGAGAATTTGAAATAAAACTCTGACTGAAAAACTCAAAATCACACTCAGGCTGCTCAAAAAGTCCAAGATGCAAGGAGTCGAAAAATGAGGAATGAGACGTACGTACTCTGTACGTCGCAGTGACGAATTTTGAAGACGACGCCGCAGATTGGGCTTTTTCAGCAGCCTGAGCTAAGATTTCGCTTGGACAGGCCGAAAACTTGTGCTATAAGGTCTAAACAACCGGTGACACTTTTATTTTTCGCATCGAAGAGATAATTTCCCTTTATTTCCTGAATAGTTAGTCCCCTTTTAAGGCTGGTAGAAAATTCCTGATTCTGGTTGTAACATGGCAGGGACTGTCTCAGAAAACTACATAAACGTCCTCGACCGGATTAGAAAGGCCGCCCGCAAGGCAGGCAGGGATCCGGGTGAGGTGACGCTCGTGGCCGTCACCAAAGGCGTTGAGATTAAAAAGATAAAAGAGGCCTTTTCCGCCGGCGTAAGGGTCTTCGGAGAAAATTACGTCCAGGAGGCCGAGGAGAAGGCCGCCAAGGTCAAGGACAAGTCCGTAAGGTGGCACTTCATAGGCCACCTCCAGAAGAACAAGGTCAAGCTCGCCCTGGAGCTCTTTGACGTTATCCAGACGGTAGAAGGGCCGGAGCTTGCGGCCGAGATAAACAAGCGCGCCACCGAGCCGGTTGATATACTCTTAGAGGTGAATATCGCCAGGGAGAAGACCAAGGCGGGAGTAGACGCCGAGGGGGCCGTAAAGCTGGCCAGAACCATCCCCTCGATGGAAAAACTAAGGCTCAGGGGGCTTATGACCATACCCCCGCCCGTGGAAAACCCCGAGATGTCGCGCCCGTACTTCGTTGCATTGAGGAGACTTGCCGAGAGGATAAACAAGGAGCGCATCCCCGGAGTATTCCTCCGCGACCTATCGATGGGCATGTCGGCGGACTTCGAGGTCGCGGTCGAGGAAGGGGCTACGCTCATAAGGGTGGGGACCGCGATATTCGGCCCAAGGCCCGAGAAAAAGGCCTCAAAGGGCGCGTAGACCCCTTGGGCACAAAGATGCTCACAAAGAAGACCATAGGTTTCCTCGGCGCGGGCAACCTCGCGGAGGCCCTCATAAAAGGCCTGCTCGCCTCCAAAAGCGTAGGCGCGTCCCAGTTGATAGCGAGCGACAAGGTAAGCGAACGGCTCCTCCACCTTGCCCGCGCCTATGAGGTCAAGGTCTACAGCAAGAACTATGAAGCCGCAAGAAATGCTGATATAATATTTCTTACCGTAAAGCCGAACGACGCAAGGGAAGTCCTTACGGAAATAGCCCCCGAGATCGGCGGGGGTAAGCTCCTCATCTCGGCGGCAGCCGGAGTAACCACCACAGCGATACTCCAGACTTTAAAAGAGGGCGGGGCCAAAAGCCTTGTGCAGGTCGTAAGGGCCATGCCCAATACCCCGGTAATCGTGCGCGAAGGGGCCATAGGGCTTTGCGCGGGCATCGGGGCAGGCAAAAAAGGCCTGGACCTCGCCAGGGCGATATTCGAGGCCGTGGGCAAGGTGATCGTGGTCGAGGACGAACCGCTGCTTGACTCAGTCACCGGCTTGAGCGGCAGCGGCCCGGCGTATGTCTTTCTTTTCATGGAGGCGCTGGCAGAAGCGGGAATAAAGGCAGGGCTTAGTGAAGAGAGCGCGAAGACCCTCGCGCTCCAGACCACCCTGGGGGCCGCGAAGCTCGCCATAGAGAGCCCGAAGGACCTGATGGAACTCCGGAGGATGGTCACTTCCCCCGGAGGCACCACCATCGAGGGTATAAAAAAACTCGAGGAGGCCGGGTTCAAGGAGGCCGTTGAGCGTGCCGTAGCCGCGGCCACAAAAAGGGCGAAGGAACTTTCGGGCAAAAGGTGACGCCTTCGGCGTTTCGCGTTATTATTTCGTAAAGGGCTTTTCCCGGGCGCGGCATCGCGGTTTTTAAAAACCTTAGTCACTGGAATATGGATGCCTCTAAAAATTAGGAATTTTTTCTGAAGTCAAGGAGGGGCGGAAATAAAAAGCGGAGCATATATGGTAATATGTGAGCATTTTTATTTCCGCCCCTGACGCAGAAATCAGGAAAAAGAACAATTTTTAGAGATAGCCTAAAGTCACTGAATTATCATAAAGATTGATGTATTAGGAGAGGGTGAATGTTCGTTTTCGCGAATTTCCTGAGCGCAGCGGCCCAGATACTCGACTGGGTCCTCAACATATACGTATGGATAATAATAGCAAGGGCTTTGATCTCGTGGGTCAACCCGGACCCGTACAACCCCATAGTAAAGTTCCTCTATCAGGCTACCGAGCCGGTGCTCGGCAGGGTAAGGAACATACTGCCTTATATGGGAGGGTTTGACATCTCCCCGATAATCGTCATATTCGCAATATACTTTTTCAAGTGGTTCGTCGTCACGACTCTTCTCGATTTAGCCTACAAGCTTAAGGCCGGAGGGAGCATATGAAGGTAACCTCTCTTGAGGTAAAGAGCCACCCGTTAAAAAAGAGCTTCAAGGGCTATGATGTCCGCGAGGTGGAGGCGCTGAGGGAGCTTGCGGCCGAGGCGCTCGCTGACGCGGCCCGGACCATATCCTCTCTTGAGGAAAGGCTTAAAAACTCCGAAGAGCGTTTGGCCGAGCACGTGGCGAACGAGAAGATGCTAAAGGACACCATCACCACGGCCCAGAAGATGGTCGACGACCTCAAGGTGAACGCGAGGAAAGAGGCCGAGCTGACGATAGCCGAGGCCCGGCTGCAGGCGGATGAGATAATACGGCAGGCCCAGGCGCGCTCAAGGGACCTGCAGGAAGAGATATTCAGGCTTAAAAAACAGCGCATCGAGATCGAGACCTCCATAAAAGCCGTGATAGACTACCACTCGGCTACCCTCGTCGCCGAAGGTGAAGAGTCCAGGAAGGCCGATAGTGAATCGGAAAAGCTCAAGTTTTTCACCAAGCCCTAAGACCCTCCCCCGTAAAAACGCAGGCGCTCCCCCAGGAAAATACCCGTTTATCGAAGAGACCCCGAAAGGGGTCTTCATAAGGATAAGGCTACAGCCGAGGTCCTCGAAGGACTCTATCGACTTGACGCAAGGGGGAGCGCAGGGGGGTTCGTTGAAGGTAAGGCTTACGGCCCCGCCAGTGGAGGGTGAGGCGAACAGGGCGCTCATCGAGTTCCTCTCAAAGCTCCTCAAGATCAAAAAAAGCTCTTTTGAGATAGACGCCGGGGTCAAATCACGGGATAAAAGGGTGCGGGTCGAAGGGGTCAGCCGAAAGGAGCTTGAGGAGGCGTTTGGAAGGGTAATGGACAGGGCATAGTGTGAAGCAACAAAAGATTATCTTATACCCAAGACGGGTTCAGGTCGCAGACCTGAACCCGTCTTGTTTTTCCCAAACCTCAAGGGGGTGTTGCTCACCAGCTGTCGTGAATCCGTTATAATATAGAGTATGCTCATCAAGGTCGAGTCATACTCCGGCTACAAGGCGGACGAGAGGCCGAAGGCGCTCGTCATGGGAGACAAGCGGCTTGAGATAAAAGAGGTCATCGACAGGTGGTACGGCGCGGACCACGATTACTTCAAGGTCATGGCCGAAGACGGGTTCGTATATATCATCAGGCACGATAGATTCAGGGACGAATGGGAGCTTGTGATGATGGAGAGAGCAGATTGATTTCTTATCACACCTCTCACCTTCTTGCCTCATTGGATTTTTTCATCCCTTTGCCCAAACTTTACCTGTCAGGTTGACTTGACTTCTCCTGGGTAATGGCCTTTTATTAATTGTCTGGCTTGGGGCCGTCCTTCATATTTTTTCTTGAAGACACACCTTCCCCTCAAAAAGGGGTAGAATAGTTTTCTCTTTATTTCTCTGAAAAAACAGACGAATACGATTTCAAGGGTTGAAAAAGTACACTACTATAGAAGGGTTGTATAATCCAACTTAAATTATTGTTACACGGAGGAGTTCCGCCGTATGAAAAAAAATTTATTCTTCAAATCTTAGTGCTGTTTGTGTTCATTTTTTCTTTTCTTGCCGATGAAGCAATGGCAGAAGAATGCCTTTCACATGAGCCGACAGAGGTCAGGCTTATAGGTACCATAATAAGAAAGACCTTCCCAGGTCCTCCGAATTACGAGAGCATAGAAAAAGGTGATGAGCCTGAAACATTTTGGATACTGAAGTTGAAAAGGCCCGTGTGCGTAAAAGGCAGACCTGATGATGAGTTGAATTCCGAAACAGAAAAGAATATAAAAAACTTGCACTTGGTTCTTGATAACGAGATGTATGCTCGTTATAAACACCTCGTATTAAAAAATGTTATTGCTGAAGGCACGCTCTTTCACGCGCATACAGCACATCACCGAACAAAAGTCCTGATGACGGTTAAGAGATTATCGAAATATAAGGACGAAAAAGATTGAGGCATTTATATTGTAATTATTCGCTCCCTTAATCAACTTCCAAGTCTGGAGGATATATCGATGAACAAAAAAATTATTTCATGTATTGTATTTTTACTAATCCTTTTTATCTTCGTTGCTTCTGATGCCAATTCCGAAGAATGCTTTTCATACGAACCAACAAAGGTAACACTTACAGGAACAATTATTGTGAAGACCTTTCCCGGACCGCCTGAATTCGAAAGTATAGAAAAAGGGGATAGGCCTGAAACATATTGGATACTTAAGATTAAACGACCAGTCTGTGTAAATGGAGATCCAAAGGATGAAGTAAACTTAGAAACCGAGAAAAATGTTCAAGATATGCAACTGGTACTTAGCATCGGAAAATATGCACGCTACAAGCATCTTGTAACAAAACAAGTGGTTGTGGATGGGACTCTCTTCCATGCCATAACCGGTCATCATCACACCAAGGTATTACTAGAGGTGACCAGTATAAAACCAGCGAAGGACGAAAATAAGAAATAACTATAAAGGGAGAGACCGTATGCCGTACAAAAAGGCAAAGTCAGGCATGAAAGGAATGACGGTAATATATTCCGGGGACAGCAACGTCGTTGTAAAGAAAAATGGAACACTTGCCTGGAGGAACAACAATCCAGGTAATATCATTTTCAGCCCTTTCGCAAAAAGTCAAGGTGCTATCGGCGAAAATAAAGGTTTCGCGGTTTTCCCGAATACTGAAACAGGAAGAAATGCACAAACAGCTCTTTTAAAAACTAAAGATTTTCAGGGCAGAACTATCGCTAAAGCGATAGAAAAATATGCACCCCCTGAATCCAACCCAACCGAGAGCTACATCAAATATGTGACCAAGCAGACCGGCATGTCACGAGACAAGAAACTCAGCGATATGACCCCGCAGGATTTTGATAATTTTTCCAAAGCAATAAGACGCTATGAGCTTTTAACCCCTGGAACAGAAGTAACGCTTCCCCACCCTGACAAGATAAAATATCTCCTGCACTCGCCAAGAGGTTCTTCTCAGGAATCATCCTCTGACAGGTCGCTCAAGAGAGTCGGCGATACGGTCTACAGAATCGATAAAGGGAGGATCATCGGTTCATTTACCTGTAACGGAAGGAAAAAATAAGTAATGCTGGGGTGGGCTTATCAGGCTGCCTTACTCTCCCGCCCTCTTTACCCTGTTCCTCCCCGCCTCCTTGGCCCTGTAGAGCGCCCTGTCAACCGCCTCTATGAGGCTTACTCCGCTGTCAGCGTCGCCCGGCAGAGTAGCCACCCCGATGCTTACGGTTATGATATTGCCGCCGCCCGGCTCGATCATCTCCTCTTCGACCTTCGCCCTTATCCTTTCGGCCGTCTTAAACGCGCCCTCGGAAACGGTCTCCGGCAATATGACCACGAACTCCTCGCCGCCGTACCTCGCGGGCAGGTCGACCTCCCTGACGCACTTCATAAGGACCCCGGCGAGCTTCTTGAGGACCATGTCTCCCTGCGGATGGCCGTATGCGTCGTTGTAAGCCTTGAAATGGTCCACATCGAGCATGATGAGCGACATGGGGCGGCCGTACCTCAGGGAGTTTCTTACGCCTTTCTCAAGCTCCTCCTTGAAATAGCGGTAATTGTATACCCCCGTGAGCCCGTCGGTTATCGCGAGCGCCTTTAACGCCTCGTCCCGCCTCTTTACCGCCTCGACCATTACATTGAACGACTCCGAGAGCTGGCCTATCTCGTCCTCCCTCTTGGTGGTTATCTTCGGCATCTCGCCATTGGCGACCCTGTTGGTCGCCCCCGCGAGTTCCCTTATGGGGCGGGTGATGTAATTGCCTATCAGGTACGCCAGGGCTATCACGAAGACGAGCGTGGAGGCGAATGCGAGGATATTGTAGCGGAGTATCGCCAGCTCCACGTAGACCCTGTCGCTCGGGATGGCGTAGGCTATATACCACCTGTTGTCGTTCCGCCCCTTTATGTAGACGCTGCCCATGGGCTGGAAGATGACGTAGTAGTCCTTGACGCCGTCGGTAAACTGCTCGATGCCGCTTTCGCCTCCAAGCATCCTTTCGTAGACGTGCCTGAGCGTCGGAGGGGTCCCGTCCGTTATCGCCCTGGCGAAGGGCGCGGACTCGTTGATATCGGCGAGGGTATTTCCCATGAACTCGCCTTTGTCGTTCAGTATGAAGCCGTAGCCCCTGTCGGGGTTTATCGTCCGTTTAAGGAGGTTCTGGAAGTGCGACATCGTCACCTCGAAGTGGAGTATGGCGGCCTTCTTCCCGTTTATAATTACGGGCGTGGCGTTCGGGAGGACCCACCTCTTCGTGTCCTCCGAGATGGTGGGCTTCCCCTGATATACCTCACCCTCATCCATATCGAAAGCGGATTTGAAGAACGACGACCTCTCCTCGTCGGATGACAGCTCGCCTTCCTGCGCTATCTGGTCGAATACTATCCTCGATATCTCCTGCCCGGTGGAATCGATAAAGCAGGCCTCGTCTATTATGTCCGGGTACAAGCCCCTCAGGTGCTTTAACGTCTTCTGCTGCTCTTTGACCCAATTCGACCTGTTGGCCGGGTCGAGCAGGTACATCCTGAAGGCCGCGTTCTGCGAGGCTACCATCAGGTCTTTGCCCGCCTCGGAGAAATGATTTTCTATCTGGCCCGATATCTCGCCGATATTCCACTTGAGCTCCTTGAAGACGTTCTTGAAAAGCGCGTCCTTGGCCGTGTAATAGAAAAATGCGCTCGTTATCATCAATGGGATTATCCCCACGATAAGGAGAACGAGCGTAAACTTCGCCCTCAGGCTCTTCTTGACGGAGAACATAGGTTTTTTCCGGTTTTTACGCGCTTTTTCCTGATGAAAGGGGCTGCCGTCGAAACGCAGCTTCTTAGGAGTGCCGGGGTGGACCTCTGGATGTGCGCTTAAAGACTTTTTAAAAAAAATAGGGGCTCTTTCATACAAGAGCCCCTATTCAAGTTGCCTTATAAATTAACGGGGTGTAAGTTCAAAATCAAAGAGGCTGCTGAAAAAGCTCCAGATGCAAGGCCCCTATTCAATAGGGGAGCTTAGGAATGAGGCGGTACTCTCCATACGCTGTGCGCGGCGAAGATAACGCGGCAGCTGGACTTTTTAAGCAGCCTCTTAACCTTCGCTAAAGCCCTTCAGGAGCTTCGCCCTTGTGGGGTGCCTGAGCCTCCTTATGGCCTTGGCCTCTATCTGGCGGACCCTCTCGCGTGTCACGCCGAGGACCTTGCCGACCTCTTCGAGGGTGTAGTCCTGCTTCTCGCCTATGCCGAACCTCATCCTCAGCACCTTCTCCTCGCGGGGCGTAAGGCTCTCCAGCACGAGGTTCGTCTGATCCGAGAGGTCCTTTTCAATGGCCGCGTCCGCCGGGGAGGGCGACTTCTCGTCCTCTATGAAGTCCCCGAGCGAGCTCTCCTCGTCGTCGCCGATAGGCGTCTCCAGGCTCAGGGTCTGCTTCATGAGCCTCAGGATGCGCCTTACCTTCGCGATCGGGATGTCCATCCTCTCGGCTATCTCTTCGGGGTAGGGCTCCCTGCCGAGCTCCTTCAGGAGCTGGCGCGAGGTCTGCAGCAGCCTGTTTATGGTCTCTATCATGTGGACAGGTATCCTGATGGTCCTGCCATGGTCGGCGATCGACCTCGTTATAGCCTGCCTTATCCACCATGTCGCGTAAGTGGAGAACTTATATCCCTTCTTGTAGTCGAACTTATCGACGGCCTTCATGAGGCCGATGTTGCCTTCCTGGATAAGGTCCGAGAACTTGAGCCCGAGGTTCACGTACCTCTTGGCGATGCTTACGACGAGCCTCAGGTTCGCCTCGATGAGGCGCTGCTTCGCCTCCCACATGTTGAAGTCGTGGACCTTGACTACCCTGGAGAGCTCTTTAAGCTCCGTGCGCTTCATCTCCAGCCGCTTGAATATCCTCTTTATCCTCAGCTTGGCCCTCTCGGCCTTGCGCGGGCCCTTCTTGCCCTCTTCCCTTTCTATGAAATGCTCAAGCCGCACGATCCTCTTTACGATCCTGCGGGCCAGGTTGTTGCTCAGGTTCACGTCCTTCAGGAGCTTATAGGCGCTCTCGGGCTTCCTTCTCCTCAGCCTTTCGAGCTTCGTGAGCACCTCCTCCGAAAAGGATATCTCTTCGTCCTGAGCGGTCTCCTCGGCCTCCTCGATAAGGTCCCTTAACGAGGACTTACCGGCCTTGACCCGCTCCACTACCCTCAGCACCTCGCGCACGGCGAAGGGGCTCGAAAGCGTCAGCCTCCGGAGCTCCGCCCTCGACTCCTCTATCCTCCTCGCGTAGACGATCTCTTCTTCCCTCTTGAGGAGCGGCACGGCGCCCATCTCGCGCATGTATATCCTTACGGGGTCTTCAACGCGCTCCACGTCGACGGTCTCTTCCTTTGCCTCGACCTCCTGCGGCTCGGCCTTCTCGGCGGTATCAACGACGTCTATGCCGAGGTCCCCGAGGGTCTCAAGGAGGTTGTCCATCTCCTCGACGGAGAAATTATCCTGCGGGAAGGCGTCGTTTATCTCGTCGTATGTAAGGAAGCCCTTGTCCTTGCCTATATCGATGAGACTTATAAGGTCGCTCGACGCGCCCGCGGGGGCTTGATTGTGGTTGCCGGTGCTGTTCTTTTTTGTCATAAACCCGTCCTTTACTGGGTGTGTAATTCTTTGGATAGAAAAGCATTTTATCCTAACATAACTCTACATCAATTGTCAAGCCCCGTCAAGTATCTGTTTTTTCAGGGGTTTGTACTTACCTTGCCAAACCCCCGATGTTGTGCTATTTTTTCCAGGTAAACCTTTTCATTACTATATATTTGTTATATAATGTTTTTTCTGTACTTTATGTCACGTTTTGTATTGCACTTTACGAAAAAAGCGCCCCCTGGCGCGCAGCGAGGGACGAAAGTAAAAACCGTAATAAAAGCCCGCTTTGCTCTCCTGTGCGTCCTCCTGCTCTGGGCCTTTTCGGGCGGGTGCACGCCCAACAACCCCTACCGCCCCTCTGAAAGCGGCGCAAATACCTTTTATACGACGTTTGTCGAGACCCCCAAGCACCTCGACCCCGCAAGGTCCTACAGCTCCGACGAGTACGACATAATAGCCCAGATCTACGAGCCCCCGTTCCAGTACCACTACCTCATCCGCCCCTATACGCTCGCGCCCCTCACGGCCGAAGGTGTGCCAGGGCCCGTATATCTCGACAAATCCGGCAGAAAACTCCCGGAAGACGTCATGCCGGAGAAGGTATGGAGGGCCGTCTACGAGATAAAGATAAAAAGTGGCATCAAGTACCAGCTCCACCCCGCCTTCGCAAAGGGCGCCGGGGGAGGGGCCGCGTATTCCAGCCTTACCGAAGCGGACGTAAAAAATGTAAAGACCCCGGCTGACTTCCCGGTCAAGGGCACGAGAGAGCTGAAGTCCGACGACTATATCTACGAGATAAAGCGCATGGCCGACCCGCTCGTGGAAAGCCCTATACTGTCGATACTCGAAAAATACGTCCTCGGTCTCAAGGAGTACGCCGACGGACTCAGGGCCGACCTTGAAGCCGTAAGGAAAGAGCGGAGGGCCAAGGCCGGGCCCGGGTACAACCAGACAGTGGACGAGAAGGAAAACCCCATAGCCCTCGACTATGGTAAGCGCGCGCTGCCCGGCGTGGAGAAGGTCGACGGCCATACCTACAGGATAATACTCAAAACAAAATACCCTCAGTTCATCTACTGGCTCGCCATGCCCTTCTTCTCCCCGGTGCCAGAGGAGGCCGACGCCTTCTACAAGCAGGGGGCTTTGGCCGACAGGAACATAACCCTCGACCGGTTCCCCGTGGGCACCGGGCCGTACATGATGGACAGCTTCGACCCCAACATGGAGATAAGCCTTGCTCGGAACAGGGACTTCCACCACGAGGCGTACCCCATAGCCGGAGAAAAAGGCGACCGTGAGAACGGCCTCCTCGACGACGCGGGGAAAACACTGCCTTTCATCGACAGGATTGTCTTCAAGCTCGAGAAAGAGGCTATCCCGCGCTGGAACAAGTTCCTCCAGGGGTACTTCGACAACTCCGGCATAACCTCCGACAGCTTCGACCAGGCCGTTGCCATATCCTCGGCCGGGAAACCCGAGCTGACCGACGCGATGCGTGAAAAGGGCATAAGCCTCATAACCTCCGTACGTCCATCGACCTATTACTCCGGGTTCAACATGCTCGACGACGCCGTGGGCGGGTACGCGCCGGAGAAGCAGAAATTGAGGCAGGCGATATCCATCGCGCTCGACTACGAGGAGTTCATCGAGATATTCAATAATGGCCGGGGCATACCCGCGATGTCAGCGATCCCGCCGGGCATATTCGGCTACATAGAGGGCGGGGAAGGGGTAAACAGGTACGTCTACACATGGGACGGCCTGAGGAAAAAGCCCGAGCGCCGCGACATAGAGTACGCGAGGAAGCTCATGGCCGAGGCCGGGTACCCCGGCGGGAGGGACAGGGAGGGCCGTCCGCTCGCCATAACCTTCGACAACCCATGGGTCGGCGCGGACTCGACTCCCATGATCAACTGGTATATAAAGAAGTTCAAGCTCCTCGGCATCCAGTTAGAGAACAGGACCACGGACTACAACAGGTTCCAGGAGAAGATGCTGAAGGGCAACTTCCAGTTCTTCTCATGGGGCTGGAACGCCGACTACCCGGACCCGGAGAACTTCTTCTTCCTCCTCACGGGGACGAACAGCAAGGTCAGGTTCCAGGGCGAGAACGTGGCGAACTACTCCAACCCCGAGTTCGACAGGCTCTTTAAGATAATGGAGAACATGGAGAACTCTCCGGCGCGCCTTAAGGTGATAAAGGAGATGACGGAGATAGCGCGGAAGGACTCCCCCTGGGTCTGGGGCTACCACCCCGTGGCGTTCGGCCTCTTCCATAAATGGGTCGGCAACGTGAAATCCAACGCCATGGCTAACAACACGATGAAGTACATAAAGCTCGACGCTAAAAAGCGCGAAGCCCTGAGGAAAGAGTGGAACAGGCCGGACCTGTGGCCCGTGGCAATCGTATTCGCCATACTTGTCATCGGGTCGCTCCCGGCCATATTCGCCGTAAGGCGGAAACGCCGTGGGAAAAGAGTGGCGTAGCGGACGCGGGGCGCGCGCAAAAAAGGTCTTTTTGTATTCAGGCTGTTTTTCTTAAGCTACCTCTAAAAATCAGGTATTTTTTCTGAGGTCAAGGAAGGGCGAAAATAAAAAGCGGAGCATATATGTGCTAATATGTGAGCATTTTTATTTTCGCGCCTACGCAGAGATCAGGAAAAAGAACAATTTTTAGAGGCCCAAACCAATTATGCTCACTTACATAATAAGGCGCATACTCTACGCCGTCCCCATAATACTCGGGGTCAATATCCTCACGGCGGTATTGTTCTTCTACGTGAATACCCCGGACGACATGGCTCGCAAGATCCTCGGCGAGAAGAACGTGACGCCGGCGGCCATAGAGAACTGGAAGAGGGACCACGGGTACAACCTGCCCGCCTTCTTAAACGCCGGGGAGAAGGGCACCGCGAAGTTGACGCAGACCGTATTCTTCCAGAAGTCGGTGCCGCTGCTGTGGTTCGACTTCGGCCGATCGGACAGGAACAACATCGACATCGGGAACGAAATCAGGCACAGGATGTGGCCGAGCCTCGCCATAAGCGTGCCGATGTTCGTCATAGGCGTCGTAATAGACCTGTTCCTGGCGATGATGCTCGCCTACTACAGGGGGACTTACCTCGACCTCTGGGGCCTTTTCCTCGGGGTGGCGATGATGTCCGTCTCGACGCTCTTCTACATCATAGGCGGGCAGTACTTCCTCGGGAAGGTGCTGAAGCTATTTCCGGTATCGGGCTACGACACCGGCCTTTACTCGGCCAAGTTCATAATACTGCCGGTCGTGATCGGGATAATAAGCACCGTGGGCTCAGGGGTGAGGTTCTACAGGACTGTATTCCTGGAGGAGATAAACAAGGACTACATAAGGACCGCGCGCGCGAAAGGGCTGAGCGAAGGGAAGGTCCTTTTCAAGCACGCGCTAAAGAACGCGATGATACCGGTGCTGACGAACGTGGTCGTGTCGATACCGTTCCTGTTTTACGGCTCTCTCATAATGGAGACCTTCTTCGCGATACCGGGCCTCGGGAACTTCACCATAGAGGCGATACAGGCCCAGGACTTCGCCATAGTAAGGTCGATGGTATACCTCGGCTCGATACTCTATATCGTGGGGCTGATACTCACGGACATAAGCTACACGCTCGTGGACCCGAGGGTAAGGTTCGAATGAAAAATAATCCGGTATTTATATTAAGGAACATCTGATTAATCCACAACTGCATGTCATTCTGAGCGTGTGAGCCAAGCCCTGAGCGAAGCGAAGGGGAAGAATCTCGTAGTATATAAATCAGCAAATTACGAGATTCTTCGGTCGCTCCGCTCCCTCAGAATGACAGGAAGACATGATGATTAATCAGAGCTTCGTTAACCCTAAAAAAATATTTCCATATTTAATATGCCCGTAATCCTTGCAACAGACCTCATAGTGTATTTCCTCGCAGGCTCGATAGTCTACTTCGCCATAGCCACGAGGAAAGAAGGGATATTAAGCTCCGCGTGGCGCGAGCTTAAGAGGAACAGGCTCGCCATGGCGAGCCTCGCAATCCTCCTCGCCTACGCCGGGGTCGCCCTCCTGGACAGCGTCCGCTACCGCGACCCTGTCGTGGAAGACAACGGCCGGGTAGCTCGCGCGGCGGACGGCTCGGTCATATACAGCGCGCAGGCGCTGAGCCTGCTTGACAGGGCCGTGGAAGGGCTCCGCACGAACACTGAGAAGACCTACTCGGCGCCTTTCGCCTCCACCCTCTATTCAAAGGAGAGCGTCGAGCTTCCGGACGGCACGATCAAAAGGGACTACCCTCCCCTTAAGCACCCGCGCTCGCACTGGCTCGGCACCGACAAGGTCGGCAACGACGTCCTCTACACTGCCCTGAAGGGCGTGCGCACGGGCATAGTCATCGGCGCCGGGACGACGATAGTGATAATCCCGTTCGCGATATTCTTCGGCGTCTTCGCCGGTTACTACGGCGGCTTCATAGACGATATCGTCCAGTACATCTACACGACGCTCGCCTCTATCCCCGGGGTACTCCTGATAGTCGCCTTCATGCTGCTTTTCGGGTCGAGCGGCTACCAAGGGGGGCTTATCTCGCGTAGCGAGATATACCTCAAGTTCTTTGTCCCAAACGACAGGCTCTTCTGGCTCTGCCTGATACTCGGGATAACCTCGTGGACCGACCTCTGCAGGCTCATAAGGGGCGAAACGCTCAAGCTCCGGGAGCTTGAGTACGTGCAGGCCTCGCGCGCCTTCGGGATATCTAAGCCGGGGATAATCTACCGCCACATAGTGCCCAACGTAATGCACCTTGTGCTTATAACGTTCGTGCTGCAGTTCAGCGGGCTCGTGCTGGCCGAGGCGATATTGAGCTACATAGGCATAGGCGTCGGCCCGGAGATGGGGAGCTGGGGCAACATGATAAACACGGCGCGGCTCGAACTGAGCCGCGACCCGGTCGTATGGTGGAACCTCTTCGGGGCGTTCCTGTTCATGCTCGCGCTCGTCCTGCCGGCCAACATATTCGGCGACGCGGTAAGGGACGCGCTTGACCCGAGGCTGAGGTTCAGGTAGAAAATTCAGGCTGCTGAAAAAGCCCAATCTTTAGAAAAGGACTAAATTGCCGGATATTGTAATCGAAATAAAAGGCCTGAAAACCTGGTTCAAGACCCCCAAGGGCGTCTCGAAGGCGGTCGACGGGGTCTCTTTCTCCATCCCCAAAGGCGGCACGTTCGCCCTCGTGGGCGAGTCCGGGTGCGGGAAATCCGTTACCGCCCTCTCCATCATCCAGCTTATCCCGGAGCCGGCTGGCTACATCGCCGGGGGCAATATAATCCTCAACAACAGGGACATAGTCCCTCTGAGCGAGCGCGAGAAGAGGGATATCCGCGGCAACAATATATCCATGATATTCCAGGAGCCGATGACCTCCCTTAACCCGGTCTTCACCGTAGGCGACCAGATAGTGGAGACGATAATGCTCCACCAGGGCAAATCCGGGGCCGAGGCAAAGGCCGCGGCCATAGAGATGTTCGAGAAGGTCGGCCTGCCCGACCCCGCCGGGATCTTCTACGAATACCCTCACCGCCTCTCCGGCGGCATGCGCCAGAGGGTCATGATAGCCATAGCCCTTGCCTGCAGGCCGGACCTCCTCATAGCGGATGAGCCGACAACGGCCCTCGACGTCACCATACAGGACCAGATAATAAAGCTCATAAAGGAGCTGCAGGCCGAGATGGGCACGGCTGTGCTCCTTATAACCCACAACCTCGCCCTCGTCTACCAGAACGCCGAGACCGTCGGGGTCATGTACGCCGGGAAGATGGCCGAGCTCGCCCCGGCAAAGGCGCTCTTCAGGGACCCCATGCACCCTTACACGGTAAAACTTTTACGCTCGATACCGGGGCAGGAGAAGAGGGGCAAGGCCCTCGATACTATCAGAGGCACAGTCCCCCCGGCCACCTCTTACCCCGCGGGCTGCCACTTCTCCGGCAGGTGCCCGAGGGAGATGGAGGGGTGCGCTGCCATAGAGCCGCCTCTGGCCGAGCGGGCGCCGGGGCACTTCGCGGCCTGCCATCTGCACGACCCCGAGTTCATGGCCAAGCCCTGGTCGAAGCCTCTGAGGCATGAGCCAGACGCCATGCCGCCCCTGTCGGTCCCTCATGACAAGAGGGAGCGGCTCCTTGAGGTGAAAAATTTAAAGACCCATTACCCTGTAAGGAAGGGGCTTCTTAAGAGGGTCGTCGGCCATGTGAAGGCCGTGGACGGGATAGACCTTGTCGTGCGGAAGGGCTCGACGCTCGCGCTCGTCGGGGAGTCCGGCTGCGGGAAGACCACGGCCGGGAAATCTATAATCCAGCTCATAAGGCCGACCTCCGGGGAGATAGTATTCAAGGGCAGGGAGCTTACGCGCGTAAAAGAAAGCGAGCTAAAGCCCGTAAGGTCCCTGATGCAGATAATCTTCCAGGACCCGTACTCTTCCCTGAACCCGAGGCTTACGATAAAGGATACCATCGAGGAGGGCGTAAGGGCCTTGAAGACCGGCCTCGACAAGAAGGGTCGTCTCGACAAGGTGACTGAGGTCCTTGAGCGCGTGGGGCTGACCGCGGATATGATGTGGAGGTACCCTCACGAGTTCTCGGGAGGGCAGAGGCAGAGGATAGGTATAGCCAGGGCGCTCGCCGTGGACCCGGAGTTCATCGTATGCGACGAGGCGGTCTCGGCGCTCGACGTATCGGTCCAGGCGCAGATATTGAACCTCCTTAAATCGATCCAGAGGGACTTCGGCCTGTCGTTCCTCTTCATAACGCACGACCTCGCGGTGGTGGAGTACATAGCCGACGAGGTCGCGGTCATGTACGCGGGCAAGATAGTTGAGCGGGGGACGACCGAAGAGATATTCTCCAACCCGAGGCACGACTACACCAAAAAGCTCCTCTCGGCCATCCCGAGGCTCGACCCGGGGCTGGTATCCGCGTGGAAGCTGCCGGACCACAAGCCGGGCAGATAGGCAGGCTGCTCCTTGATCCGCAGCCGGACTGGTTGGGGGGTTATGAAAAAAACGTCTAAGTTGTCATTCTGAGGAGCCGAAGGCGACGAAGAATCTCGTGCCTTGTTAGCTCCGAGATCCTTCGCTACGCTCAGGATGACAGGTAGAACAATTTTTCCGGAATTTTTTCAGGCTTCTCAAAAAGCTCCCGATGTATTGAAATAGGAGAGCGAGGAACAAGGCGTATTCACCTTACGTTATGACAAGACGAAGACAACAAAGCAGATGGACTTTTTGTGCAGTCTGCCGAAATAAAAAAAAGGGGATGGCTTAAAAGCCATCCCCTTTTAAAAACCTGCGCCTCTTTTTTTACTCCGGCAGCTCGCCTTTCTTGCTCCCCGTTAAATCATCCGCCATCTCCACTATCCCGGCCGCCACCTCGCGTAAGGCGGTTACAACGTACTTGTTATCGGTCTTAAGGAAAGGCGTCGCGCCCTTCATAAGCTCCCTCGCCCTCTGGGAGGCGATGTGGACGAGCGCAAAGCGGCTCGGCACCTTCTTAAGGCAATCCTCTACGGTTATCCTTGCCATCTTCAATCCTCCTTTGAAAATTTCGAAGCCCCTTTACAGGGGGCATCAACCCTTACAGATACTCTTCGTAAGCCTCTTTCACCCTCTCCATCATCCGCCTGCTCTTTGACTTCTCGGCGCTTATGATGGATTTGAACCTCTCGAACGCCTCGCCGAGGTCTTCGTTTATTATTATATAGTCGTACCTCGGGGCGAGCTTTATCTCGCCCACGGCGGTCTTGAGCCTCTTTTTTATCTCCTCGGCACTGTCCTTGCCACGGGCCTTGAGCCTCTCCCCGCTCGCTTCGAGAGAAGGCGGGAGTATGAAGATATATACGCCCCCCTTGAGCTTCCTCCTTACGCTCTCGGCGCCCTGGACGTCTATCTCTAAAATGACGCTCAGGCCCGAGTCGAGTATATTCTTCAGGTCCTTCCTCGACGTGCCGTATTTCCTGCCGTAAACTTCGGCGTGCTCGAGGAACTCGCCCTTCTTGACCATCGAATCGAAAGCGGCGTTGTCAACGAACCGGTAATCGACCCCGTCTATCTCGCCCGCCCTCGGCTTCCTCGTGGTATATGAGATAGATTGCCTCAAATCCCGGAAAAATGCAACTGCCTTCTTGCAAAGGGTCGTCTTGCCCGCGCCTGAAGGGGCCGACACTATGAAGGGGATGCCGCTCATACCGGGTACGCCTTTGGGGCGGCCGGGTACTTGATAACAGCCCTACTCGACATTCTGCACCTGTTCCCTTATCTTCTCGACCTCCCCCTTCATCTCCACTACCGTCTGCGTTATCTCAACGTCGCTCGGCTTGGACCCGATGGTGTTGACCTCACGGCCTATCTCCTGGCAGAGGAAATCGAGCCTCTTGCCTATGGGCTCGTTGAACTTCAGGAACTTCCTGAACATATCGAGGTGGCTCTTAAGCCTCGTTATCTCCTCGCTTATATCGGTCCTGTCCGCGAAGACGGCCGCCTCAAGCAGTATCCTCGACTCGTCAACCCTGTCCTTTATCACCTTCTCCATCTCTTCCCTGAGCCTCTGCCTGTACGCCTCTATGACCCTCGGGGCCCGCGCCTCTATCCTGAAAAGGAGGCCTCCCACAGCCTCGAGCCTCGATGCGAGGTCCTGCTTCAGGGCCGCGCCCTCCTTTACCCTCCACTCCCCTATCTGGTCGAGGGTGGTGAAGAGCGCCCTCCCTATGGGCTCCCAGTCCGCGTCGGATACCGCCCCTTTCCTCTCGAAAGAGAAGATGTCCTTGAGCTTAAGGAGCGCGCTTACGTCCATCTCGCCCTTTACCCCGAGCCTGTCCTTCAGCTCGGCCGCCGCGTCGATGTATATCCGAGCAATGGGCAGGTTGAGCCTTAATTCCGGCGTCTCCGCGGATATGAGCGAAATATTTATGGAGAAAGACCCCCTTGAGAACCGCTTTTTTATCTCCTCCCTTATCCTGCTCTCAAATGGCGAGAACCTGTCCTGCATCCTCAGGGAGACGTCGAGGAACCTGTGGTTAAGGGACCGCGCCTCCATCGAGTAGTGGTCCCCTCCTATCTGAAATTCGTCCCGGCCCCAGCCGGTCATCGACTTAGCCATGTCTTAGCCCCTTGCCTGTATTAGCAGGCTGCTGAAAAAGTCCGTCTGCTTCGTCGGCTTCATCGCTCGACTTAAGCATACCGCCTCATCTCAAGTCTTTTTAAGCCCCGCCGTTACCGCCTCCATCAGCTCCTTCGGGCTTAAGGTCGCGGTGCCGACCTTGCCGACTACTACCCCGGCGGCGAAGTTGGCGAGCACAGCCGCCTCCTTGAAGCTCGCCCCTGAGGCGAGCGCGAGCGCGAGCGTGCCTATGACCGTATCCCCGGCGCCGCTGACGTCGAAGACCTCTTTCGCCACAGTCGGGATGTGCGTCTCAGAGTTCGCCTCAAAGAGGCTCATCCCGTTCTCCCCCCTCGTGATGAGGAGCGCCTGGCAGCCGAGCTTGTTGAAAAGCACCTCTCCGGCCCTGTGGAGGCTCTCTTCGCTGTCTATCTCGATGCCGGAGGCCTGCGAGGCCTCCAGGTTGTTCGGTGTCACTATGGCAACTCCCTTATAATAGTCGAAGTGCTCGACCTTCGGGTCTACCGCTATGGGGCGGCCGAGCCTCCTGCAGGCGTCGCTGGTCTCCTCGACCAGAGTCTTTGACACGAGCCCCTTGGCGTAGTCCGAGATAACGGCGAGGTCCGCCGATTTAATCGCCTTTTTTATGTAGCTCAATACCTTGGCCGTGCTCTCGGGGCCGATCTTGTCCTTCCTCTCGCGGTCGAACCTCACGACCTGCTGGCTGTGCGCTATGACGCGGGTCTTTATCGTCGTCGGCCTTTTTGGGTCGGCTATGATGCCGTCCGTGGGGATGGATTTCTCCTTCAGCGCGGAGATGAGCTTTCGCCCGTCGTCGTCCCTGCCGATTATGCCGGTGACCAGCGATTGCCCGCCGAGGCTGTGTATGTTGTTGACCACGTTCGCGCTGCCGCCGAGCATGAGGCTCTCGGAGGTCACTTCGACCACGGGCACCGGGGCCTCGGGTGAGATCCTCCTCACTTTGCCCCAGATGAAGTGGTCCATTATTAGGTCGCCTATGACGAGCACTTTGGCCGTGGAGAACCTCTCTATTATCGCCTTCGCCCGGTTGGGCTTCAGATACCTTTTCATCGGTTTCGACCTTTTCCGCTGTCTTCTATTAGGATGTTGAAAAAGTCCATCCATGGCTTTTTCAACCACGGTTTGTCCGAAGTGAATTCGGCCAAACCTCACAAATTGCTCATTTCAAGTCTCGCAATTTGGCAATCCATCCATGGATTGCATATCAGGGTGTTTTTCAACACCCTTCTATTATCCTTAAAAAGCTGCTTACGGTATCCTCTATCCTGAAATCACCCGCCCTTTTCCTCGCCTGCGCCCCTGCCTTTATCCTCTTATCCTTATCGAGGAAGAGCGATATCTTGCCTGCCAGCTCGGTTTCGTCGGCAGGGTCTTCCACTATCGCGCCCTCCCTGCCTTCGGTTATGACCTCGGACGCTCCGTTCACCCTCGACGTCACGACCGGCAGGCCCGACGCCATAGCCTCGAGGCAGGCGTTGCTGAAAGGCTCGTATATCGAGGGCAGGACGAATATGTCTCCCGCGGGGTACAATTTTATAGCGTCCTTCACGGGGCCCTTAAAAACGACCCTCTCCCCGACGCCGAGCCTTCGCGCCTCTTTCGAATATTTCGACGTGTCGCCTTTACCCACGACCAGCAGCCTTATATCGCCTCTGTCCTTAAGAAGGCCAAGGGCTCGTATAAGGTATATAAGCCCCTTCCTCTCGAACCCGGAGCCGACGAAAAGGAGGAGCACCGAGCCCTCATTGAGCCCGAGCCCGCTTCTCAATGCATGCCTTTCAGCCGCACCGATAGAATCTACCGAGGCCCCGCCTATCCCATTGTATATAACATATATCTTTTCCTCAGGCAAACCATAATGCCTTATAATCTCGCCCTTTACGCGCTTCGAGTTGGCCACCACGCATTTAAGCCCTGGGCTTGAAAATAGCTTTTTCTCGAGGTGGAGGAGGGTGAAGTGGAGCGGGTTCAGCCTTATGAGAAACCGCTTTAACGGCCCGACGGCCTGCCCCCTTCTTATGAGCCACTCCCTGTGGCAGCCGTCCCCGGCCCTGTAGATATCCTGGCAGTATGTCCTTTCAAGGCTTACGACAATATCAGGCCTTGCCGCCTCAACGGCCTTCCTCGCGTTCCGAGCGAAGATAAGCGGCCTTAAAAACGACGGGCCTGAGGCTTCGACCTTATGGAATCTTACCCCCTTCTGTTCTATCCAGTCGGACGCGAATACCTCGACCCCGTGGCCCCTTTGAAGGAGGCCGTCAATGAACCTCGAAAGGAATACCTCCGCCCCCCCGTAAGGGGTGTATCTCGTCCTTATAAGGCCTATGCGCAAAGACGCACCTTTTAATCCCTGCCTTTTCCGTGTTCGTCTATGAAGTCTTTTACCGCCCCGAAGACGTCCTCTACCGCTATATCCTTCACGTCGGGGTCAGCGGTTATGACCCTGCTTTTCGTCTTCCACGGGTACCAGCAGAGGGCCTTCGGCTTCGTCATGAGGGCCACGGTCGCCTTTCCAAGGGCGGCCGAGATGTGGAGCGAGCCCGTATCAAGGGTCACTACGATATCCGAGCAGGAGAGCGCGGCTATGAGCGAGCTTATCGAAGGGGTATCAAAGGCCATTATCCTGTCGCCGAAGCGGTCTTTTATCGTCCTTGCCGATTCCTCGTCGCCGGAGAACATCGGGTTATCCTTTGAGCCGGGGGCCCAGACCAGAAGCACATCGGCCGCGCCATTGCCGGTTATCCCTTCGATAAGACCTATGAACTTCTCCAAAGGCCATCTGTTCCTCTTTATGCGCGCGCTTATGGCAACGGCCACAACAGGCCTTTTTGCCTTGCGGGCGGGCCTTATCAGGGCCTCGTACCTCTTTCTTTCAGCCTCGTCTATTGCGAGCACAAGACCGCCCGGCTCGCCGGTTATCCCGAACGGCTCAAGGAGCCTGAAGGTCTTTATCGCCTCGTGCCCGGCGACGCCTTCGTCCACGGCCATATTAAGGTACAGGTCCTTCTTGCCGTACCCGACCCTCTTCTTCGCCCCCGTAAGGAATGTGAACCTCGCAAGGGTCTTGGAGTATGACCCGCCCGCGATGGCGGCGTCATAGCCCTCCCGCCTTATCTCCTGGAATACCTTGAAGTTGCCCCATAACACGGCGAGCCTGCTCTTACCGGGCAGGTGTTTGGGTTTCTGGTAGACGTAGAGCCGGTCTATGTCGGTGTTGCCCCTGAGGACAGGGGCGTTGTACGAGTTGACGAGGACGCCTATCTTCGCCCTGGGGAAGGCCCTCCTTACGGCCCTTATGGCGGGCGTTGTGCAGACGAGGTCGCCGATATTGTCTCTCCTTATGAATATTACGCTCTCGATCTCCATCTAATCTATCGCCCTTCTGAACCGCGCCTCCTTGACCTCCCTGTACAGCACGGCCCCCGCGGCCGCAAGGGCCACCATCAATATCCCGTAAGCCTCTTCCCAGAGGCCGTTGGCGATATTTATGAGCGAATAAGAGACGAGCACCCCGAGGACCCCGTATTTCAAAAAGTCCGTGGCCTCGCCCCTGTACTTGCCGAAGTACATCGCGAGGGCCTTGAACAGGACGGTCAACCAGAAGAGCAGGAACGCGATAAGGCCGACAAAGCCTATCTCGAACAACACCTGGAGGGCGAGGTTATGCGGGTTGGCGCTGCCGTGGCCGTGCTCGCTGAAGTACGCGTATTTGAACTTGCTCTTGTCCCATTTATACATGTACCGCTCCCTGGCCACGCTCGAGAACTTTTTCCAGCCGTAGCCCCAGCCTGTAACGGGCCTGTCCTTTATCATCTCCGTGGCCCCTTCCCAAATGGAGAGCCTGCCGTTAAGCCCCTCGTGTCTGTCGCTTGAGTAGTTCGAGGAGGTAAGGAGCGTTTCGTACCTGTCGAAGGAAGCAGGGTTGACGCGGTACATATACGCGGCGGAGAGGACGATCAGGATAAGGCCGACTGCCAATACCTTGAACCTCTTCGCGAGTATGGTGATGATAAGGGCCGAGGCGAAGATCGCGATTGTCTGGCCCCTGTGGTTATTGAGGACGGAGAATACGGATTCGAGCAACAGGAATATCGTAATCGGTATCTTCACCATAAGCCCCTCCCTCGATGAATAGAGGTACCCTATGGCCAGGGGTATGTAGAAGGTGGCGAAAAGCGAGTAGCCTGTGAGAAGCTCGTTGCCCTTTTTCGTCTCTTCTATCCAGTTAAGGAGCGCGTGGGACGGGGTCTTTATGAGTATGGCCGCCGTCAGCACGGCGAACCCGGCCAGCATGGCGTATATGAGCGGCTTGAGCCCGTCTATGCCCTTGTACTCGCATATTATCACGATAAAGACGATAGCCTGGAACAGGAGGTTCTTCCTCATCGCGTCAAAGCTCTCCGCCGCGTAGGGGCTTAACGCGGAGCTTACTATCGACGCGATGACGACAAGGCCGAACGAGATGACGGTGGTATCGAGGAGGTTGACCCTGAACCCGCCCCTTGCGACCCTTATCAGGAAGGCGAGCGTCATGAGGACGAACGCCCCGTCCCTTATTGTCGCGTGGCGGCTGAAGGGCTGGAGGAAGATGAATATGAGGAGGAATACCCTCACCACCTGGTATTTGCCTATGAGATTGTCCAGCCTGTTAAGGAGTTTCATGTATTCTCTCCCCGCTTATTTAGCAAGCTGCTATTGCCCGAGCGCCTCGAGGACTTTCTTGAAGACCTCTTCAGCCGTTATATCTATAACGCACTGCCTGTGCCCGAGCCTGCATTTGTACGGCGTAAGGAACGTGTGCGAGCATGGGATGCAGTCGAAGCCCTTTTCCTGGACTATCACGCTCCCTTTGCCTATCGGCCTCTGGTCGGCCATGTCGCACGGCCCGGCTATGTCTATGACGGGGACCCCGCACGCGTCGGCCATGTAGATAAGCCCGGTATCTACGCCTATGACGAGCGAGAGCCTTTTCAAGAACTCAGGCCCCTCGCCGAGCGGGACCTTCCCGCTTAAATCGATCACCCGCTGGCCGTCTTTTACAAAGTCCGCTATCTCCCTCGCCGCGCCCGTCTCGCTCTCGGCCCCGAGGAGGACTATCTTCGCCTTCGTCTCCCTCATTATCATGCCCGCGAGGGTTACGAACCTGTGGTTGCCCCAGTCCTTGAGCTGGTTTCCCGTGCCGAGCGCGAACCCTATGAAAGGCCCTTCCCCCTTTATGAGCGCCTCCGCCCTGTCAGCGGCCCCGGGCGCGGAGCAGACCTCCTTGTCCAGCGACCACTTGAGTATCCCGAAGTGCCTCAGGCTGAAGAGGTACGTCTGCATCGACATCCGGGGGTGGAAGTGGTACTCGACATGGGTATTCAGGTTCAAAAACTTCCTTAGCGTCCCCCCGGCGTAATCGGGGTATATGGAGACCCTCTTGCCGATCCCCGCCCAGAAGGGTATGAGTATGTTGGCCGCGTTAGGCATAAGTATCAGGGCCGAGGAGTACCCCTTTTCCCTTATCATCCGGGCGAAGGCGGCCTTGCCTGAAAGCCCCTTGTATTTATCCTTGTCGAACTCGATGACCTCGTCTATATGCGGGTTATGTTTTAGAAGCGGCGCGGTCACAGGGTCTATCACCACGCCGAGCCTTATGTGCGGGTACGCCCTCTTTATCTCCCTGAAGACCGGGGTCGTGCATACCATGTCGCCTATCTTGGCCGTCTGGAAGACGAGTATCGAGCCGTCGTCCTTTTTTTTGCCGAACCTCGATGACAGATATACGAAAGGGTAAGAAATATAAGCGAGCAGCAGATATATCAAGCCAAAACCTCTCCGAAGACCTCTTCGACTCCCTTTACGTAGTTATCGATGCCGAAGCCCTCGATGACCCTTTTCCTGCCAGCCTCACCCATCTTTACCATGAGCGCCCTGTCCTGGAGGAGGCTTTTTATGGCAGGGGCCAAATGAGAGCCTTCTTTTAAAAGGAACCCGGTCCTGCCTTCTATTATAAGCTCCCTCGCGCCTGCCACGTCAAAGGCTATGACGGGCTTGCCCATGAGCATGGCCTCGAGTATGACCCTCGGCATGCCTTCCTTTTCCGACGGGAAGACGAATATGTCCATGAAGTTTATGTACGACAACGCATCCGTTGAAAAACCCGTAAAGACCACCCTGTCCCTTATGCCGAGCCTGCGGGCCTCTTCCCTGAGGCTGTCCATCTCGGGGCCTTCGCCTACTATTACGCAGGCCAGCTTAGATTCCTTCAACTCCGATACGGCCTTCAATAACAGGCTTACCCTCTTCCTTTTTATGAGCGAGCCGACCGTGCCGAGGATAACGGAACCCTTCCTTATCCCGAGATCTTCCCTCAAGCCCGCGGAGCCGCTGCGCGGCCTTGCGCCGGTATCTATGCCGTTGTAGACGACCCTGCACTTATCGGGGCTTACGCCCGAGCCCACGAGGCTGTCCTTGACGCCATTCGATACGCATATCACCCTGTTGACCCAGTTGTTCACGGCGTCGGCCTCGAAGGGGTTCAGGGCCACGTCTATCCGAGAGTGCTGGATGCAGGGCACGCCAAGGGACTTTGCCGCGAGTATGCCTTCGAGGTTCGAGGAGGGCTGGTTGTTCATGTACAAAAGGTCGTAGCCCCCTTCCTTCAATACGGCCGCTATCCTCTTCGAGTCCGGGAGTATCCTGTTAATGTACTCTATCGAGAAGATGTACTTCTTCTTAAGCGCGCCGCTGAAGAAAAGGACCGAGCGCACGACCTCTTTCATCCCTTTCAGGTAAGCGCTCCTCCTCCCCCGGCCGAGCTGGACGAACCCGATGCCTATCTTATCAAGCTCTGTGGAGATATCCGAGCCCGCGCCCATTTTGTAATTGTTGCAAAACAGGGCCGTGAACCCGAACCTCTTCCTGTCCGCCCTCTTGAGGAGCTCAAGGAGGCTGTTGGTGCCCCCGCCCCACTCCTTGCCGGTATCGAGGATGAGTATCTTCTTAAAGGACATCCGCCCCCTTCAGGGTCTCCATTATATATTCGGCGAGCTTCCCGTTGTGCATGGAGCCGCGGGCAAGCTCGTTCCCCTTCCCGGCGATCTTTTGCGCGGCAGAGGGGTTGCCGAGGTAGAACTTGAGCTTGCCCTCCAGGTCGCTCAGGTCGCTTTCGATGAAGACGCAGTTCTCGCCGTCTTTCAGGGGCCGGGCGAACTCTATGGACGGCCGCGTGGCGAACAGTAGCGCGCCTGAAAGGAGCACCTCGTAATGCCTGAAGCAGTCCCATCCCCTCCCGGGGAGGCTTATGCCTATTTTCGAGTCGCAGAGGAGCTTATAGAACTCCTGTCTGCCCAACCTTCCGCTCCTTGCCGTAGCTATCTTATGCCTCCCCTCTATGCCTTCCAGGAAGCGCAGGGTCCTTGTGCGGATGTGGTTAGTGAAAGGGTCGCAGATGAAATTTATATCAAGTCCGCGCTCGGCGTAAGGCTTCAGATTATTGATATCAAAAAAGCGCGATACGAGCTCCCTGTCGTAGGATATCCAGCAGGGCCTGAGCTTGTCCGCGAGCTCGACTTTTTTCTCGTTCTTCAGCTGAGATTCGAACATCCTGAAGCAGAAAAACCTGTCGAACGGCAGCTCCCTTTTGAAGTAGAGCCTGCAGTTCAGAAGAAGGTCGAGGTTGACAGACCATATGAACGGGTCGTCGGTGTCGTCTATCACGATAAAGGGCGGGAGCCTGACCCCCTCCTTTATCCAGTCTGTCACGATGGTGCCGCCGAGCTTGTGCTTGTTCGCCTCGAGCGAATACTTGAACTCCCTCGTGACCCTCGATATCAGGCCGTGCTTGCCGGCCATGTAGTCTACACGGCTGACCGTGGTGATTATAAGTCCGTAATGGCCCTTTTTGAGGTTGTCTTCGACCGCATGGTACTCGGGGTACGAGATATCCGAACCTTTGAACTTGAACTCGTAATCGCCGATGCCGCTCAGGCTCTGGGTAAGTATGTTCGGGTAATGATCTAAACCGGCGCCCCAGCCTTTGAGCCCCAGAAGCACATTATCAAACCCCGGCAGATGCGACCCCGAGTGCCTCTTTGGCGTGCCAATTACGAGTATCTTCATGTCCCTCTTTTACGTCTTCCTCGCCACGGCCGCTATGCCCGGGGCGTAATCCAGCCTCATGAGCCTGAGGAAAGGCCTGTAGAGAAAGGCTATCAGCCTGTCCTTGAGGCTGAAACGGCCGCACCTGTAGACCTCTATGTTTTCAAACCCTGCCGAGCTTAAAAGCCCGTACAGCTCGTCGTACCTGAACGGGGTGACATGCGTGCAGTCGCGCCAGAATACCACGGGGTGGCAGACGTTCGGCGTCGTGACCATGAATACCCCGCCCTCCTTAAGGAGCCTGAACGCAGACCTAAAGCATTCTATGGCCTCTTTTACCCCCATGTGCTCTATGACCTCGAAGGCCGCAGCCGCGTCAAACGTCCTGTCTATCGAGTTCAGGTCGTGGTAATCATGCTTGAGGCTCCTGTCGATGTCGCAGCTGAAGTAACTTATTTTAAGCCCCCTGTTGGAAAGGAATGCGCCGATGTTCCTGTCATTGGCGCCTATGTCGAGGAGGCTGTCCCCGTCCTTCAAGGCCTTCGCCAGAAGCTCCCCTCCGCTTGCGGCTATCGGGAGCTTCAGTATGTGCCTTAACCCGGCCGATTGCTTCCTCCCCTTGAAGATCTCATTCCACTCCGTATAGCTCATCCGCCCCCTTGCGAATCCCCTTCATCCGGTCATATCTATCGATTATGGCCTCGACCACGTGGTCGAACGTATAGTTGGAGGTAACGTGGCTGAAGCCGCTCTCCGCTATCCTCTCCCTCTCCTGGCTGTTTTTTATGAAGTAGGCGAGCTTATCCTCGAAATCCTTTATCCCTTCGTACACGGCCACATGCCTTCCGGGGGTAAGGACCCTTTTCAGGTCCCTTGACCCGTCGGTAAGTAGAAAGGCCTTGCAGGCGGGGACCTCAAGCACCCTCATGTTCATGCCGCTCCTCTTCTCGCCCTCGCCGAACCCCCAGTTCGTTATATTGAGCACGACCCTGCTTTCGTTGTAGAGCCTTACAAGCTCCTTCCCCTCGATATAGTCGCCCTTCAAAAGCCTGTACAGAGACAGGTTGAAAGGGTTCTTGTTGAGCCACTTCGGGCCGTAGAGGGCGGCGTTCCTCGATACCTTCAAGGCGCTGTCGATGAACGTCTTCCTCTTGGGCGACCACGCGCCCACGAAGGCCCAGTCGTACCGCTTCTCGACCTCTTCCGGGTAAAAGGCCCGGGTATCGACCGAGTGCTGGAGGAGGCTTGTATTTTCGATCCCCCTTCTCCGTGCCTCCTCTATGCAGGACGAGTTCATGAAGAAATAATGGTCAAAGAGCCCTATCTCATTGAAAGCCTCGCCCATCCTCTCCTCTTTCTCTATCCACCAGCCGAACAGCAGCGCGTCCTTCCTTATCTCGCGGAGCACGTCCTCCCTGAACCTTATCCCCCTTATCATTAGCACCATGTCAGGAGAGAACTCCCTGAACTTCTCCAGCAGTTTTCCGCTCCTGTAATGAAGGTGGGCGAGGGGATGGCTCTCGAAAAACCCCCTCGACTTGGGTATTATTCGCATGTTGTGCGCGGTCTTGTTTACATTATGGATAATAAAGCGGTCGAACCATGTGTTCGTGTCCGCGTATATCCGCTCTACCTCTACCCCGCGCCTCTTGAAGGCCCTCTCAAGGTATTCTATTATCGGCGGCCTTCTCGAATAGGCCAAAAGCACCCTTTTAAGTCCCACTTCTTTTACCTCGGCTTCGGGGCCAAAACCTCCCCTGCGGCCTTCTCGACCTCGTCGACCGTTATCGCCTCCATGCACCTCTGGTAAGCGCACTTCTTGCTTACGCACGGGTCGCAGGTCCTCGGTTTCTGTATCACCCGGTGTATTCCCCTGTCGTAGAGCGGGCCGGTCTTTTTAGAATCGGCAACGGCATATAGCGCGATGACCGGCGTGCCTACAGTTATGGCGATGTGCATAGGCCCGGTATCCCCGGTGACGAAAGCCCCGAATTTTTTAATGAGCGGCGGGACTGATTTAAGCCTTACCTTCCCGGCTGCCACGAACGCCCCTTGCCCTATTTCCCCGGCTATCCCTTCGCAGAGCCTTACCTCGGCCGGGGAGCCTGTAAGGACGACCTTAAGCCCTTTTTTCACGAGCCTCTTACCGAGCTCCGCGAACCTGTCCGGGAACCACTGCCTGCTCAAGGTTGACGCACCGGGCTGGAGGCCGACCAACCTGTCGCCCTTTTTTACGCCCCAGCCCACCAATAACTCTTCTACCTTGAATCCGTCCTCTTTATCAATAAAAAGTTCCATGCGCTCGCCCTGCGGCGCGCACCCGGCAAGCGCGGCAGTCCTGAGGCGCGCCGCTATCCCGTGGCCGAGGGAGGACCAGTCCATTGCAGGCTCCCTGTTCGAGAGAAGAAAACGGAAGGCGCTGTTGTTCGGCAGCTTTATTATGAAACGTGCCCCGCCGAGATAGCACAGGGGCGTAGCCTGCGGCTCGTTGCCGTGGAATATGAGGGCGAGGTCGAAGTTGTATCGTTTAAGCTCGTTGACCGTCGCGCCGAACCTCTTCCAGCCGCCGTGGTACGGGATGACCCCGTCTATGTTCGGGTTGTTCTCGAATAGCTCCATATTGTCTTTATTGAAGAGCGCCGTCACCTTCGCCTTCGGGCAGCCCTTCCTTACCGCCCTTATGGCCGGGGTGGAAAGGAGGGTATCTCCTATGGCGGTGGAAGAGACGACGAGGATATTCCTCATCTCCTCTTTTTTCAAATATTCAAGCCCGGTATTTCTTTTATCGAGCGCCTTCAACGCCTTCAGGTATAGATAGAGGCCGCTTTCGATGGGCTTTAGCCTCATGCCTTCTTCATCCTTATATATAGCTCCGAGATGAGCGGGCTCGTGTAGACCTTGAGCCGGGATTTCAACCACTGGACCTTGTCCTTTACGACTATCCTCTGTATGGCGAAAGGGTCGCTCCCCCTTTTGACTATCCCGTGGCCGGTAGTAAAGACCCCTCTGTAGCCGGCCTCCTTCGCCATCTCCACCGACTTCGCGACATACCGCCCCTTCGGCCAGCAGAGGTAATCGCACGGTTTTTTGAGGCGCGCCTCAAGGGCCTCCTTCGAGCCCTTGAGCTCAATCAAAAGCTCGCCGCCTGTTATGCGGTCGCAGCTTTTGTGGGAAACGGTATGGGAGTGGAACTCTACGAGGCCGCTTTCTTCCATCTCTTCAGCCATCTCCCAATCGACGACCGCCCTGTTGTGGAACCCCTTTTCTATTAATAACTTCGTCTCGCTGTGCGACGGGGGTTTGCTCTTGAACTCCTCTATGAGCGCCTCTTTATCGATTGAGGCGTTGGCCTCAGTGGCCTTCTCAACCCAGCCCGTCACGGCGAATACGGCGGCCTTTATCCCGTATGACAGAAGGGCCGGGAAGGCGTATACGTAGTTATCGAGGTAGCCGTCGTCGAAGGTGACGGCCACCGCCTTTTCTTTTATATCGAGCCTGCCTTCGATGAACGCCAGCACCTCGCCGAGGGCAAGGGTCCTGTAGCCCGCGTCCTTTATATGGCGCATCTGCGCCTCGAACGTCCGGGGCGTGACCGTCACCATGTCGCCCTCCCTCGGGCTTACGTGGTGGTACATTAGGACAGGCAGTACAGGCATGGCGTATTCGCAGGCTACTCTAAAAATTGTTCTTTTTCCTGACCTCTGCGTCAGGTCAAAAATAAAAATGCTCACATATTAACATATATGCTGCGCTTTTTATTTTCGCCCTTCCTTGACTTCAGAAAAAATTCCTAATTTTTAGAGACAGCCTTCGGTTATCTCCCTCTCTTATTAAGAAGACCCGTATAGAGCGCGTAGAGCTTATCCACCATCTTATCGGTCGAGTACTCCTCCTCCACCATCCGTCTACCCCTCTCGCCCATCGACGCCCGGAGCTCGCCGTCCTTTAAAAGCCTTATTACCGCGCCTGCGAGCCCCTCCGGGTCTTCGGGCTCGACGAGGAGCCCCGTCGAGTTGTCGCGGACGACCTCGGGCACGCCGCCGACCTTCGTCGAGATAACGGGCTTGCCCATGGCCGAGGCCTCGAGTATCGAGGTCCCGAGAGCCTCCTGCAAAGTCGGCAGCACAACCATGTCGAGGCCCTTAAGTATCGAGGGCACGTCGGGGCGGAGCCCCAGTAACCGCACATTAGAGCCTATGCCGAGCTTTTTTATCTGGGCCTCGATATTCTCCTTCTGAGGGCCGTCGCCGGCGAAGACGAAAATGGTATCCGGGGCTTCTTTTAAAATGGAGGGTATCGCGTCAAGGAGCACGTGGTGCCCTTTTTTCCTACGCAGTATCGCCACGGTCCCGACTATGAGCGTGACCCTTCCGGCCCCGAGCTCATCCCTCAGAGTGTCCTTTACGGAGGCGGGGCTGAACCTCTCAAGGTCTATCCCGGTCGGTATCGATACCACCCTGTTGCCGTCTATGCCCTTTTCCGAGACAAGGTACCTCCGGACGTAATCGCTTACCGTCACGACCATGTGCGGGAACATTGAGTAGGTTATCTTGGATGTTATGGGCAGGGCCAAATGTCTTGTCCTGACGATCACCGGCTTTCTTCTGGAGAGCCTGCCCGCCACCGCGCAGATGAAGCTGTCGTCCCCGCTGTGGGTCGAGATGACGTCTATGTTCTCGGACTTTATAAGCCCGAGGATGTACCTCACGGCCCTTAAGTCCCGGTTCGACCTCATCGGGTGGGTCCTGACCTCGAGCCCGGCGGCCTCGGCCCTGTCTTTCAGCCTGCTGTCGGGCTTGCAGAGCACGATGGCCCTTGCGCCGAGCCTTTTAAGGCCGACGCACTCGTGGAGCGTCCTGTTTTCCTGGCCGCCCCAGCCTAAAGAGGATTCTGAGTGTAGAATGGTGAACATATATCAGGCTACGCGCCGGTCCTGCTCTATATGGATGATCAGGTGGTCTCCAAGAAGGACCTCTCTGGAGGACAGATACTTGAGGAGCTCGGCCTTTTCAAGGTGGCTTTCGAAAAGGAGGCCGAGCGAATAGAGGGCCTTCAAAAACGGGTAGAGCGGGAGGTTCGAGGACTTCATCTTCGATGCCTTGAGCGCCTTCAATCTGAAGTTGTTCCTCTTTACGAACTCGAGTATCTCCACGAAGGAGATGGGATGGTACGAGATGGAATCCCACTCCTTGCTTATATCGACCGTGCGCACGGGCTTGAAGTGCGGGTAATAGCCCCTGCGGAGAAAATACAGCCTCGAACGGGCGGAGAGGACGTTCGGGACGCTCAATATGACCGAGCCGCCCGCCTTCAGGACCCTCCTGAACTCCCTGAAAAGCACCGCGTGGTTCTCAAGGTACTGCAGCGACTCGCTGCAAAGGACGTAGTCGAAAGAACCGTTTACGAAAGGGAGCATTTCGTTCATGTCCGCCTTCACGAACCTCCCCTTGAGCCGGGTCCTGTCATAGAGGTCGAGGGAGAATACGTCGAACCCCTTTTCTTCGAGTATGAGCCCGAGGGAGTCCCCGCCTGAGCCCGCGTCAAGGAGCCTGCCCGGCTTTAAACCCTTCAGAAAGTTAAGGACCGCGAGCTGATGCGCCTTCAAGGATTCTCCAGCTTGTTGCCGATCATGTAACCGCCCTTTTTATTATCTCCCAGACGAACTCGGGCTCCAACCTGTCGAGGCAGTCGCTCTTCTTGCTGCCCTTGCACCCGTCCTTGCCGCAGGGCACGCAGTCCCAGTCCTTCTGTATGACTATGTTCGCCCCTGACGCCTGTACGCCGTTCTTGAGCGGGTACTGCGTGGGTGACTTTGATTTTCCCGAAGAGGCCAGCCTGTTGTCCCACGGGCCCCAGTCGAAGGCGCCGCTCGGGCCGAATACGCCCACTACTTTCGCGCCCGAGGCCGCGGCTATGTGCATGGGGGCGGAGTCGACCCCGAAGAAGAAAAACGCCTTCTTTGACAATGCCGAAAGGTGCTTTAGCTTAAGCTGCCCCGACAGGTCAACGGGCTTTGAATTCATCTTCGATATTATCGAGGCCGTCCTCTTTAGCTCCCTTTCGTCCGGGCCGGATGTAACCACTACCCTAAGCCCCCCGGCCTGGAGCTTATCGAACACGAACGCCATGCCCTCGTCGGTCCAGCATTTGAAGAGCCACCTCGACGTCGGGTGCGCGTGGACGAAGGGGCCTTTAACCCCCTCCCTGTCCAGTATCTTCTGCACGTGGGCATCGTCCTCAGGGGACGTGAATATCCGGACGCTTAAGTCCCCGGTGTCGATGCCGAACTCCCTCAATACGCCGAGGTCCCTTATTACTGTATGCGTCCTTTCCTTCGGTGCGCGGGCAAGGTGCGTATAGAAGAGCCTCTTGCCCTTAAACCCGCCCCTCGGGTCGTACCCGAGCCTGTACCTCGCGCCCGTAAGAAAACCCAGGAGCGCGGGCCTGTCCCCACCGGTCAGGTCCACGGCCATGTCGAACTTCTTTTTCCTAAGCTCGGAGACGAAACCGAGCTCCCCGCTTATCCTGCCCGTAAGCGGGAGCTTCTTTATATCCCTCTTGAAGCAGATGACCTCGCTTAGGAGCGGGTTCAGGGTCAGCATCTCCTCTGTGCCCGAATTGACCAGCGCCGAGACCGACGCCCGCGGGAAGTTCTCCTTAAGGGCCCTTATGGCCGGCACGGTAAGGAGCGCGTCCCCGATGTGCCGGAGCTTTATTACGAGTATCCTTTCAGTGCCCTCGAAGAGGTTCAACCGGGTCCTCCCTGGAAAAATATCACTGTACGCCCGGCCCCTTTTTCATCTCCCACAGCTTCGCGTACTTGGCGAGCGTGTAGGAGGCGTAGAGGGTCGAGAGTATTACCCCGGTGGCGCCTTCGAGGAAACCGAGCCTTAAGACGTACATCTTGAAGAAGGTGAACGGCGGCCTCAGGATGATGTCGATGAGCCCCGCGTTCCTGCCCTGGTTCAGCATCTCCTGCGCGGCCAGCGTCGAGTACCTCTGCATCCTGCCGAGGTAGTCGGATACGTCTTTGTACGTGCGGTGCTCGAGCGGGTTTTTTAGATACCCCTTCTCTCCGTTCACCGCGACCGACTCATGGACGAACCTGTCGGTGAACCTGCCGGAGTCCTTCCTGTAGAGCCTCAGGTTGTAGTCGGGGGACCAGCCGCACCTCCTGACCCACCTGTCCCCGAAGAAGTTCTTCCTCGGGATGTAGAAGCCGGCCTTGCCGGTCTTTTCAAGAGTCCGGGATATTTCGTCTCTCAGGGCGGGCGTGACCCTCTCGTCGGCGTCTATGTTGAGTATCCAACTGTTACGCGCCCTGTCGCCGCAGAGGTTCTTCTGCCTGCCGAACCCGAGCCACTGGTCCACCGAGACGTCCGCCCCGTACTCCCTGCATATCTCGACGGTCCTGTCGGCGCTGCCGGAATCCGAGACTATCACCTCGTCCGCCCACCTGACGCTCTCTAAGCAGTCCCGGATGTGGGCCTCTTCGTTACGGACTATTATGGTAACGGAAATCTTTTCCATCAGGTCAGCCTTCGGTATCCGGCCCCCGCGCGGGATAAGGTCATTTGAGCGAGCTGGCCTCGTCTATGAGCATCACCGGGATGTCGTCCTTGATCGGGTATACGAGCCTGCACCTCTCGCAGACAAGCCCGTCTTTTTTCTCGTTCAGCCTTATCTTGCCTTTGCACTTGGGGCAGGCAAGGATGTCGAGCAGCTCTTTGTCAACGCCCATGGGAACCTCCGAATAGAATTCTGGCAACCTCTAAAAATTGTTCTTTTTCCTGACCTCTGCGTCAGGCGCGGAAATAAAAATGGACAATTGCTCCGCTTTTTATTTCCGCCCTTCCTTGACTTCAGAAAAAATTCCTAATTTTTAGAGGCAGCCATCTGTTTTAAAACCGTCCTCTTCCGACAGGCCGCTTTACCGCGTAGGTTCAAAGCCTTTTCCCGGCCATGCCGGCCCCGGCCGCCATCTCTTTCTTACCGCCCATCCTCACGTACTCGACCCCTCCTATGATGCTCACGAACACGCCTATGGCAAACCACAACAGCGATATCGTCAGGGCCTGCTCCTGAGCTGCCCCCACCCGCGTAAGGAGGAAGACGAACGCCCCCTCTCTAAGGCCCAGGCCGGATAAGGATATCGGCAGCATCGCCACGGTGTTTACGAGGGGTATGAAGAGGAAATAATACTGGAGCGGCACCTCCACGCCTATGCCCCTGCCGAGCACGTAATACGCCACTATTACGCCTATCTGCACGAACAGGGAGCAGACGAAAATCTTCACGAGTATCCCGTAATGGGACT
The DNA here is from genome assembly GCA_016219015.1 of Deltaproteobacteria bacterium. Lineage (GTDB taxonomy): Bacteria > Desulfobacterota > GWC2-55-46 > GWC2-55-46 > GWC2-55-46 > JACRCL01. The sequence continues at coordinate 38,058 of JACRCL010000027.1, forward strand.
TGTAGCTCATGAGCGCCCTGTAGAAGGTGTCTATCTTCCTGTTTATCCCGTAGAAGTGTACCCTTGCCATCAGGTCCATCGCCCATTTGTGGAGAAAGCCCACCCATATCACGAGGCTTATGGCGGCGAAGCCGCCTATGAGGAGGAGCAGGAATACCGGCAGCCCCGTGCCCTTAATGAGGGCGTAGCCCGGTATGAGCGCAACGGCCGTTATGACCATGAGGGCGGCGAAGCCGGAGTACCTGTCCATGAAGATCGACGCGAGAGCGACGTCGCCCTTCTTCGTGTGCTTGTAGAGGTAGTAGCCCTTTACGAGGTCGCCCCCGACCATCGTCGGGAGGAAGTTATTGAAGAACATGCCGACGAAGTAGATCGACCATAGCTTCAGGTACGGCATGTCGATGTCCTTCTTGAGTATTATCGACCAGCGGAGCGTCGAGACCGACTGCGAGCATATTATGAATATGGCGACGAACGCCACTGCCCAGGGGCTTACCGACCTTACCGTCCTCCAGAACGCTTCAAGGTCGATGCTCCTGAAGAGGAAGTAGAGTATCGCGGCGCTTACGACTATCTTTAAAAGGACGGAACCTATGCCCTTCATCTGCCGAGCACCTTCCTTACCGTGAATATGGGCTTGTCCTGGGACTCGTGGTAGACGCGCGCGAGCATCTCACCCAAAAGGCCCATGACCACGAGCTGCACCCCGAGTATTATAAGGAGCACGCTCAGGATAAGGAGCGGCCTGTTGCCGATGTCCTTGCCCATGAATAATTTTTCGAAGCTCAGGAAAAGCGCGATGAAGAAGCCGAGGAAGCCGAGGGCGAGCCCTCCGGGGCCGAACGCATGTATCGGCCTGGTGGAGAAGCTCTGGAGGAACTTGACGGTTATGAGGTCGAGTATGACCCTTACGGTCCTCGATATCCCGTACTTCGATTTTCCGAACTTCCTCGGGTGGTGCGTCGTCTCCACCTCGGTTATCGAGGCGCCCACCCAGCTCGCTATCGCCGGGATGAAGCGGTGCATCTCGCCGTAGAGCCTTACGTTCTTTATGACCTCTTTCCTGTAGGCCTTGAGCGTGCAGCCGTAGTCGTGGAGGTAGACCCCCGTCACCTTCGATATGAGCCCGTTGGCTATCATCGAGGGGAGCCGCCGGGAGAGGAACTTGTCCTGGCGGTTCTTCCTCCACCCGCTCACCACGTCGTGGCCCTTTATAGTCTCAAGGAGCTTGGGGATGTCCTTCGGGTCGTTCTGCAGGTCGGCGTCCATGGTGACAATTATGTCGCCGTTCGCGTACTCGAACCCGGCGGCCATGGCCGCGGTCTGCCCGAAGTTTCGCCTGAAGGAGACTACCACCACGGCGGGGTCCTTCTTCTGGATCGATTCGAGCACCTTGAAGGTATTGTCCCTGCTCCCGTCGTCGACGAAGACTATCTCGTACCCGCGCTTGAGCCCGTCCATCACCTCTTTTATAGATTTATAAAGGTGCGGGAGGCTCTCCTCCTCGTCAAAGACAGGTATTACTATAGATACGCTCTCTTCCAAACCGCCTCCCTCAGGCTGTTGAATCTCCCCGCAGCAAGCTGCGGGGAATCTTCGACACAAAAGGAAAAAATTTCGATTCGCTCGCTAAACCCCGCCGCAAGCAGCGGGGAATGCGCTCGCTGTGCGTGTTCAAAAAATCCATCTGCTTCGTTGTCATCAAAGCTAAGCGACTCAGGCTGCAGAGTACGCTTCATTCCTTAGTATCTGTCTACGCCCTGCTCCTTCAACCCCTTGAAATTGAAGCAGCGGAAGACCGAGAACTCTTTTAAAGGCCTCTTATCCCTGTAGACCGTAAAGACCTCTTTCTCGCACCTGTCAAAGGCGTCGAGCACGACGCCCTCGGCCCCGGCAACGCCGCCTTTGACATAGACGGCGTCATAGCCCTTAAGCGAGTTATAGCCGGGCCAGAGGTCGTACTGGTTCATCCTCCTGCCGCCGGTATTGAAGTTGTACGCCACGGGGTTGCCTTCCGTGTAAAAAGCGAGCTCGCTCGTTATCTGGTAGGTATCGCTCGCCACAAAGACCCTTCCGTTCTTTTCCATCTCGGATTTTACTTCGGATACCTTATCCCCGAGCTCCCTCCAGCCCGTGACCCTGTTATACGGCGGGCCTGTTATTATCCTCTTTGCCACAGGCTCTATTATCGAGGGGAAGTAGGCTATGATCGTCCCGACGACCCCAAGGGAAATGCCAAGCACGGCCAAAACCCTTAACGCCCTTTTCCCAGACTGCCCGGCCCTTCCGTAAAGGTTCTCAAAGGCCCAGACCGAGGCCGGGAACGCCGTGATGAAAGACGCTACCGCCCAGTTCGCCTGCACCTTTGCGCGCACGCTCTCGAAGATAAAAAACAGCAATACCGGCGCGCCGGTAAAAAAGGCCAGGAGCGGACCTCCGCCGTCCTTCAACCCTTCTTTCGCGCTCCTATAGAGGCCGTAGGCAAGGCCCGCGAATATGAGCGGGGTGATAAGGCCTATCTGCGAGCCTATGAACTCAAAGAGCGGCCCCAAAGACAGAGTACCGCCGCCCAGATGGGCCTGGCCCATCGTGTGCCTTATTGTAACCTGTCCGTTAACAATATTCCAGTAAATTACAGGGGTTACGGCAAGAAGCGCAAGGAGCCCGCCCCCGTAAGGCTCAGGCCTTTTAAGCCACTTTTTCTCTCTTTTTGAAAAGATCAAAAAAAGGACGACGCTCGGGAATAACAGGGCTATAGTGTACTTGCCGAGAAACCCGAAGCCTCCGGACAGGCCAGCCGCGTACCACCACCCCCCCCCGGAATTGTCGTTCAAGGCCTTCCATACGCAGAGCACCGTCAAGGACCAGAAGAACACCAGAAGCACATCGGTGGTCATCAGTATCGAGCCTATTGAGTATATGGGCGTGATGTTTATCAGAAGCGCCGAGTAGAAGCCGGTCCTCGGGCTTTTGAATAACCCCTCTCCGAGGAGATAGAGGACGTAGCCGGCAAGGGCCGAGAAGAAAACGGCGCCTATCCTTATGCCGAACTCGTTCGCCCCGAATATCGACGTGAAGAACGCTATCGCGTAGGCGACCCCAGGCCCCTTGCTGTAGTACGAGGGGGCGAGCCTCCGGGACCATTCCCAGTAATGGGCCTCGTCGGGCGATATCGCGAAGGGGCTGTAGAAGAGATAGGCCAACCTCAGTACCGAGAAGGCGACAAGCATCGCTATCGTAAGCCTTTTATAGCTCAACTTGATCTTCCTCTTTTTTATCAAGGTAGCGGCTTAATATAAGCCCTTCGGCCTTCGTGAACAGCAGGGCCATGACCGTGCCCAGCCCCGCGCCCGCGATAACGTCGGACGGGTAATGGACCCCGACGTATACCCTTGAATAGGCAACTATAAAGGCTATCGACAGGAATAACGGGAAAAGCCTTTTGTACCGCGCCGTCAGAAATACCATGGCCGCGAATATGTTGGTGGCGTGGCCAGAGGGCATGGAATAAGACCCGCCGCACCCCGCTAACACCCGGACGCCTTCTATGGCGTGGCAGGGCCTTATGCGCATGAAGAGGTGCTTGAGCTGGTTGCAGAAAAGGTCGCTCGCCAGCACGAGAAGGACGAGCGTTACGAGGCCGGCCCTGTCCCTTCTTTTGCCCAATACCCATATGAGCACGGCGGAGATGATTATCGCGCCGAGGAAGTTGAGCTTATCGGTCACGTACGGCATGAACGAATCGAGGAAAGGCGCGGTCAGCCTCGTATTCACGAGCATGAAAAGCTCGGTGTCGAACCTTATTATCGAGTTCAAGCCCTGTCCCCCTTCAATACTTCTTCAACTGCCGCCATAACGTCGTCAACCGATATCTCTTTCATGCACTTCGGGTCGGTACACTTCTTTTTGAAGCACGGGCTGCACTTGAGCCCCTTCCTTACGATGATGTGCCCCTTGCCGTAAGGCCCCGTCCTCCACGGCGCGGTCGGGCCGAAGAGCGCCACCGTCCTCGTGCCCACCGCGGCGGCGAGGTGCATGGGGCCGGAATCGACGGTTACGGCGAACCGCGCCATCTTAAGGACGGCCGCAAGCTCGAGGAGGTCCGTCTGGCCGGAAAGATTACAGGCCCCTTCGCCTATCTTTTCCTTTATCGCCTCGAGCGCCGCCCTGTCGGACGGGCCACCGGCGAGCACCGCGGGGATGCCGCTTTTCGAGATTACCCTTTTCGCGAGCTCAATGAACCTGCCGTCGTCCCAGAGCTTCGTCTCCCAGCGGGCGCGCGGGATAAGGACGAAAAAGGGGGAGCCCTTTTTTATGCCGCCCTTCTCGATCTTCTTTATCGCGCTCTCCACGAACGCCTTCGGTATATGGAGGGGGAATTTTACCTCAGAGGTATCGCCTCCGGCGTGCGCCGCGAGGTCGAGGTACCTTTCCACCGCGTGCCTTTCTATGTCATATGGGGGCAGCCTGTCGTTGAGGAAAAGATGGCTCAACTCCCTCCCGTTCGAGAACCCGGCCCTCTTCTTGCCCCTGGAGAGCATCACCCATACGCCGCTTTTAAGGAGGCCCTGGAAATCGAGTACCATATCGTAGCCCGTGGAGGCGAGGAGTCTGGCTGTCTTCCGGTTATCCCCGAAGTTCTTTGCCCAGCCGCGCTTGACCACTATGAGGTTGTCTATGAGCGGGTTCCCTTTCAAGACCCCGCTTGCGGCCTCCTCGACGAGCCAGTCTATGCGCGCCTTTACGCCGGCCTTGTCAAGGCCCTTCCGCAGCGCGTGGAGCGCGGGCAGGGTATGGACGCAGTCGCCGATGGATGAGAGTTTTATTATCAGGACCTTCATTACGCGGATTCGATAAGCTTCCTGCTCGTGTCCTTAAATGTAAAGGAGTATATTATAAGGTTCTGAAAATTTAAAATTGCCTCAGGCTGCTCAAAAAGCTCCAGATGCAAGGCCCCATTAAAATAGGGGAGCGAGGAATGAGGCGTACTCTTTTCGTACGTCGCAATGATGCGCGACGAAGACAACGAAGCAGATGGACTTTTTCAGCAGCCTGTAAGGTCTTCCATTATCCATCTGACTGCCTCGGCAAGGTCTTTGGCCACGAAGTCGGCGGGCCTTGCGAGCCCCGGCCTTTCCCTTTCCCCGTCGCCCGTAAGGACGAGCACGGCCTTTGCACCGGCGTTCCTCGCAAGCTCCACGTCGGTCGCCTTGTCCCCCACCACGTACGAGCGGCTTAAATCTATGGAATGTTCGAGGGCCGCCTTTGACGCGAGCCCCGTAGACGGCTTCCTGCACCCGCAGTTCTCGTCCGGGCGGTGCGGGCAGCAGTATATCCCGTCTACCCTCGCGCCGTCTTCCTTCAATAGCTCTATGAGCCTCTTATTGACCGCCGAAAGGGCGGCGTGGGTGAAGTAGCCCCTGCCGACCCCGGACTGGTTGCTGACGACGACGACCTTTATCGAGGCGTGGTTGAGCCTCTTTATGGCCCCGGACGCGCCTTCCAGAAGCCGGACCTCGCCGGGGCTTGAAAGGTACCCGGTGTCCTCGTTTATGGTGCCGTCCCTGTCGAGCAGCACGGCCGGGGTTCTCTTTTCAGTCAATCGCAGGCTCCCGCGCTAAAGACAAGGCCTCTTTTACGACGTCATCAGCCTCTATGTTGTTTAAACATTCGTAGTGGCCGTACTTGCAGACCCTCTCGAAGCACGGGCTGCATGGGGCCTTCTTCATTACTACCACGGCCCTCTCTCCGAGAGGGCCGGTAAGGGCCGGGTCGGTTGAGCCGAAGACTGCCACCGTCGGCACGTTCAACGCCGCGCTTATGTGCATGGGGCCGGAGTCGTTGGTGATGAATACCCGCAGATTACAAAGCAGGGCCATGGACTGGCGTAGCGTAGTCTTGCCCGCGAGGTTCAAATGCCTGTCTTCGATCATCCCCGATACCTTTTCGGAAGCATCACTGTCCTCGGGGCCGCCGAATATCAGGGGCACCGCCCCTATCGCTTTGGAGACCCTGTTGAGCGCCTGGGCGAACCTTTCGGGCGGCCACCTCTTCGCGGGCCCGTAGCTCGCGCCCGGGGCCGCGCCGATGAGCCTATCCTTATCAAGCCCGTTTTCTTTCAGGAACCTCTCGGCCCAGAGCATCTCCTCGCCGCTTATGTATATGCGCGGGGCCGGCCTTTCGGGGACCGCGCCTCCAAGCTCTTTTACGATGTTGAGGTAATAGAAGGCCTGATGCCTTTTTTCTATCTCAGGCGTTACCGGTATCGCTTTGGTAAGGAGCGGGGACCTCAAGTCCCTCGCGTAGCCTACCCTCTCGGGTATGCCGGACATGAAGGAAAGGAAGGCCGCGTCAAAGGCGTTCTGGAAGAGCACCGCGAGATTAAAGCCTTCCCCTTTTATCTCCCCGCTCAGTTTGAGCTTGCCCTTAAGCCCCCTGTGCCTCCCGTTATCGTCATAGGTGATTAACCCGGCCGCGTCAGGGTTATTCTCGAAAACCGGGACGACCCTCGGCTTGGCAAGTACGAATACCCCGGCGTCCGGGAAGAGGGCCTTCAAGGAGCTTAGCGCCGGGAGGCTCATTACCGCATCCCCTATCCAGTTTGGCGCCCTTACGAGTATCCTTTTCATTTAAACGCTCGGATTTTGAAAAATACCGCGAGTTTACGCCCCTTTGGAGGCAGGGCATTAATCCCGTATTATAGTATAAAAGGCGCCTTTGTTGTCAAATAATTGCGCCGCGCGCTTTCCTTTAAACCGTTTTTTGAATATAATGAAACCGAAGCGAATATCCCGAAAAATGGATTCCTCACCATGGAATGGTATCAAAAGACCGTCACACAGACAGCCCAGGAGCTACGGACTGACCTCCGGAAAGGCCTTAGCCCCGAAGAGGCGCTCTCGCGCCTTGAGGAATACGGGCCGAACACGCTGCTTGAGAAAAAAAGAGAACCTCTGCTTAAGAAGCTCCTCAGGCAGTTCACCGAGTTCATAATACTCGTCCTTATAGGCGCCGCGGTGATAGCAGGGCTTCTGGGCGAATGGATAGACATGTCCGCCATCCTCGCGATAGTGGTACTTAACGGCGTCATCGGCTTCATCCAGGAAGAAAAGGCCGAAAGGGTCATGGAGGCGTTAAAGAAGCTCTCGGCCCCTTCGGCAAAGGTCGTGCGCGGGGGGGAGCTGAAGACAATCCCCGCCTCAGGCCTCGTGCCCGGCGATATCGTCGTGCTCGATAGCGGCGACCACGTCCCCGCGGACCTGAGGATAACGGATTCGAAGATGCTGAAGGTCCAGGAGGCGGCCCTTACAGGGGAGTCCCACCCCATAGAAAAAGAGTCCGAGGCACTTGAGGACGCCCTGCCGCTCGCGGACAGGACGAACATGGCGTACTCGGGCACGACCGTCGTCTACGGCAGAGGCAGGGGCGTGGTTACTGCCACCGGCATGGCGACCGAGATGGGCAAGATAGCGAAGCTCTTGCAGGAGGTAAAGGCCGAGCCGACGCCCCTTCAGAAGAGGCTGGCGGAGTTCGGCGCGTACCTTGTCTACGCGGCAGGGGGCATCTGCGCGGTCATATTCCTCATAGGGGTGCTCCGCGGGGAGGCGCTTATCGATATGTTCCTCGTGGCCGTAAGCCTCGCAGTGGCCGCCATACCCGAGGGCCTGCCGGCGGTCGTGACCATTGTCCTGGCCCTCGGCGTCCAGAGGATGGTAAAGAGGCACGCCCTTGTAAGGAAGCTCCCCTCCGTGGAGACCCTCGGCGCGGCTACGATCATAGCCTCCGATAAGACAGGCACCCTTACACAGAACCAGATGACCGTAAAGAGGCTCTTCCTCTCGACCGGGGAAGATATTTCTGTCTCGGGCACAGGGTATTCACCGGATGGGCGCTTCCTGAAAGGCTCCAAAGAGATAACGCCATCGGAAAGCGACGCCCTCATGCTCGCGCTGAAGGCCGGGGTCCTCTGCAACAGCGCTGAGCTTAAAGAAAAAGGAGGCGCATGGACCGTCATAGGCGACCCTACCGAGGGGGCTCTCCTGACCCTCGGGCTCAAGGGCGGGGTCAAAAAAGACGCCCTTGAAAAAGCCCTAACCCACACCGGGGAGGTCCCCTTCGACGCCGAGAGGAAGATGATGACCTCCACATACAAGGAGGACGAGAGGGCCTACTTCGCGTTCGTAAAGGGCGCGCCTGAGCGGATACTCCCGCTCTGCTCTTTTGTCTTCGACGGCAAGACGGAAAGGCCGATAACGGACGGGGATAAGCGGAAAATCATGGAGGCCAATGACGGGTTCTCCGGAGCGGCCCTGAGGGTCCTCGGGCTCGCGTACAGAAAATCCGGCGCGCCTCTCGATATATATAAGGTCCACTCACTCGAAAAAGACCTCGTCTTCCTGGCGCTTGCGGGCATGATCGACCCGCCGAGGGAAGAGGTCTTCGCCGCGGTCGAGAAGGCCGTCTCCGCGGGCATAACCCCCATAATGATAACGGGCGACCACAAGATGACCGCCGTCGCCATAGCAAGGGAGCTCGACATATTCAAGGAGAACGACCTCGCGCTTACCGGCGCGGAGCTTGACAGCATGAGCAACGAGGATTTCTCGGCGCTCCTGCCGAGGATAAAGGTCTACGCGAGGGTCAACCCGGAGCATAAGCTCCGTGTCGTAAAGGCATGGAGGAACCGTGGAGAGATAATAGCCATGACCGGGGACGGGGTGAACGACGCGCCCGCCTTGAAAGAAGCGGACATAGGCGTGGCGATGGGCATAACCGGGACGGACGTCACGAAAGAGGCCTCGGACATGGTGCTGACGGACGACAACTTCGCGTCGATCGTATCCGCCGTTGAGGAAGGCAGGGGCATATTCGACAATATCAGGAAGGTCGTCCACTTCCTCCTTTCCTGCAACATAGGCGAGATATTCGTCCTGCTCGTGGCGTCGCTCTCAGGCATGCCTCTGCCTCTCCTGCCGGTGCAGATACTCTGGACGAACCTCGTGACCGACGGCCTGCCCGCGCTCGGGCTCGCGATGGAGCCTGTTGCGCCGGGCATAATGGACAGGCCCCCGAGGGACAAGTCCGAGGGTATAGTAACGCCCACGCTCATCAGGGTAATGGCAGTGCAGGGTCTGTTCATGGCCGCCTTTACGCTCGCCGTCTACGGTGTAGAGCTTTACTGGCTCAAGGAGCCCTTTGAGAAGGCGCGGACAATGGCGTTCATGGTGCTTGTCTTCAGCCAGATGTTCCATGTCCTCAACTGCAGGAGCGCGTGGGAGTCGGTCTTTAGTATTGGCGTCTTCTCGAACAGGGTGCTGAACGTGGCCATGCTCGTGATACTCCTCGGCCAGATACTCATAATCTACGTCGAGCCGCTCCGCCCAATATTCAAGGTAGTGCCGCTCGGGTTGCGGGACTGGGCCGTTATCTTCGCCGTGTCAGTCCAGCCGTTATTGTTGATGGAGCTGGTAAAGATGGCGTGGCCGAGGGACAGGAGGGGGAGGAACAAGGGAAAGTGATTATATTATAAGATAGCTTGTGATCTTATCCTCTTAAAAAGGCCTTTTTGCGCATTGCCATGCGCTTTCGGGCATAGGCCCTGCTCGCTGCATCCTCCTGCCACCGGGCGAGCCCGCCGAACCTTCCTCGAAATACGCCTTCCGCCCCGCTCGCCCGCCCTTCCCCCAGCCCTACGCTCGCTTAAGCCTATGCCCTGGTGTTTTAAGACGAACTATCCCTCGGCACCTTTAGCATCTTATCAAGCGCCTCTTTCGCCTTTGCCCTAACGTCTGCGGGCACTGTCACTATGTTCTTCATCTCTTTCAGCGCCTCTGCCACGTCCTCAAGGGCCGTAAGCTTCATGTTGGGGCAGATAAGGGACTTCGAGGCGAGTATGAACTTCTTTTCCGGGTTCTCTTTCTTGAGCTTATAGAGTATCCCCATCTCCGTGCCCACGATTATCGTCTTCGCCTTCGACGCGCTCGCGTATTTATACATCCCCGAGGTGGAGCATACGTGGTCGGCGAGGCTTACGACCTCCGGGCTGCACTCCGGGTGGCAGACGAATACGGCCCCGGGGTTCTCCTCTTTGGCCTTTATAACCTCGGCGGGCTTGAGCCTCTCGTGGGTCGGGCAGAAGCCCTGCCACCACTCCATCTTCTTCCTGCTCGTAAGCGAGACGTAATGCGAGAGGTTCTTATCCGGTATCATGTAGACCCGCTCCGAGGGGAGCGAATCGACTACCCTTACGGCGTTGGCCGAGGTGCAGCAGATGTCGCTAAGGGCCTTTACCGCCGCGCTCGTGTTGACGTAGGCCACCACGGGAACGCCCGGCCTCTTCGCCTTCTCTTTTATCAGGTCCTCCGGCGTTATCATGTCGGCCATGGGGCAGCCCGCGTCGAGCCGGGGTAGTATCACGGTCTTGTCCGGGGAGAGTATCGCCGCGCTCTCGGCCATGAAATGCACCCCGCAGAAGACTATTACTTTCGCGTCGGATTCGGCGGCGGCCTGGCTCAGGGCAAGAGAGTCCCCGGTAAGGTCCGCCGTCTCCTGCACCTCGTCCCTCTGGTAGTTATGGGCGAGCATTATCGCGCCCCTTTCCTTCAAGAGCGAGCGCACTTCCTTTTTAAGATCGTTCCTGTCCCGCATAATAGCCCCGATAATAGCCCCGAAAGTCTTTCCTGAAAAATCGATTATATGATATTATCTTTTAAAATAAAACACGTAAATGACCGGCCTCATAAACCAAATATGCTTACCGTAGCCGAGAAAAAGGCCCTCCTTGGGCTTGCCCGCAAGGCGATAGAGTCCTGCCTGAACGGGAAGAGATCTGAAGATTTTGACGCCCGGACCCCGGCCCTCGATAAGGACTCCGGCGCCTTCGTGACCCTCCACAGGGACGGCATGCTCCGGGGCTGCATCGGCACGTTCGCCTCGCCAAACCCGCTCTTCAAGACGATAACGGATATGGCGGTCTCGGCGGCCACGCAGGACCCGCGCTTCATGCCGCTCGGACCCGAAGAGCTCGGCCTTGTGACCATAGAGATATCGGTACTCTCTCCTTTAAAGGAAATATCGGAGATAACTGAGGTCGAGGTAGGCAGGCACGGCCTCTACATAATAAAGGGGAGGAACAGGGGCGTGCTGCTGCCGCAGGTTGCGGTAGAGCACGGGTTCGACAGAATTTCTTTCCTTGAGCAGACCTGCATGAAGGCCGGGCTTTCAAAAGATGCGTGGAAGAAGGACGCCGCGATCTTTACCTTCGAGGCCGAGATATTCAGGGAGGAGGACTTCAGGGAGGGGGCCAGCGCAAGCCTTTCCTGAGCTTTTGTTACTTGAGCTCGCCTACTGCCTTTCCTATCCTTTTGACCCCTTCGACGACATTGTCCATCGAGGTCGCGTAAGAAAGCCTTATGAACGAGTCGTCTCCGAAAGGCTCGCCCGGCACCACGGCCACGCCAGCCTCGTCAAGGAGGTAGTTGGCCATATCGACCGAGCCCTTTATCGTCCTGTCCTTGAACTTCCTGCCGTAGGTCTTCGATACGTTGGCGAACACATAGAAAGCGCCCTGCGGCTTGAAGCAGCTTACGCCCACAATCGCGTTAAGCCCGTCCACCATGGCGTTACGCCTCTTCTCGAACTCGCTCCGCATCTTCGATAGCGACTCCTGCGGGCCGTTCAGGGCCTCCACCGCCGCCCACTGGCTGATAGACGCGGGGTTGGAGGTAGACTGGCTCTGGATGTTCGTCATCGCCTTTACTATCTCCTTCGGCCCGGCCGCGTACCCTATCCTCCAGCCTGTCATCGAGTAGGTCTTGGAAACGCCGTTCAATACCACGGTGGACCTTTTCACCTCGTCGGAGACCGAGGCGATGGAAGTGGTCTTGAACCCGTCGTAGGCGAGCTTTTCGTATATCTCGTCGGAGACTATCAGCAGGTTGTTTTTAAGCGCCACTTCGGCTATGGCCTTCAGCTCGTCGGCGGTATACGCGGCGCCGGTGGGGTTTGACGGGCTGTTTATGACGACGGCCTTGGCGTTGGGAGTGATGCTCTCTTTAAAAGCCTTCAACGACATCCTGAAGCCCTCGGCCTCGCTTGTATTGACTATCCTCGGCGTGCCTCCGCCGAGCGCGACCATCACCGGGTAAGAGACCCAGTAAGGGGCCGGGATTATCACCTCGTCGCCGGGGTCGAGGATGGCCTGGAAGAGGTTGAAGATCGAGTGCTTGCCGCCGCAGGATACGATTATCTCCTCGCGCGAATACGCGAGGTTATTGTCCTTCCTGAATTTATTTATTATGGCGTCCTTCAGCTCGTTTATCCCGCCTACGGGCGTGTACTTCGTCTGCCCGCCGTTTATGGCCTTTATCGCCGCCTCTTTTATGTTCTGCGGCGTGTCGAAGTCAGGCTCGCCCGCGCCGAAGCCAATTATGTCCCTGCCTTCGGCCTTCAGGGCGCGCGCCTTCGCCGTTATCGCCAGCGTTACGGATTCCTCGAGGCCGTTCATCCTGCCTGAAAGCTTTATCATCTCAAATGCTCCTCTATTCTAATCCGTACTTCTCTTTTAACTTCTTTGCCACGTTGGGGGTGACGAACGCGCTCAAGTTCCCGCCGAGGCGGGCTATCTCCTTTATGAACCGGGAGCTTATGGGCGCGTAGTTCTCAGCCGTCATCATGAAGACGGTCTCTATGCCGGGGTCGAGCTTCCTGTTCGTAAGCGCCATCTGGAACTCGTACTCGAAGTCGGATATTACCCTCAGCCCGCGGAGCACGGTCGTCGCCTTCTTCTTCCTCATGTAGTCCATCAGGAGGGAGTCGAAGCTCTCCACCCTGACGTTGCCGTACTTTTTTATCTCATGGCCTATCATCTCGAGCCTTTCGTCGACCTCGAAGAGCGGGGCCTTCGATAGGCTCTCGGCCACCGCTACGATGAGGACGTCGAAGAGCTTGAGCCCCCGCTCGATTATGTCGAGATGGCCCCTCGTTATCGGGTCGAAGGTGCCGGGGTAGACCCCTATGTGCCTCGGTTTCGCCATTTAGTCCGCCGTAAAAAAGTATATGAGCGTGTCCCCATACCTCCGCTCGTCGAACTGCCTTAAATTCTTGAACTCCCCCGAAACCGGCGCCCTCTTCGAGGCCTCGGCCACGATAATGCCCCCGGCTTCGGCTATCCCCTCTTCGTCTATCGCCTTTAAGGTTTGTGCAACGAGCCCGGATGAGTAGGGCGGGTCAATAAATATGAGGCCGAACCGCTCGCCTTTTTTTGAGAACGTCCGGACGGCGCTCACGGCGTCCCTTTTAAGGACGCCGGCCCCGGCATAACCGAGGCTGTCGAGGTTCTTCCTTATTATCGATATCGCCGCGGGGTCGCTGTCAACGAATACTATTTCCTCAGCGCCCCTGCTCAAGGCCTCTATGCCCATTGCGCCGGTGCCTGCGAAGAGGTCGAGCACCTTTTTGAACGGGAAGTCCCCCGGGAGTATGTTGAAGACGGCCTCCCTTACCTTGTCGGAGGTAGGCCGGACCGAAAGCCCCCTGAAGGAAGAAAGCCTTCTGCCCTTCCATATGCCCCCGATCACCCTCATTAAAAGGCTTTACCGCTCCGCCTTTTCAGCTTTTCCGAAGACCTTTATCGAGATGAGCCTGGACCTCGGCCCGTCGAACTCCGAGAAATAGATGGCCTGCCACTGCCCGAGGGCGAGCCTGCCTTTAGTTATGGGCACCGTGACGCTGTTGCCCGCGAACAGCGATTTCAGGTGGGCGTCCGCGTTCCTGCCGTAGTCGCCCTTGTTGTGCTTGTAGGAAGGCTTATTGGGTATGAGTTCCTTCAGGAAGTTGTGGAAGTCCTCCTCAAGGTCCTTGTCGGCGTTATTAAGGTGTATGCTTGCCGTGGTATGGCCGGTAAATACCAGCGCCATGCCTTCCAGGATGCTGCTTTCCAGGATGACCGCTTCAATCTGATTGGTTATGTTCACCTCTTCGGTCTTGGCATTCGATTTGACCCTTATGGCGCCGGTAAAGACTTTCATTTACCCTCCTGGCAATTTTAAATTTTATAAGAGCCTGAAAGCTACAATATTATACTTTTTTGAAAAGCGAAATTCCACAGCTTTTGTCAAAGGAGCCCGGGCAGTAGCTCCCCTGCCTTCCCGGCTAGACGCGCGTCCATTATCCCTGAAAGCGGCGTAGGCTCCGGGTTCACCTCAATGAGGTAAGCGCCGGCCTTTTTGGCTATAGACGGCAGCGAGGCCGTCGGCTGTACGACACCCGAAGTCCCCGCCGCTATCATCACGTCCGCGCCCTCCGAGGCCTCGAACGCCCTGTCAAGAAGCCCCTCCGGGAGCGCCTCCCCGAACCAGACCACATCCGGCATTAAGACCCCGCCGCATAAGGCGCACCTCGGTATTATCCTTATCGGCGCATTTCTATCCTCGCTTGAGCCGCCGCAGCCCAGGCACTTCGTGCGCCAAATGGAGCCGTGGAGCTCTATGACGTTCCTGCTCCCGGCAAGGGAATGGAGGCCGTCTACGTTCTGGGTTATAAGGGCGAAGGCCGGGTTCCTTTTTTCAAGCTCAACGAGCGCGTAGTGGGCGGCGTTCGGCCTTATGGAGGCTATTATAGACCTCCTCCAGCCGTACCACTCCCAGACAAGCGCGGGGTCGCGGTCGAACGCCTCCGGGGTGGCCAGGTCTTCGGGCTTCAAGGTCTTCCAGAGGCCTTCGACGCCCCTGAAGGTGGGCACGCCGCTTTCAGCCGAGACCCCCGCGCCGGTAAGCGCCACCGGGGACCTCGACGACCTTAGCCGCTGCCGGGCTATCTCTATGCCGTCCATTTAACAGGGTATTCCGGGAATGCCTGGGCCTTGAGAGAGGCTGCTGGAAGGAGTTAAATCTTAGACCCTGAACTTTCCCTCTTTCGAGATAACTCCGCTCCTTATAGCGTCGTTTATTATCTTCCTCGCGCTCTCGATCTTCTCCTGCTCAACGGCTATCCTCTTTTCGAGGTAATCTTCGGTGTAGAAACGCGCCTGCCCGAGCGTCCGTATGGAGCAGGTTATCTTGTAGTCTTCCATGATGGTCTCGATCACGCTTGCGTCGATATCGTTATAGAAAGAGTACAGGTCTATGAAATTTATCCGTGTGGCCATAAGCCTTTAAAGTATATGAAAAAGGGCCTCTTTTGTCAATGATTACAGGGTGCCTCTAAAAATTAGGAATTTTTTCTGAAGTCAAGGAATGGCGGAAATAAAAAGCGCAGCATATGTGACCATTTTTATTTTCGCGCCTGCGCAGAGGTCAGGAAAAAGAACAATTTTTAGAAGTAGACTGCATAATTTCAAGACCCTCCGGCGGGCCCTTACCGCTTGACTTTTGTGCGTAGTGCCTGCCATAATCAATACACAATAACGCGGAGGTTACGGATGAGGCGAAGGTCTTTATGGGTGTTGAGCGCGGTCTTCTTCTGGGTCTTTCTCGTGGGCATGGGCAAGGCGCCGAGCCCGGAGGTCCCGATGCCGGAGATAGATTTCAAGGCGACCGTCAGGGACGACCAGGACGTGGCCACAAAAGTTTCCCACTCGAGTTGGGACGGGAATATCTTCATAACCGGTACCCGCGGCAAAGGCACCGTGACTATCTCCTTCGAGAAGATAAGAAAGATTGCGGCAGTGGGCACCGGGAGCGGTAACAGGAGCGATTTTCAGGTGACATTGAAGAACGGGGACGTGGTTGCGGTAAGCCTCGATAACGACGCGAAGTTCCTCGGCTCCACGAACTTCGGCACGTACAGGATTGTATCAAAGAACATAAAAGAGATAACGTTCGAGTAAGATATATGCGCCCTGAAGGGTTTAAACCCTTCAGGGCGCACTTAAAACCAGACTTTTTTACCCCGCCCCTTCTACCCCAGCGCGGCGAGCAGGTTCTTGAAATGTATCGCCGTGGCCGTGTCCCCGGTTATCTCAAGCCTCCTTGAGAAAAATACCGTATCCGGGTCCTCTTTCCCGGTAAGCACGTCCACGAGCACGCTCACGTCCCCCCTCATCTCCACGTCGGGCTGCCTCCTCATGTGCGGGATGACCTTTATCTCCTTATCCTTGATATGGAGGTAGAAGGACTTCTTTATATCCCGCGCCTCGAAGAGGAATACCTTGTCGTCTACCTCGCCGAGCTTATCCCTGAAGCCGGGGTTCTTGTCGAGGATCGACGAGATGAACACGCCCACCCCTATCGCCTCCATCCAGAGCGGCATGGCCTTAAGGGGGAGGTTCATCGACTTGAAGAACCTGTCTTTCAGCTTTTTCCTTATCTCTTCGTTTTCCATGGTTACACCTTGAAACCCATGTGGATGGCGGCTATGCCGTTAAAGAGGTTGGAGTACCTGACCTTGTAGAGGCCCGCGCCCTCCATTATCTTCTTAAGCTCCTCCTGCGGGGGGAACTTCCTTATCGATTCGGGCAGGTACTCGTAGGCGCTCCTGTTGCCCGTGACCATCTCGCCGACCTTCGGTATTATGGTGAAGGAATATATGTCATAGAGCTTCTTGAACAACGGGCTCTGCGTATGGGAGAACTCAAGGCATATTACGCGTCCGCCGGGCTTTACGACCCGAGCCATCTCGGAAAACGCCCTGTCGAGATGGGTGACGTTACGGATGCCGAAACCCACTGTGGCGCAGTGGAAGGTGTTGTCCTCAAAGGGTATCTCCTCGGCGTTGCCCTGCGTGAAGCGGATATTCTTTAGAAAGCCGCGGTCTATGCATTTCTCCCTGCCGACCTTGAGCATCTCCCTGTTTATGTCGAATACGACGACATTGCCTGTCTCGCCGACCCTCTCCGCCATAAGGAGCGATATGTCGGCAGTGCCTCCGGCCACGTCGAGCGCGGATTCGCCGGGCTTGAGAGCTGTCTCGGAGGCGACGAGCCTCTTCCAGATGCGGTGGGTCCCGAGGCTCATGAGGTCATTCATCAGGTCGTACTTCGGGGCGACCGAATCGAAGACCTCGTTGACCCTGTCCTGCCTCTCGTCCTCCGGCACCAGCTTATTGCCGAAATATGTCAGCTTTTCAGTCATATTTTTCCTCTAAAAAAGTATCTGCCTGTCATTTTTTATCTTAAAAATCAAATAGTTACAGCAAAACCGCTCCTCTAATACTCCCTTAACCTTCCCCCTATTATAATGGAGCCGTAACGATGAGGTAAATAAAAAAACAGGAAAGGAGAAATAAGATGACCACAGTAAAGTCGATATTCGAGGTAATAGCTTCGGTCGCGGTAATCGCCATAATGGTATCAGTGAGCGGCGTAAGCTTCATCATGTAAAAAGGGCATGGCCCCCGGAAAGGGGGTCATGCCTCCGCGTCAATCGCAGCAGTCCCAGTCAAACGCCTCGTAAAGCCCGTCGTCCCTTCTCTTCTGGGCGGTCTTGCTCCTGTAGCTCCCCTTCCTTACCTTCAGCCCCTTGCGCTTCAAAATCTTCTCGATGTAATCGAGGTGCGGGCAGGGCGGGTAATGTCCGTTATCCGTGACCATGCAGGAGGCGAGGTGTACTACTATCTCGTCCTTTTCTATGCCCGCCTTCTTTTTGGCCCTTCTTATGAGGTTGGCCGTTGTCCTCGAAATCCTCCTGCCGGGACAGCCCCCGCAGTTGAAGGGCACGGCCATTATCCCCTCTTTGCCCTCGTAGGCCGTAAACCCGTCTATCCTGTTGGTAAAAGAGTTGACGCAGCCGAACCCGCTGCACCTCTCCTTGGCGAAGTCGCACTGGATTATGGCGATGAGCCTTACCGGTTTCTCTTCCATGGAAACAATCCCTAACCCTTTTTCGAAAAGAGCCTGTACCCCATGACTATCGCCGCGACGAAGCCTATGTCGCTCAGTACCGGGAGCCCGAAAAGCGTCGTTGTCCCCTCGCCCGCGAATACGGCTATAAAAGAGGCGGCTATTATGAGGGACGCCACGATCAGCCCCCCGCCTATCCTCTTGCCGGCTGCCTCCAGCTCGTCCGTGACGGCTTCGAGCCTGTGGTGGACAAAGCCTATCTTAAGCTCCTCTTTCAAGGCCCTCTTTACAAGGGTGTTCATGCCCACGGGCAGCTCCAGGGCCGCGCCCACAAGCTCCCCGGCGTGCTCCCTGCCGTCTTCGAGGAGCGTTTTGAGGGAGAACTTCTCCTTTGCCATCCACTTGTAGATAAGGGGCCTGGCTACCTCCCACATGTTGACGTCGGGGTAGAGCTGCCTGCCCACGCCCTCTATTATGACCATCGACTTCTGGAGGAGCAGGAGGTTCGGCTGGAGCGTCATGTTGAACCGCCGCGCGGTCTGTATGAGCTTCATAAGGAGGCTTGAGATGTTTATCTGCTCGAGGGTCCTGCCGAATATCGGCTCTGAAATGTCACGGAGCGCCTGTTCGAACTCGTGGAGGCTTGTATCCGTGCCTATCAGGCCCATGTCCCTGTGTACGGCGGCCATGCGCCTGTAGTCGCCCCTTATGAGGTAGAAGAGCATCGAGGCGAGGTACTTGCGGAGATCATGGTCGAGCGTGCCGATAATGCCGAAGTCCAGGTATATGATGACCCCGTCGTCCCTCACGAAGATGTTGCCCGGATGGAGGTCGGCGTGGAAGACCCCGTGCTCGAAGACCTGCTTGAAGAAGAGCTCTATGCCCCTTATGGCCACGGGCTTTATGTCGATCCCCTTGCCCTTCAGTGTCTCAATCTCGTCTATCGGAGTGCCGCTTATCCTCTCCATGGTGAGGACGTCTTCGGTGGTGTAGTCCCAGTAGACCTTCGGTATCTGCACCGTCGGGTCGCCCTTGAACATAGTATTGAAGCGGTTGAGGTTTACGCCCTCGACGGACAGGTCCTGCTCGTTCTTTATTACCCTCTCGAACTCGCGCACCACTTCCCTCGGGCGGTACCTCCGCCAGGCCGGGACGTACCTGTCGATGAGCCCTGCGACCGTCTCCATGACAGAGATGTCGGACTCTATTATTTTGGATATCCCCGGCCTCTTTACCTTGACCGCGACCTTCGTGCCGTCAAGGAGCTCCGCGTAGTGCACCTGCG
Source organism: Deltaproteobacteria bacterium (assembly GCA_016219015.1). Classification (GTDB taxonomy): domain Bacteria; phylum Desulfobacterota; class GWC2-55-46; order GWC2-55-46; family GWC2-55-46; genus JACRCL01. Next base: position 57,119 of record JACRCL010000027.1, read on the forward strand.
CGATAGAGGCCGAGGCCACGGGCTGCGGGGAGAAGCTTGCGAACTTCGCCGAGATGGGGGCCTTCAAAGAGCCCTCGACGGCCTTCCTGACCTCGTCGAAGGCCACGGGCGGGACCATGTCCTGCAATTTCTTGAACTCGTCAACCCAGTCGGGCGGCAGGAGGTCGGCCCGAGTGGAGGCTATCTGGCCGAGCTTGATGAAGGTCGGCCCGAGCTCTTCGAGCACGAGCCTTATCCGCTCCGGCACGCTCCGGTCGAGGTTCTTCTTCGAGACGAAAAGCCTCTCGACCCTTGAAAATACCGGGGGGAGGATACGCAGCTCGGAGACGATGCCGCCGAACCCGTACCTTATGAGCGTGACCACGATACGGTTCAGGCGGCGGATGTTTTTAAATGTCTGATTGCCCATAGAAGGGGGGAGGTGCCTTACGTATTTCCGAGCCGGGCCTCGAGCTCTGCCACTCTCTTTTCCAGCCTGTCCACCTTTTCCCTCGCGATGCGGGCCATCTCCTTGATGACGTCGATATCGTTCTGGGTTGCGACGTTCAATCTCTCAAACACCTTTTCGGACGAGGACGAGAACTCCTTGTCGAGCCTCTCCTTGCCGGTCTTTACGACCGCGAGGAACTCGCGTAGCGCCCTTATGCCCTCTTCCACTATCTTGTTCTCGGCCGCCTCCTTTGGCGGCAACCCGCCTTCGGTTGCCCCTGCGGAAGCCTCAGCGCCGGATTTTCCGGCCTGCTGTAGCTCGTCCAAAACCTCTTTAGCCTTTTTCTCAAGGCCTATGCCAATGAGTATAGCTTTGTCGAGTATGTCAGCCACAAAACGCCTCCTTTTTAGCAGACTGCTGAAAAAGTCCATCTGGAGCTTTTTGAGCAGCCTAAACTTTCAGCTACAATTACGCCCCTATCCTTGCCAGATAATCCTTGCCCGCGCCCCCGAGGTACCAGCCGTTGCAGAGCTCCCCGCCGAGCGCCTTCAACTCCGAAAGCCCTTCCCCTGCTTCCATCGCCCCGGTTATCCTTTTCCTGAAAACATCGACGACCTTCGACGTATCCTTATGCTGCGGGGATACCCTCAGGGCCTTTACGCCGATGTCCTTCATCTCCTCGACGAACTCGACGAGCGTATAGGACGCGGCGCTCAATACGGAAGTGCCGTTGACTGTAAACAGCCGGGCGTTGTCTGCTGTCCTCAACTCCATCCCGTCCGGGTATTTGGCGCAGTGGTGGCGGCACTCGGTCTTGGTAAGGCCGTACGCCCTTGAGGTGTAGCACCTCCACGAGAACGCGAGAGGGACCTTGCCGTGGGCAAAGACCTCGCCGGATATGCCGGTGGCTTGCAGATTTACGGCAATCGATTCCTTCGACAGCTCCACCGGGAAAGTGACCCTCTTTACGCCGATGGATTCGAGGAACTCGACGGTCGGGAGGTTGTACGAGGTTATGTGAGGGCCCGCGAAGACCTCCCGCTTTGCGGGGTCGGCCATGTTGAATACCGATACGTCGTTGGCCTCTATCGGGTTAGGGAAGGAAAGGAGCCTGCGGGTGAAGTCAAGCTCCTCCTCATTCGATACGATGGCGAGGCTTGAAAGAGCGACCTTTTTCCCGCCTTTCTCAAGGGTGGTGATTATCCTTTCGAGGTCGCTGGAGTTCAGGCCGAGCTTTTTCGTGCAGACGACCTCCCCGACATAGACCATATCGAGGTCCATGTCCGCGGCCTCCTCGTAAAACCTTAATATCTCCTCCCTTTTCCACTCGAAAAGGACGGGCCCAAGGGTCAATTCCATCGCATAATCCCGCTATTTTATTACAGGGTGTTTGAAAACACCCTGTAATGCAATCCATGGATGGATTGCCAAATTGCGAGACTTGAAAAGTCGAGCAATTTGTGAGGTTTGACCGAATTTATTTCGGTCAAACCGTAGTTGAAAAAGCCATGGATGGACTTTTTCAACATTTAGGTAGACATAAAGTATGCTACAGAGGATAGGGAAAAACAAGTCTATTTTTTGCGGGTGAACGGGGGGGGGAATAACGGAAGAGAGGATTACACAGGGCCTTTTTGCGCGGCCGCGCAAAAAGGCCCTGTGTATAAAGACATTTATTGCGTTCTTGCGCTAATATTCTACTTTTATAAGGAAAAGCCCCTGCGGAGGGGCTGTCATCGAGGCGGCTGCCCTGTCCCTCGCCTCGATTATCCCCGCCACGTCATCTGGCTTGATCTTCCCCTTGCCCACGGCCACGAGCGTGCCTACCATTATCCTTACCATGTGCCTTAAAAAGGCCGTGCCCATCACCTCTACCTCAATAAGGCCGTCGCCTTTGTCGGAAAGCTCTATTGAGGTCACCTCCCTTATTGAGTGCAGGGCGTCCGAATCAGCGGCCCTGAAGGAGGTGAAGTCCTTCTCCCCTATGATGTGGCGCGCCCCCTCTCGCATGAGGCCGATATCGAGCGGCTTGAAGACGAACCAGGAGTGCCTCCGCAGGAGCGCCGACGGGTAGCTCCTGTTGAGTATCCTGTAGACATAGGTCTTTTTTTTGGAATGTCTGCGGGGGTCGAACTCAAGCGGGACTTCGACGACTTCCTTTATAACTATGTCGTCCGGCAGGTACGCGTTAAGCCCCTGCATCATGTTGTACGGGGGTATAAGGGACCCGGTCTTGAAGCTCGCCACCTGCCCGTACGCGTGGACCCCGGCGTCGGTGCGGGAGGCGCCGTTAAGGACAACGTCCTCGCCGGTAAGGCCCTTTATGGCCGCGACGATAGTCCCCTGTATGGTAGGGAGCCCTTCCTGGACCTGCCAGCCGGCGTACTCCGTGCCTTCGTACTCAACGAGGAGCCTTATATTGCGCATAAGTCAAAAAAGGCGGGGTGGAGGCCCCGCCTGTCTTTAAAGAAGTAGCAGGCTGCTGAAAAAGTCAAAATTAAACAGGCTGCTCAAAAAGCTCCAGATGCGAGGCCCCATTGAAATAGGGGAGCGAGGAATGCGACGTACTCTTTTCGTACGTCGCAGTGAGGAGCGACGAAGACAACGAAGCAGATGGACTTTTTGAGCAACCTGTTAGATGTAATCCTTTATAAGTACCTCGGCTATCTGCACGGCGTTCAGGGCCGCTCCCTTCCTGAGGTTGTCGGAAACCACCCAGAGGTTGATGCCGTTCTCGACCGATTCGTCCTTCCTGATCCTGCCCACGAAGACGTCGTCCTGGCCGGAGGCGTCGGTAGGCATCGGGTAGACACCCTTTTTCGGCTCATCGAGGAGAGTAACGCCGGGCGCCTTCGAGAGGAGCTTCTTGACGTCCTCGGGCTTGATCGGCTTTTCCGTTTCGATGTTCACAGCCTCCGAATGGCCGATGAAAACGGGCACTCTCACGGCGGTGGCCGTCACTTTTATCGAGTCGTCCCCGAATATCTTCTTCGTCTCGTTGACCATCTTCATCTCTTCCTTTGTATATCCGTTTTCAAGGAACGAGTCTATCTGCGGGAGGCAGTTGAAGGCGATCCTGTGCTGGAAGACCTTCGCCTCAGGCTCCTGCATGTTGAAGAGCTTCCTGACCTGGTCCGATAGCTCCTCCATCGCCTCCTTGCCCGCGCCCGATACGGACTGGTATGTCGATACCACTATCCTCTTTATCCTGTATTTGTCGTGTATGGGCTTCAATGCCACCACCAGCTGGATGGTCGAGCAGTTCGGGTTGGCGATTATGTTCTTGGTCCTGTACTGCGCTATTGCACCGGGGTTCACCTCCGGGACGACGAGCGGGACATCGGGGTCCATCCTGAACTGGCTCGTGTTATCGACCACTATGCACCCGGCCTTGCCGGCCTTGGGCGCGTAGACCGCGCTGACGCTCGCGCCGGGGGAGAAGAGGCCGATATCAATGCCTTCGAAGGTCTCTTCGTTGAGGAGCCTTACGGGCTCGTCCTTTCCCTTGAACTCGAGAGTGCTTCCCGCGCTCCGCTCCGAGGCCAGGAGCCTTATTTCACCTACGGGGAAGTTCCTTTCCTCGAGTATCTTCAAGAACTCTTTTCCGACCACGCCGGTAGCCCCGGCTATGGCGATATTGTATTTCTTTTTCTTCACGGCGTTTCCCTTTATTATCTGTAAGATAAGATGCCCATTTAGAATAATAAGACAAAAGCTTCTGCGAAGTCAACTTCTTAGAAATCCCGCCTGAGGGCCTCAGAGCGTTTTTTCGCCCTCTCCCTTCAGCCGCGGCTCAGGGTCAAGCCCCTCTATCTGCCCGAGCGAATTCAAACTCGCGGCGAACCTCCCGGCCTTTTTATCCACCTCGTCGTACTTGGCCTTTGTGTTGCTTATGTGCCTGCCGAGGGTGTCGAAGTCGGCCATGAAGCCGTCGAAGCCGCACCTCAGGCCTTCTATGCGGGAAAGGATCGACTGCGCCCTCTCGCTCACCTCGAGGCCCTTGAGGCCCAGGAGTATGGTCTGGAGGTAGGCGTAAAAGCTGTTCGGGGAGACCGGTATCACCCTCTTCGAGAAGGCGTAAGCGGCGAGCGTATCGTCCCCGTCGCCGGTTATCGCCTCGTAATATACGTTCTCGGCCGGGATGTACATGAGGGCGAAGTTGAGCGTGCCCTCGGAGGGGAGTATATAGGACCCGGCTATGGCGTCGATGTGCTTCCTGCAGTCGGCGATGAACCTGCGCTTCGCGGCCTTCCGCGCCTCTTCTCCGGGGGACTCGACCGCCTTCCTGAAGTTCTCGAGCGGGAACTTCGCGTCTATCGGCACGAGCCCGCCCTTGAGCCTTATGACCCCGTCTACCCTCGCGCCCGTCTTGAAGGTATACTGGAGCTCGAAGTGCGTCGAAGGCAGGCACTGGCCGAGGAGGTCTCCGAGGAAGAGCTCGCCGAGCCCGCCCCTCAGTTTCGGGCTCCTTAATATCTCCTGGAGGCTTGAGATGTCTTTACCTACATCGAATATCCGCTCGGCCGCCTTCGACAGCTCCCCAAGCCCCTGCCTGACGTCGGCAACGGCCTTTGAGGCGCTGTCCATCCTCTGGCCTATCTGGCCCGTGGAGGCGTGGAGCTGTACGGCTACGGACGAGAGCTGGTCGTTGACCTGCTTAGTGGTATTGGCGAGCTGATTGGCTATGAGGCTTAAATTGCTGGAAAGGGAGCTCCGGACCTCGGCCCTTAACGACTCGTACTGGGTTTCAAGCATCCGGGCGTCATTCACGTTGCCCCGCCGCCTTATCGATAAGGCGAGGAAAAGTACCGAGGCCGCGAGGACGGCGAGGAGGGCTATTACGGCTATTTCCATCTTCGGACGCTTTTGTCAAAAAGCGGGTCACCCTAAGCAAGAGGGGGACCCGCTCAAGACCGGAACCTTAAATTAAACTTCAGGCCTTCTTGCCGTGCCTATCCATGAACTCCCGCGCCTGGTGGACGAACGCCTCCATGCGGGTCATCGAGTTCGTATCCTCGGCACCCTCGTAGACCATGTTGAGATAGGGTATATTGTTGTTGTCCTCGCGGAGGCGCTTCAGTATCGCGTTCACGACCGTGCCCGGCATGCACGTGAACGGCATGGCGTTCACCAGGCCGTGCGCGCCCTTTGATATGTAATCGAGCGCCTTGCCGACGCTCAAGATCGCCTCTCCCTCGAAGGAGTCGTGTATGTACGGCCCGGCGTACTTCATTATGTCCTCCACCCTCGGCTCGTGCCCGCTCCTCATGTCCCCGTTCAGTATGTTCTCCATCTTCTTCTCGTCCTTGTGCTGGAAAAAGTCGTTTGTAGCCGTGCGGAGGTAATCCGTCCACTGGCGCCTTTCCCGGCTCTTCCTCTTGACGCAGAAGTTCGTGTAGAATATCCATTCGGATATCGTCGGCACCCTCACCTCCGCTCCGAGCGCCTCGAGCTTGGTGACCAGGTTCTCGTTGCTGAAGCGGTTGCTGCGGACGTATATCTCGCCCACCACCCCTATGACGGGCCTGCCCCCCGGAGCGGACACGGGTATCTTCTTGAAGGCCTCCTTCGCCGACAGAAGCTCCTTTTCAGGGAACTTCCTGTTCCTTACCGAGTCGCAGACCTTGTGGACATGCTCCCAGTAGACCTTGTCGCTCTCGCCGGGGTTCTTCTCGTACGGGCGCGTCTCCCTGAGCCTCTTCTCCAGGAGGTCTATGGCGACTATCCCCCACCACCCGAGCCTCGGGAAGTTCCCGCCGACCATGCCGAGTTCCTTGTAGAAGTTGCCGTCCTGGTCGGGAGCGTAGACGGGCACGTCCTTGAAGTTCAGCTCATCGAGTATGAGCCTGTGGTAGCGGTTATACTGGCCGAACCTGCACGGCCCGCTGCCCGAGGGCATGAAGAAGGCGCTCTTTTCCGGGTCGAAGCCTTCTTTCTTTACGGTCTTCACCATGTCGCCGGTGGTGAGTATGCACGGGTAGCACTCCCTGCCGGAGGTGTAGCGCCTGCCCCATTTAAGAGACTCATCGTCCGGCTCCTCCATCACCTCGGCATCCAGGCCGCATGCCTGGAAAGCGGCGGCTATGGCGTGCGCGCCGTCCGCCATGTTCGGCAGGTATATCTTCTTCTTGAGGTTGGTCCTCTTGAGGACCTCGCTAACCTTCTTATTTATTTTTATCTTGCCCTTGATGTTCTTTATGCTGTCGAGGAACGCCTCGCACCTCGTTATCGCCCCGGCGTCGGCCGAGTGCTCGTCTATCTCGAGCTGCAGGAAGGGCTTGCCGGCGGCCGAGTCCTTGTAGAAGTGCGATATGAGGGAGTCCGGCCCGCAGCCGAAGTTCGTTATGTAGACCGAGAAGAGGCGGTTGTCCTCGCGTATGAGCCTGGACACGGCCATTATCCTCTGCCCGCTCTTCCAGTACATGTCGTTCGCCAGCGCCTCGTCTATGGCGGAGTCCACGGGGAGCATGTCGTACGGTATGGCCACGGTGCCCATGTCGCGGAGCTTCTGCGGGAGCTCGAGGTTTATCCCGGAGTCCGTCGTGTTATAGGCCCTGCCGACTATCACAAGCGCGGTGTCCTCGGGCTTTAAGCTGTCCATGACCTCTTTGCCCCTGGCAAGGAGCCTCCTGTTGAACTCGTCCCCGGCTTCGAGCGCGGCCTTCAATGCCCTGTCCACGCTCGCCTTGTCCTTGCCGAGAGTCTTGCCGAACTCCTGGAACTCCTTTTTAAGCCCGGCCTCCCTCTGGTTGAAGTGGAAGACCGGAGAGAGCACCTCTATCCCCTTTTCCTTGAAGTTGAAGGCGGACTTCGAAAGGTACGGTATCGTCTGGACATAAGGGCAGAGCGCCGTGTGGATGTGCCCTTCCTTCGCGGGCTTCAGGTTCACGATGCTCGGCAGGAATATCTTCTTTACGCCCTTATCTATCAGCTCGTTCACGTGGCCGTGCGCCACCTTTACGGGGAAGCAGGTCTCCGTGACTATCTTCTCGATCCCGTTTTTTATTATCTCCTTGTTCGTGGGGGAAGAGAGCTGCACCCTGAAGCCGAGGTTGTCGAAGAACGCCTTCCAGAACGGGTACATCTCGTAGATAAATAACATCCTCGGTATGCCGATGACGGGGGCGTCCTTCCCGGCGATCTTTCCGGTATAGGAGGAAAAGAGCATCTTCTCCCTGTCCTTGTAGAGGTCGGGGAGATGGGAGTTCCTGGAGTCCTCCCTCTTCACGTCGTATTTCTCGCACCTGCCGCCGTAGTACAGGGGGGCCTCGCCCTCCATCACGACCTTCCTTATCTCGCAGACGTTCGAGCAGTCCCTGCACTCGAAGGACTGGAGCTCGTACTTCTTCCTGCTCAAGTCGAAGCCCTTGAACCGTGTCTTCCGGCCCGGCGGCATCTCGCGTAAGGCGAGTATCGCCGCGCCTATCGCGCCAGTGACGTCGTGGTGCTCGGGCACGGTTATCGGCTTTCCGGTGACCTTCTCGAAGGCCGCCACTACGCCGAGGTTGGCGGCCGTCCCGCCCTGGAAGAATATCCTGTTCCCGATCCTCCTGTCCCCGACGACCCTGTTAAGGTAGTTGTGGACGATGGAGTACGAAAGCCCCGCCACGAGCCCGTCCTTCTCGACGCCCCTTTGCTGGTAGTGGACCATGTCGGACTCGATGAAGACAGTGCACCTCTCGCCCATCGGCGGGGGGCTCGAGCACCCGAGCGCGAGGTTGCTGAACTCGCCCTTTATGCTTATGCCGAGCCTCTCGGCCTGCTCCTCGAGGAACGACCCGGTCCCGGCGGCGCAGACCTTGTTCATCTCGAAATCGACGACGACCCCGTCCTTGAGGGCTATGTACTTGGAGTCCTGCCCGCCTATCTCGAAGATGGTATCTACCTCGTTGTCTATGACCGCGGCGGCGGTGGCCTGAGCGGTTATCTCGTTACGGATTATGTCCGCGCCGATGAAGTCGCCGGACAGGTACCTGCCCGAGCCTGTGGTGCCCACGCCCAGGATGTTCACGTATTCGCCGCATTCATCGGACACCTCGGAAAGCCCCTTCCTCACGGCCTCCAACGGCCTGCCCGCGGTGGCGAGGTACCTCTTGGTTATGAGCTTCAGGTCTTTGTCTATGAGTATGACGTTCGTGGAGGTCGAGCCCACGTCCACGCCGAGGTATGAGTCTATCTTTTTCCCTTTTTCCAGGGTATAGCCCACCGAGGTCTTGTTCATCGAGGGGTGTTGTTTGGGGCGGGTGAGCTTCTCAAGCGACCTGTCGTTCTTCCTGCCCGAGGACAAGTAGGCCTCAAGCTCCGAGAGGCCCTTGAACCTGCCTATGCCCTTGCCGAGCTCGACGCAGGTAAAGACGGCCCCGAGCGCGCCCATGGACGCGTAATGGGCCGGCACTATGTAGTCCTTGTCGTCGAGCTCAAGGACGTCCTTGAACGCCTTCCTCACGCCGAGGTTGGCGGCCACGCCCCCCTGGAAGGCCACGGGCGCGACGAAGTCCTTGCCCTTGCCGATGGTCGCCTTGAAGTTCCTCGCCACGGCGTAGCAGAGCCCCGCCACTATGTCGTAGTCCGGGGTGGCTATCTGCTGGAGGTGTATCATGTCGCTCTTGGCGAAGACGCTGCACCTGCCGGCGACCCTTGGGGGGTTCTTGCTCTTCAACGCGAGGTGGCCGAACTCCTCTATGGTGAGGTTCATCCTGAACGCCTGCTGGTCGAGGAACGACCCCGTGCCGGCGGCGCATACGGAGTTCATCTGGAAGTCGGCTATCCTCAGTTTCCCCGAGCCCCCTTCGGGGGCGAGGAAGAGGAGCTTGGCGTCCTGCCCGCCCATCTCGATGATGGTCCTGACCTCGGGGTGGAAAAACTCCGTGGCCTTTGCCTGGGCAATGACCTCGTTGGTGAACCCCGCGCCGATGAGCGGGGCGATGAGCTTTCCGCCGGAGCCGGTGCACGCGACAAGCTCGATGGAGCCGGACCCGTATTTTTTCATCATTTGGTCGAGGAGCGACAGCGAGGTCTCGAGCGGCTCGCCTTTCGTGCGGGTGTAATGCTCTTCGAGGATGTTTTTATGTTCATCGAGAACGACCGTATTAGCGCTTACCGAGCCGATATCAATGCCGACGTATACTTTGCCTGACAACTCTGCACCTCCGGAAGTTCGGCCCTTGCTAAAAAGGCCTTTACTGCACATCACAATGAACAAGCCACTCAAGGCAGGGCAACGGCTTGGAGCTTAACTAAATTTTGATTTCAAAAGGTAGACTGATGAAGGAAAATATCTGCTCGGTCCAAACAGCAAAGAGACTTCTTATTATCGACGATTTCAACACCCTTGTCAACAGGCTCTTTGCCGTAAAAATCAGGTAAAAGCCTTTATTTTAGCGGGTACTCCGGTGGTGTTACATTAGTGATAATATTGCGGGACTTACCCTGGAAAAATCTGCGCATATTCACAGCAGGCTGCTCCAAAAATCGAGCGCGCGAGACCCCGTTGAAATAGGGGAGCTTAGGAATGAGACTACTCACGCAATGACGGACGAAGTTGGCCAGGAAGCTCCGGTACGGACGGACTTTTTGGGCAACCTGCTTAAAAAAATAAAGCCCGGACCTAAATCCGGGCTTTAAATGGTGATGCTGAAAAATTTTAATTACTTCGAGGCTATCGACTTCTCGAACTCGACAACGGCCTTTACGTCCTCGTCGGCCATCGTCTTCTGCGCGGGCATGCCGATGGCGAACTGCTTGTACTTCTTCGCGGCGCCCTCGCGGCCGTTCTTTACTACGGCCATAAGGTCCTCTACCTTGCTGTCCTTAAGGAAGGCGTTCCCCTTGAAGGCCGGAGCCATGGCTGTTCCCTGGCCCTCTGCCCCGTGGCAAGGCGAGCACTTTGCCTTGAAGATAGCGGCGCCGTCAGCAGCAAGAGCTGACCCCGAGAAGGCCACCCCGAGAGCAAGCACCCCGATTCCCAATAACTTCCGCATGTCGATCCTCCTTTTCAAAAAGAATTTGAATTCCAAGATTACAATCAAAAAAAAGGCTTGTCAAGGATTTTCTGAGCTGTTTTTAAGGCCCGCCTCACCTCCTCTACATGAAGGGCCTGAGGGCGGCCTCTACTATTACAGAGGTGAAAAGGGCCCCGAGGTACATCATCGATATCTTGAAGTTCTTCCACGCCACGTCCCTGGACGGGTTCCGCACCAGCCTTATGTTCCATGCCACGAAGTACCCGCCGGCGGCCAGCGCGGTCAGGAAGTATATCCAGCCGTTGTAGCCCATGAAGAACGGCACGAGCGAGGACGCCACGAGCAGGATGGTGTTTATGAGTATGTACAGGGCCGTCCTGTTGTCGCCGACGACTACCGGGAGCATCGGGACCCCGGCCTTTTCGTACTCCTCCTTATGGTATATCGCGAAGCTCCAGAAGTGCGACGGCGTCCAGAAGAACATGACTATCGCAAGCAGTACCGGAGGCAGGCAGAACTCCGGGGTCGCGGAGGCGCCCCCGGCGAGCACCGCGAAGCTGCCGGCAAGCCCGCCTATTATGATATTCGTCCAGCTCCTCCTCTTGAGCCACGCCGTATAGACGACCGCGTAGACCAGCGCGCCGAGCGCGAGGTGCAGGGCCACCATGTAGTTCAGGGCCTTCAACGACACGAGCAGCGACAGCGCGAAAAACAGCAGGGCGACGGCCAGGACGTACTTCGATCCCGCCACCCCTGACGGCAGGGGCCGCTTCTTCGTGCGCTTCATGATGGAATCTATGTCGCTGTCGAAGTAGTGGTTGAAGGCGCTCGCCGAGGAAGACGCGAGCATCGTCGCCACCGCCAGGAAGAAGACCTTGCCCGCCGAAAGGCTCCCGGTCTGAGCGCCTATGAGCCCGACGATGGCGCTGAAGGTGATGAGACTGCAGATCCTCAGTTTAAAGAGCGGCAGATACTTTTTTATCTCCACCAAAAACCCTCCACTTTGAATGCAATAAATGTCTTTATACTTTGTTGAACACGCATAGCGAGCGGTTTAGCGAGCGAATCGAAATCGAAATCCTTATGTGTCGAAGATTCCCCGCAGCTTGCTGCGGGGAGATTCCACTCCTCGGAAAATCCTCGACGTACGAAAAAAGTACGCCTGCGGTTTTCCTCGTCGTCCGCCTCGTCTAAAGCCATTTCTTGCATTCACAAAATCGCATATTCAAAACGCGCATATTATTAATCGTCGTACTGAAAAATTCATACCTAAGCCCTGCTGTGGCCTTCGGCTAGCGTGACGGCCCCGGCGCTTTCCCTGCCCAGGAGCGTAAGCAAGGCGTTAAGGACGAAGGTGATGCCGCCGAGTATGGCGACTATGCCGCCGACGCCCATTATGCCCATGCCGATGAGCTTGCCGAGGTTATTGAGGTTCTGCTCGCTCCCGTAGGTCTTCCTCGCCACCCCGTGAGAGCCCGCGAGATAGAGCCCTACCGCGAAAAGGACTATGCCGAGGGAGTAAAGGTACGGCTGGACGGCCGCCATCTTCCGGCTGTAAATCTTTCTATTGAACGCCGGGACTATCTCATAGAATAGCCCCATGAAGGCTATGGTGACCGCGCCTATGACGCAGTGGTAATGCGCGGGTATCTTCGTGTTCACCCCGCTTATGTTAAGCGCTATGACGCCGCCGAGCACGAATATGCCCATCGAAAGGACGAGCGAGGAAAAGCCGGGGTCCCACCAGGCCCTTTTGCTTTTGACCACAAGCGCCGCCAAGGCGAGCATAAAAACCGTCGTCGAGGGCCCGAGCCCCCACTGCATGAGTGTCGTGAAGCTGTCCTTATAGGCCTGCGCCGACGTGTCGTAGATGAAAAATATCAACGGCGCGGGCAGAACGAACAGCAGGTAGACGACATACAGGAGCTTCGAGAAGCCCTCGCCAAGGGCCTCCTTCTTGAGGACAAGGCTTGAAAGGTAGAGCCAGGCCGTCACCATCGCGATGGTATTTGCGAACTGGAGTATGTGCCCGCCCCCCCAAAAGAGCCTCTCGAAATCAAGGTATATCTTTCCGGTGTAGAGCTGGAAGAACGCCGAAAGCCCGAACGATATGAACGCCACTGCCACCGCTACCCCGGCGACGACCATGCCGAAGGTGATTATGGGGAGCTTTTTGCCGTCCCTTTTCGCCCCTATGACCGAGGCGAAGGTATTTATGAGGTTAAGGAGTATCCCTGCCGCGAAGAGGATAAGGCCCACATAAAATACAGGCGTCAGGAGCACCGGCACATAGTTGGCAAGCTCAGCCGCGCCGAGGCCGAAAACGGCCGAGACCACTACAAGCCCCATGCCGCAGGCGGATAATATCAGCGACGCCCACCCGAGTGCGCGGCTCCACTCGCGCCTGTTGAGGTTGACGGTGGTCGAAAGGCTCCAGAGGAAACCCTCGAAGGCGAGGAACCATATCACCACAGCCAGGACCACGTGGCCGACAAGCGCGACATATATATGGTCCCTCCCGAGCGGGAGGAAGTCCTCGACAACCGGGGTCCTCGCCAGCGCCACAAGGAGGGCGAAGATGCCGGCAAAGACGAGGGAGAAGACGGAAAGGAGCAGCCATCCGTAGATGAGCTTCTCCGTTCCCCTATCAGGCCTTTTTTCCATATATTATGTAATCCTCAGGAACTTGGCTCCCGAATTCAACCTCGAAGTGCAACGAAGGGAGCAGCTACTTCGATTGGTTTTTTGAAGCCCAGGCATTTTCTGGGCCTGTTGTTGATTAGAGATTCGATTATTGCAATCTGTTTATCGGTTATCTTACTGAAGTCTGTG
>JACRCL010000028.1 GCA_016219015.1 Deltaproteobacteria bacterium
CCCTTGGCCACGCTCTTATCCCCGTCGAAGAGCTCGACGAGTACCGCCGGGTTCCTCGGGTCGTTGCTCCTGCTCTCTATCCTGTTGTCGGATATGGAATAATCCGGCACAAGCGCCTCGACCTTGAGCTTAAAACCCTTCTTCTTAAGGTTCTCGGCGCTCCCTACCTTTATCGTAAGAACCTCTTTGGTCTTTGAGCCGCTGTCGGTCACTTCCAGCTTCGCTTCGCTCCACCTGGCCTTCACCTCGGGGGAGATGCTCAGTTCCCTCTGGGCCTTGGTGCCTTTGCCCCCTTCATGGCCGGCTCCCGTAGCGGTAGGATGCCCGGACGGAAGCGCGCCCGCGGGTGCGGTTGAGCCCTGGGCCGCCTCCATCGACTTCTCAATGGGAGCGTGTCCAGCCGGCAGAGCGGCCTGTTCGCCCTGGGGGGCGGGCTGTTGCTGCGGCTGGGAGGCCGGAGCGCCTCCACTGGCGCTCATCCCCTGGGGGGCGCCGCTTTCCTGCGCCTTTTTCTCTCCGCCGCACCCCGTAAAAGCGAGCAGCGCGCTGGCGGCTATCACCAAAAGACCTTTTGTGCCTGAGTTTATATCCATTATCGACATGACCTCCTGAAAATTGAATTGTATAATTTGGAACTATAACATAACCTCAACGGCTTTTTAAAGCACTTTTTTGCGGCCCATCCATGAACACCCCTATCAGTTTGCCGAAAAACTACGAAATCATTTTTTAACGTTCTGAAACCTCTGTGGTTCTACAAAATCCGCCCAATATGCCTATGGGAACACGCCCTATCTCTTAATCGACCTCAGCCACCCGCTCTCAAGGTCGCTATAAGATATATATAGTACCGATGAGACGGCCGCGTCCATGTTCATCCCGCCGTTCAAGCCCTCCAATATCCTCCTCAATGACGTCGAGCCGTACTCCTTTATTATGTACTCGGTGGCTGAAAGGCTTATAAGGTACGCCAGGGACGCGCCGGCGGCATTGAGGCCCATGAAAGACCGCTCAAAGACCCTGAGGTCCACCCTGTTGCCCTCGGCTATCTTCCTCAAGAGCTCGGAGTACTCCGAGGAACTGCGCCCCTCCTCGTACTGCGCCATGCCCTCGTTGAGCCATACCGGGGCCCTGCCGCCGGAGAGCCTGTGCACCACCGCGTGTGTGTACTCATGGAATATGACCTTCTCAAGCTCCTCCGTCTTCTCATGTATCCCGCCCGCCGGCAGTTTTATCCTGCCGTCGTATATGGCCCCGGCCCATGAAGGGCTCCTTGTAACGTCCCTGAATGTGTCCGCCGTATACAAGAGCGCCTCTATCCTGTCCGTCGGATAAAAGCCGAGGTCCGCGCCGACCTTCATGTACGCCTCCTCCAGTAGCATACCTATGAGATACCCGGTCAGGATGTTCTCTCCGCCCTCGTATTTCACGGTGAAGTGGTCCCTGGAGGAACTCCCCATGCGCCCCTCCAGCTCGCGTTCCGACGAGGCCATCCGCGCCGATCGCCCGTTTGACGGCCCGGGGGCCGCATCTTCCCTGCCGGCCGCCAGGGCGCCAGGGGCGCGGACGCAATAAAAGACAACCGTAACGGCGAAGAAGAACGCCGCAAAAAGAAAAAGGCCGGACTTTCCGTCCGGCCCTGATATGGACCTCAAAAAACCGTTGCCTGCAACCGCCGGACCCGGCCTGGAGGATGACTTCACGGCCAGACCGCGGGCCTCGCGCCCGCCGTGCATTTCCATCATTCCGCCTTCTTTCTCATCTTGATGGCCCCGAGTATGAGGTTCGCTATGACGGAGACGAAGGACCTCTCGTCTTCGGTGAATTCCCTCTTGAATACGGTCTGGGCGTTCAACACCCCGAAGGGCGTACCGCCGGAGAATATCGGGTATGAGTACATGGTCCTTATCTTGTACTGCTCCTCCTTCGTCTCCTGGAAGTACCTGTAGCGCGGGTCCTTGGAGACGTCCTCTATGAGGAGCGGCCTCTTCTCCCGCACCGCCGAGCCGGTGACGCCCTCGCCTATCTTCAGGCGCGCCTTGCCCACCGCCTCCTGGGCGAGCCCGTACGTGGCCCTCAACACCAGGTACTCCCCATCCCAGAGGTAGATGGAGCAGACGTCCATGCCGAGCCTCTTGGCCGTCTTTTCAACGACAGCCTTCAAGACGTCGTCGAGCTTGTAGTCCGAAGAGGCGAGCATGCTTATCTCTTCAAGCGTGATTATCTCCTTCTGCTCCCTGTCGGCCCTCTGCTGGAAAAAGAAACTGCCGCTGCCGTCAAAACTGATGGGCAGGAGGCTCTCCCGCGAAAAATGCGGGTTTATGGCCTTGCTCGCCGCCGGGGCGGTCCTGTACTCCGAGAAGCCGCAGGTGCAGGATATCTTTATCCTGTAGTCGTCGACCCTCGCGGACTTCATCTTCTTCCCGCATTTTCTGCACCTGATTATGGATTCCATAGTTCTCCCTTTTAAACAAGCATAGCGAGCGGATCCCCCGCGGCAAGCCGCGGGCTGGGCGCTCGCTATGCATATTCAGCGGGTTTGCCGCGTGCAGGTTTCACTCTCTATCCTTCAAGCCGCGCGTCCGTCCTTATCTCGGAGGGGCTACAGCGCCTTTTTCCACAGCCGCCTCGATTGGAAGGACAAGGCTCACGACCGCGCCGGATTTACCGAGGGACTGGAGCTTCTTTCCGTCAAAGACCATATCGACCCCTCCGGCGTTGCCGACCAGCACCGAGAGGTTGCGCCCGGCCTTCCATACTATCGACTCCCCCTTCTGAAGCATGACGTCAAAGGGCTCGTCGTTGTCTATCCTTACCCTTATCCATGTCCTTTCAGACGCCCTTACCGTGAGCGCGTGCGACTTTGCGTCCACATCCGGGGGCGGCTTGACGGCCTCCGGGACGGTCTTTCCGTTGCCGGTTCCGGCGCCGTCCTTCACCGCCGGCGGCGCGGGCTCTGGGAGCGCCTCATGCGGCTCCGCGATCTTTTGATCTTCCGTCTTTACCGCGGCAGTCTCGTCCTGCTCCGCCTGCACAGAGACCTTTTTGTGCCTTCCGGAGAAAAGGTAGAAAATGACCATTATCGCGACCCCGGCGGCTACAAGCACGGCTATATTCCTTGTAGCCTTGCCGGGGAGCCTCTCTCTCAGCCTGTTGATAGGTTCCTGCCATATCTCGCCCTCGCGCACAGCCGCGGAGTCCTTGACACCGGAGGGCGGGGCGTTCTCCCTTAAATACATCTCGTAACGCAGGAGCGCGTCCGTATCGTCGAGGCCCAGCACCTTGCAATACGACTTGATGAACCCCCTGACAAAGGCCGGGTGCGGGAGGCTTGAGTAGTCGTCAGCCTCGAGGGCCTCGAGGTGCTTCGTCTGCACCTTCGTGGCCTCATGCATCTGCTTAAGCGTTACCCCCCTCCGCTCCCTCTCCCTCTTAAGATTTTCGCCCGGATCTTCCATCACTGCCTCTTTCAGCTATCGAGATAAAAAGCCCGTTTCGCGGCATCCCGCACAGGCGGCGCCGGCGCTTCGGCAAGCACGGCGGGGCTGGGCCCGGCTCATTGCCCGCAGGGTTCCTCACTTGATAAGCTTGATATACTCTCTTGCTTCGGCGGCCTTGTCGCTATCCGGCGCCAGGACGATGACCCTGTCGAAGGCCTTGAGCGCCTGCGCCTTGTCCCTGAGCTTGAGATAGGAGAGCCCGAGGGCGAAGTGCGCGTCAAGGTAATCGGGGTATATCTTTACGGCCTTCTCATACGCCTCCGCGGCCTCTTTCATGTTGTTCATCTTATCGAGGACGAAGCCGATCTTATAGTAGGCGTCGGCATAGTTCGGCCTCATCTCAACGGCCTTTCTGAAGCTCTCCAGCGAGTTCTGCAGGTCGTTCTTGTTGAGGTAGGCGATGCCCATGTTGTAGTACGCAAACTCGGGCGTCCTGTAAAAGATGTTGCCGAGGGCCTGCCTCGACTCATCTATCGCGTCGTCCCACCTCTTCTCGACGATATAGACCGCGGCAAGGGCCACACGCGCCTCCGAGAACTTGGGGTTCAGGGATATGGCCTGCTTCAACGACTTTATGGCCTCGTTGTTCATACCTTTCATGAAGTACGTAAGGCCGAGCTCTTTGTGGTAGGAGGGGTCTTCCGAATAGATATCTATGGCGGTGGTGAATTCCTTGAGGGCGTCGGTATAGCTCTTGTCGTTAAAGTAGACCACCCCCATCCTGTAATGGATAAGGGATTCGTCCTTTTTTTTGGCGAAGGTATGCGCGCAGGAGACTATCGCGGAGAGAACCAGTATCAGTAAAACGCTTCTACGGATATTTTTCACTGTTATCTTTTCTCGGGGCCTGTTTTACCGGATTATTGAAGATGCACAGCGAGCGCATTCCCGGCGGAAAAGCCGCCGGGAGCTTCAACACGCATGGCGAGGAAGCATACACGAAGGAACCACTAAAACCACGGGGCCCTCAGGACAATGAACAACCCCGCAACTTTTCTATCGGAGTCTCCGTTGGCGCCGTTGGTAATAGCGGGTAATCAGCCCCAGAAGGAAACATCAAAAATAATGTATCACAACCCCTCGAAATGGGTCAACCGCTTAAATTCGGCGTACCGCGCGCGTATCTGTTCGAGGGTGAGGGAGCTCAAACGCTCGAGGCTGAAGGCCTCCACGTTGAAAGAGGCCATGACGCTTCCGAATATGATGGCCTTTCTGATGCTGGCCTCGCTCGTGTCCCCGGTGTTCGCAAGATAGCCCATAAGCCCTCCGGCGAAGCTGTCGCCCGCCCCCGTAGGGTCGTATATGTCCTCGAGCGGGTACGCCGGGGCCGCGAATATCGACCCTCCGTTGAACATCAGCGCCCCGTACTCGCCGCGCTTTATGATGAGCGTCTTCGGTCCGTCCTTCAATATCGACCTGGCGGCCTTGACAAGGCTCGCCTCCCCGGCGAGCTGTCTGGCCTCGCCCTCGTTTATCACGAAGAGGTCTACCTTCTTAAGGAGCCTGCGGAGCGCCTCCGGCTTGCCCTCTATCCAGAAGTTCATGGTGTCGCAGGCGATGAACTTCGGGTTCCTCACCTGTCCGAGTACCTTTAACTGCAGGTCAGGGTCTATGTTGGCGAGGAATACGAACGGGGACTCCTTGTAGCTCTCCGGGATCTCCGGGTC
Organism: Deltaproteobacteria bacterium; assembly: GCA_016219015.1. Taxonomy (GTDB): domain Bacteria; phylum Desulfobacterota; class GWC2-55-46; order GWC2-55-46; family GWC2-55-46; genus JACRCL01. Next base: position 5,168 of record JACRCL010000028.1, read on the forward strand.
GAACGTGCTGAAGACGTTTAACTGGGTATCGAGCGTATGGGCCTGGTTCAGGTCGAAGTCGTACCTCCCCTTCCACCTGAAGGTCTTCCCCGGCACCCTCTTGAGCCCTCCGGTATCCACCCCTTTTTTTTCGAGCTCCCTTATGTGCTCCTCGGGGAAGTCGTCCCCGACCACAGCCACCAGCTTCACTCCTGAGAAGTAGCTCGCCGAGGTGGAAAAATATGTTGCTGACCCGCCGATGACATCGTCCGCCTTGCCGAAAGGCGTCTCAACGGAATCAAAAGCCACGGAACCGACTACAAGAATGCTCATACCCTCTCCTTCAATTTTAATAACAGGTCCCGGTGCGCCCCACAGGCCCCGTTGAAGCTCCCCGCGGCAAGCTGCGGGCCTCGCGCTCGCTATGCATGTTCAGACGGGGCTTGAGGCCGGTCTGCGTCTCACAAATACTTCCCGATGAGCAACGCCATGTCTTCCCTGGTCTTTGCCGGGATGGAGGCCCTGTCCGTGATGGCCGCGTACTTCATGGCCGAGGCGCACTTGCACGCCCTTTTGGCGCCTATGTCCGGGACCGCCCGCCTTATTATCTCCTTTGCCGTCTTTACGTTGTTCCTCAGCGTCTCGATTATCATCTCCACGGTCACGGACTCCTCCGTGGTGTGCCAGCAGTCGTAATCGGTGGAGAGCGCCACGGTCGAGTAGCATATCTCGGCCTCCCTGGCGAGCTTCGCCTCCGGGATGTTTGTCATGCCTATGACGTCCACCCCCCAGGACCTGTAGATCGTCGATTCCGCCCTCGTGGAGAACTGCGGGCCCTCGATGCAGATATACGTCCCGCCCCTGTGCACGACGGCGCCGGCCTTGCCCGCCGCGCCGTAAAGGACTCCGCTCAGGTCCGGGCATACCGGGTCGGCGAACTCGACGTGCCCGACCATGCCGTTGCCGAAGAAGCTACTGGCCCTGCCCCTGGTCCTGTCGAAGAACTGGTCGACTATGACGATATGGCCGGGCTTTATATGCTCTCTCATCGAGCCGACGGCCGAGACCGAGATTATCCATTCGGCCCCGAGCTTCTTCATGCCGTAGACGTTGGCCCTGTAGTTGACCTCGGAGGGGGTGAGCCTGTGGCCCCTCCCGTGCCTCGGCAGAAAGAGCATCTTCGTATCGCCGAGCATCCCGGTCATATACTCGTCGGACGGCTCTCCAAAAGGTGTCTCCACCCTCACCGCCTCCACGTCGGCGAGCCCCTCCATCTCATAAAGACCGCTTCCGCCTATTACCCCCACGACCTTTGCCATGCGCTCCACCCCCGCTTTCCGGACATTTCCGACAAATTTTTTTCTCAGATATGAACCGCTATTTTTTTACCATCAAGGGCCGATGCCGGTCAATTGTTTTTATTGAACGCGGCCTCATGCGCCTCGCTCCGCGCCCTCAACTGTCCGCAGGCCGCCTCGATGTCGGCGCCCTTGCCCGCCCGCACTATCACCGTATACCCGGCGTCATAGACTATCCCGTGGAAGGCGTCGACCGAGCGCGCGTCCGGCCGCTCGAAGGCGGCCCCGGGGAATGGGTTGAACGGGATGAGGTTTATCTTGCACACGACGCCGCGCAGGAGCCTGATGAGCCTCCTGGCGTCGTCAACGGTGTCGTTGAGCCCCTTTATCAGCTCGTATTCTATGGTTATGTACTTCTTGTTCTTTAGCGGATACCCCTTGAGCGCCGAGATCAGCCCGGCTATGGGATATTTTTTGTTTATGGGCATTATGCGGCTCCTTACCTCGTCCGTCGTGGCGTTGAGCGAAACGGCGAGGTTGACGTTGGCGTCAAAGCCGAATCTCTTTATGGCGGGCACGACCCCGGCCGTGGAGACCGTCACCCTGTTGTGGGAAAAGCCCATGCCCTTGCCGTCCGTGAGGACGGAGAGGAACCTTATGACGTTGTCGTAGTTGTTGAGCGGCTCCCCCATGCCCATGAGGACTATGTTCGTTATCCTCTCGCCCTCGTCAAGGAGCCCGCGGGCGGCGAAGACCTGGCCGGAGAGCTCCGAGAGGCTCAGGTCCCGCGTAAAGCCCGCGGCCCCCGTCATGCAGAAAAGGCACCCGAGCGCGCACCCGGCCTGTGACGAGACGCACAGCGTCAGCCTGCCTTCATCGGGTATGAGTACCGACTCTATCCTGGCCCCGTCATCGAGTCCTGAGAGGAATTTGCGGGTGCCGTCCTCGGACCGCTTCACGTCGAGGACGTCTATGCCGCAGATGCGGTACTCGGGCTTGAGCCTCTCCCTCAAGGCCATGGAGATATCCGTCATGGAATCTATCGAGGCCGCGTCCCTGTGGAAGACCCATCCATATATCTGCGCGGCCCTGTATGGCCGCTCGCCGAGGGCCTCCACCTCCAGCAGGAGTTCGGGGTATGTGAAGTCTCTGAGGTTTTTCATCAAGCACCATTAACGGAGCCGCGGACGGGGCTTTTTCACCGGCCTGTCAAAAAAACAATTGCCATACCCGGTCTACCCGGCTATGGCAAGTCTCACGCGTATGGCAACGGCCCTACTTCTCCACCCTGGCTACAAGCCAGTAGACCACGCCCAGTACGCCCAACGCGGCCACAAGCGATAGTTGCGCCTCGACCTCTCCGTGCTTGAGGCTTGCTATGAGTATCTTCCTTATTATCGCCACGAGGGCGACGTTGATGAATATCTTGACGGTCAGCTTCCCGCCCCTCAGGTGCCTTACCTCGGTGTCCATGAGCTCTATCACGACCCATAGCATCAGGAGGCTTCCGAGGGTGGAGAGGAGCCCTTTTTCAAAATCCTTGCTCTCGTATATATGCATGAAGTCATAACCGAAGAGCCCAATGACCATCACGCCGAGGAGCACGAGTCCCAGCACCAGTATCAGGTTGAGGCCGTGCGAGAAACGGTCGGCCATCTGGATCAGCCAGGACTCCACCTTCGGGGAGAGGAAGAACTTCTTCTCCTCCTCTATATAGGAACTCGTGAAGACGTCGAGGTTTATGTCGAGTATCTTCTCCACCGAACGCTCCAGGAAGGCGATCTCCTCCGTATCCCTTACCTCCTTGCGCAATACCCCCTGCGCGTACGACTTGACGAAGTGAAAGGCCGCGTTCACGTAGTGGGCGTGCAGGGATATCTTGACGTGCGCCATTCCCACCTTCTCAAGCCCCGAGAAGTATTCGCCGCCGTAGTCGCCGGAGAACATATTTATGAACCAGACCTTTAGGGCATCCTGGTGCCTTTTGATGGTCTCTTCGTCCTTGAGGACCTTGTCCGCCTCCTCGAAGTTCTTGACGTAATTGTAGAACTCCACCACGAACTCGTCCCGGCGCCTCTCCATGACGGGCTTGAGCGACAAGAGGTTCTTGACGTCCCCGGAGGTGAAGCCGTAGTGCGCCTTGATACTCTCTATGTTCTCCATGGGCGGCTAACCGTGGATCTCCAGCGTACTGAAAAAGTACGGGACCTCGAACGCCGCCGTGTCCGGGCCGTCCGAGCCGTGGACGATGTTCGCCTCGATGGAGTCCGCCAGGTCCTTCCTTATGGTGCCGGGGGCCGCCTTGGCCGGGTCTGTCGCGCCCATCAGCTCCCTTACCTTTTTAATCGCGTCCTCGCCGGACAATGCCATCAGCACCACGGGGCCGCTCGTCATGAACTCCGTGAGGCTCGCGAAGAAGGGCCTGTGCCTGTGCACCGCGTAAAAGCCCTCGGCCTCTTTCCTGGAGAGGTGGTGCATCTTCAGGGCCGCCACCTTCAGCCCGTTCCTCTCGAACCTGCTTATCACGTCTCCGATCACGTTTTTGCGCGCCCCGTCGGGCTTTACTATGGATAGCGTCCGTTCTACCATCTCTCTTCTCATTCTCCTTTTTCGGGTATCTTTTTCACCAGATTCTCAACCGCGTACCTTGCGACCTGCTCAAACGCTATGGGTTCGGCCCGGAGCCGTTCGTTCGCCATGTTGGTGTCCGCGACGCCTATCCAAACGAGCTCGCCGCCGCGCCCGTCCCATATCTCTATGTATATCTTTATCTGCGACTCGTGCGTCTTAAATAACGTAAGGCCCAGGAGGCTGAAGCGCGTGGACTGCCTCTGCTCGAACTTCACGAGCCTCGGCTGGATGAAGTACCGGACTTTCAGGGCGGCGGCGAGCTTGTTCAAGACCTTCTTGTCGAGTATGCCTGTGGAGGCGTAGTTCGCAACCATGTCCGCGTATTCGGCGGTATAGCCCTGCGCGTTGATGGCGCTCAGGCTCTGCCAGTACGGCACGACCGTGAGGTCGGCGCGGTTCTTCTTTATCGCCTCCTCCACGAACTCGCCGAGGAGCTTTATGTACTCCATGTTCCCGTCCTTGCCCGCCGCCGTAAGGAGCCCGAGGACGGTGCCGCGGGGTATGTGCTTGAAGTCCGCTGAACGGTACGACTCCCTGCCGTCGAAGTTCGTCTGCAGGAGCGGCCCTGACGCGCACGACTGGACGAATACCGACAGCAGGAGTAAAAACAAGACACTCTTTATTATACTCGCATGATATCGCATGGCTTTTTGCGCCCCTGCCAGATCCGTCCCGTCCGCGTTCCGGCTTGAGTTGCCGGAGGCAAACGACATCCATACGCACAGCCGCATCCCGGCTCAACCTCGCCGCGCTCCATCCGTCTATTATTGTTCGGCCGGCAACCTGCCGGCCTGGTCTAAACCCCTCAGGTGCCTCCGAAGCCGGCCACCACTGTCCCGCCCTCGACTATCACCGGGACCTGCCTCGCGCCGCCGCTCGCCTTGAGCATCCTGTCCATGTTCTCAGGGGACGCCTTCACGTTGACGTATTCGACCAGGCACCCTTTTTTCGCGTATTCCTCACGGGCCGCGTTGGTGTACGGTCAGGTGTCCGTGCCATAGATTATCACTTTTTCGGGCATGGCTTCCTCCTTGTTTGAAAACCGCGTTATACAGACCTTTGACTCCGCACGGCGGCGTCTTGATTAATTATATCAGAAATGCCTGTTATTTTAACGTATACGCCGGCACCATCCTACCATCCGGCGCCCGGACTTTACAAGTCTTATCTTGAAAACGCAGGACGAGCGCGAAGCCGACGGCTCTGGCGGCTTCAAGGCGCCCCCCGCCTGCCGCCCCCCTCCGTCACCTGCTCTTTAATACCCCGCGCCTTTGGCACAGGACGTTCAGCCTGCAACCGCTACACAGGGGAGAGACCGGCTTGCAGACGTTCTGCCCGAAGGCCACGAGCAGGTCGTTAAATATTATCCAGTACCTCTTCTGAAGCTTCTCCCGCAACGCGGACTCGGTCTGGTCCGGGGTCTTTGTA
>JACRCL010000029.1 GCA_016219015.1 Deltaproteobacteria bacterium
ATGCCTCTAAAAATTAGGAATTTTTTCTGAGATCAAGGAAGGGCGGAAATAAAAAGCGCAGCATATATGGGAATATGTGAGCATTTTTATTTTTGCCCTGACACAGAGATCAGGAAAAAGAACAATTTTTAGAGGTAGCCTTGAAAAATAACGGCCTTCGGGCCTGATGAGGTATACGATGGCTACACTCAAAGAACTCTCGAAAAGGGACGAGCTCCTCTCCGGCGGCCACCGGCTCTGCGCCGGCTGCGGCATACCGCCGATAGTGAGGCTCGTCTTACGGTCCGCGAACGGCCCGGTCGTTGCCACGGCCGCCACCGGCTGCCTCGAGGTCGGCACTACGATATACCCCTACACCGCGTGGAGGATACCGTGGATACACTCCGCCTTCGAGAACGCCGCCGCCACGATAAGCGGGGTGGAGTCGGCATACAGGGCGTTCAAGAAAAAGGGCAGGATCCCGGAAGGCAGGGAGATAAAGTTCGTGGCCTTCGGGGGCGACGGCGGCACGTACGACATAGGCATACAGGCCCTTTCCGGGGCCCTTGAGAGGGGCCATAATTTCCTCTACGTATGCTACGACAACGGCGCGTACATGAATACCGGCATCCAGCGCTCGAGCGCCACGCCCTACGGGGCGAACACCACGACCTCGCCGGCCGGAGAGGTTATACCCGGCAAGCAGGAGTGGCGGAAGGACTTGACCCGGATCGTGATAGCGCATAACGTCCCTTACGCGGCCCAGGCCTCCCCGAGCAACTGGGCGGACCTGTCGAAGAAGGCCGAAAAGGCCATGGGCGCCAAGGGCCCGACATTCCTTAACGTAATGTCGGCCTGCCCGCTCGGCTGGTACACGAAGTCCGAGGAATCGATAAAGCTCGCGAAGCTTTCGGTAGATACCTGCTACTGGCCTCTTTACGAGGTGGAGGACGGGGTCCTGAAGGTCACGTACAAGCCCAAGGAGAAAAAGCCGCTCGAGGAGTGGTTGAAGCCTCAGGGCAGGTTCAAGCACCTCTTCAAGCCGGAGAACAGGCACATCCTCGATAAGTTCCAGGCGAGAGTAGACCTTGAATGGCAGAGGCTGCTTGACCTCGACGGCAAAAGGGTCTGATCTGAAGGGCAGGGCCGGGTACCCCGGCCCTGATTTCCCAAGGGAAGGTATCGGATGGCTCAGAGCTCTTTTATAATGTACGAAGAGGAGAACCGGGAGATAAAGGCCGTCGTTGAGAGGCTTTTGCGGGACGCCAACGCCAAGTGCGTCTACCTCGTGGACAAGGACGGCCAGCTCATCTCCGCCAGCGGGGAGACCAAGAACATAGACGCCACCTCGCTCGCGTCCCTCACGGCGGGCAACATCGCCGCCACCGGGGGGCTCGCCAAGCTCATAGGCGAGAAGGAGTTCTCCATACTCTTCCACGAGGGCGAGAGGGACAACCTCCACATCTCCGTCGTGGGCCAGAGGGTTATCCTGGTGGTTATCTTCGATAAGAGGTCTTCGCTGGGGCTCGTAAGGCTCAGGGTAAAGAGGGCGAGCGAGGAGCTAAGTAAAAGCATACAGAAGCTTTTGGACAGGATGGCAGCCGGGGCCGAGAATGAAAACCTTTTAAAAGAGATAACGGACGACGATATCGAAAGGCTCTTCCATTAACCAGCGTTTACCGGACTCCCCGGCCCATTTCAGCGCCATAGCCTTTAATAAACGTTTTTGAACGCACATAGCGAGCGCATTCCCCGCTGCAAGCAGCGGTGACAAGCCGAGCGAATCGAAATCTTCCTTATGTGTCGAAGACTCCCCGAAGAAAAGCTGCGGGGAGATCAACTCTACTGTTGCCCTGAGTAACAACGGGTATATCGGGACAAGCCAGTCTGCGGCCGGGCCGTCTATAAGAGATGTCATTCATAAACTACTCCTCAAGGGAAATCAACTGTAAGATAGTCTATTACGGCCCCGGTCTTTGCGGAAAGACCACGAACCTCCAGGTCATCTACAGGAAGACCCGGCCGGAGGCGAAGGGCAAGATGATAACGCTTGCCACGGAGACCGAAAGGACGCTCTTCTTCGACTTCCTCCCGCTCGCGCTCGGGGACATAAAGGGCTTCAAGACCCGCTTCCACCTCTATACGGTGCCGGGGCAGATATTCTACGACGCGTCGAGAAAGCTCATCCTGAAGGGAGTGGACGGCATAGTCTTCGTCGCTGACTCCCAGGTCGAGAGGATGGACGCCAACCTGGAAAGCTTCGAGAACATGAAGATCAACCTCGATGAGCAGGGCTACAGCCTGAGCCAGATACCCTACGTGATACAGTACAATAAAAGGGACCTCCCGAACATAGTGCCCGTTGCCGAGCTTAAAAAGGTCATAAACGGGGACGGCGCGCCCGACTTCGAGGCCGTGGCAGCCAACGGGTTCGGCGTCTTCGAGACCTTGAAGGCGATAGTGAAGCTGGTGCTGATAGAGCTTAAGAAAGGCTCTTAGCGTTTTCATACGGGCCGCCGTTCCTTCAAATATCCTCATAAGGAGAACTCATGTGAGCTTACGGGACGATATCTCAAGGGACGTGACCGCTTCTTTGAAGGCGGGAGAAAAGGAGAAGCTCTCGGCGCTCCGGATGCTGCTGAGCGCCGTAAAGTACAAGGAGGTAGACCTGAGGAGGCCGCTTACGGACCCGGAGGTCCATCAGGTCGTCTCCACGCTTCTGCGCCAGAGGCAGGACTCCATCGACCAGTTCAGGAAAGGCAACAGGCTCGACCTCGCTGAAAAGGAGGAACGTGAGGCCGAGATACTCAAGGCCTACATGCCGGCCCAGCTCTCTGCCGAGGAGCTGCGGCAGATTATAAAGAAGGCGGCCTCTGAAGCGGGCGCGAAGGGCCCCGGCGACATGGGCAAGCTCATGAAGGCCGTCATGCCGCATGTCAAGGGCAAGGCCGACGGCAAGCTCGTAAACGACATAGTAAGGGAAGTCCTCGGCGGATAGCCTTTCGTTCCCCCCCCCGGCCTCAAAGGGCGCGGGGGTTTATTTTTTCCGGGGTCGAGCATTCTCTCGATTTTTTGGATATACTTTAGGCTATCACTAAAAATTAGGTATTTTTTCTGAGGTCAAGGAAGGGCGGAAATAAAAAGCGGAGCATATGTCCATTTTTATTTTCGCGCCTACGCAGAGATCAGGAAAAAGAACAATTTTTAAAAAGGATAAAAGATGAAGATAAAAGATATTTACGAGAAGGCCATCAAGCGGGGGATCGAGCTCGACCCGAGGGGCGCAGACGAGGTAAGGCGCGAGCTCGACAGGGAGAAAAAGGAATACGACTCCCTCAAGGAGAAGGACAGGAAGTATTTCGACACGGAGCGGCTCACAAACCCGTACTCGGACAGCCGCATACTCTGCGGCGACCCGGAGAAAGACGTCAAAAGGGTCCTCGTGGGCATAGACATGGAGATCGGCGAGGTACTCCTCGCGGACAGGCTCCGGGAGAGGGGCACGCCCATAGACCTCATCCTCTCCCACCACCCCGAGGGCACGGCAATGGCCAACCTCTATGACGTCATGGACATGCAGTCGGGGATACTCCTTAAGTACGGCGTGCCCATAAACGTGGCCGAGGACATTATGGAGGAGCGGATAAGGGAGGTCGAGCGCAGGCTGATGCCCGCCAACCACACCAGGGCCATAGACGCGGCAAGGCTCCTTGACGTCCCCATGATGTGCCTCCATACGCCGACCGATAACGCGGTGACGGACTTCCTCCAGAGGGCGTTCGACGCGAGGAAGCCCGTCTATGTCTCGGACATAATAGACATGCTGAAGGAGATACCCGAGTACCAGAAGGCGGCGGGCGAGACCTTCGCGCCGAAGGCCGTCTGCGGCTCCGAGAAGAGGAGGGCCGGGAAGGTCTTCGTCGATATGACGGGGGGCACCGGCGGGTCGAAGAAGGTCTATGAGAAGCTGGCCGTGGCCGGCGTCGGCACGGTCGTGGGCATGCACATAAGCGAGGACCACAGGAAAGAGGCCGAGAAGAACCATGTGAACGTCGTCATAGCCGGCCACATATCGAGCGACACCCTCGGGGTCAACCTCGTCCTCGACCACGTGCTCGAAGGCGTGGAGGTCGTGGAGACCTCAGGGTTCAAGAGGATAGCGAGGACAGAGAGGGGACGGTAAGTTTATTTAATTGAAGCGGGTCCATGTCACTGACATGGACCCGCTTTTGTTTGTGAGATTATAAGGGTTCAGGTCAGCGGCCTGAACCCGCATAATAAAAATTTCCCTTTAATATCCTCCCTCCCGCCTGCTATCATATAACCATGGATAATACTACTTTAGAGACCCTCGAATACGGCGCGGTATTGAACGAGCTTGCCGCCTTTACGGTCACAGCCCCCGGAAAAGATGTGGCCGCGGCGCTGCGGCCCCTGGCCTCCGTCCGCTCCATAGAGGAATCCTTCAAGGAGTATTCGGAGGTAAACGAGCTGATAAAATCAGGCAGGCTCCCGCTCGGCGGCGTAAGCGACCTGAAGGAGCTTCTCTCAAGGCTCGGCCCCGGGGGCGCGTACCTGCTGCCCGAAGAGCTTATGCTCGTAAGGAGCAATTTAGCCGCCTCGATCCAGATGAGGGCGCTTCTTGGCCCGTCTTTCTCCCGCTCATACCCGCTGCTGAATGAGAAGATAGGGGCTATCTCCGACCAGAGGGGGCTGCACTCCGAGCTTGCGCGGATAATAGACGACAGGGGCGAGATAAGGGACAACGCCTCGAGCGGGCTCTACCGCGTAAGGAAGGAGATAAAGGGCAGCAAGGAGCGGGCGCGTTCGATAATCGAGGCCATCTCGACCGATAAAAAGGTAAAGGAGATGCTCCAGGAGGATATCATCACCATAAGGGACGACCGCTACGTGCTCTCTATAAAGGCCGGGATGCACGCGGACTTCAGCGGCGTCATACACGGCCGCTCCGGGAGCGGGGCGACCTTCTTCATCGAGCCGCTTGAGCTGGTCGAGCTGAATAACAGGGTCGCGGTATTAAAGAAGGAAGAGAGGGCCGAGGAGATAGAGGTGTTGAAGGAGGCCTCAAGGGGCGTTTTAGGACAGAAAGACCTCATCATAACCGACCAGACCACGATAGGCTCGCTCGACTGCGTCCAGGCGAAGGCGCTCCTTGCGAGGGAGCTTAAGGCGATAGTCCCGGCGATAAAGGGCGAAGGCGACGTGAGGCTGAAGAACGCCAGGCACCCGCTCCTGATATTGAAGGAGCTTAAGGGCAACGGCAGGGCGGTGCCGATAGACATGATCATCCCCGAAGGCTGCCGGGTGCTCGTTATCTCCGGGGCGAATACCGGCGGCAAGACAGTGGCTCTGAAGACCCTCGGCCTCCTCACCCTCATGGCCCTCTCCGGAATCCCGGTGCCCGTAGACGAGAATAGCGAGGTAGTCGCTTTCGGCTCGATATTCTCCGACATAGGGGACAGGCAGGACATAGTGGCATCGCTTAGCACCTTCTCGGCCCACATAAAGAGGATACGCGAGTTCCTTGACCTGGCAAGGCAGGGCTCCCTTGTGCTCATAGACGAGATCGGCGCGGGCACCGACCCTTCGGAGGGAGGGGCGCTTGCGCTGGCGGCGCTCGAGACTTTCAGGCAGAAGGGCGCGGTAGCGGTCATAACGACGCACCTTAACTTATTAAAGGCCCACGCCCAGACAGACCCAGCCTACCTGAACGTATCCGTGGAGTTCGACGAATCCACCCTGAAGCCGCTCTACGCGCTCCATTACGGGCTGCCCGGCGCGAGCCTCGGGCTGTCCATAGCCCTGAGCCTCGGCATGCCGCCGGAGCTTATCGAAAGCGCGAGGAGGAAGATAAGCGAGAAGGAGGGGGCGTTCATCGAGTCGATCAGGCTCCTCGAAGATGAAAAGGACGAGGTGAGAAGGCTCAAGGAAAGATTATCCGCCCTTGAAAAGGGTAGGGCGGAGGCCGTAGCCAAACTCAGGGAAAAACGAGAGGTAATCGTAGAGAGGGCGAAGGCGAAGATAGAGTCGATAGTAGCAAAGGCCAAAGAGGATATAAGAAAAAAGGTCGAGAGGCTCCGGGAAGAGGGCTTGAAGGTGCCTTCGGCCCTTCCCGGCAGGCTTGCCGGAGAGGTGGACGAGGCCGGGGCAAGGGTGATGGAAAGGCTCCTGCCCGAAGCCGAAAGGTACGTCCCTTCGGTCAACGACAAGGTCGCCATAGCCGGGTCGAACTCAAAGGGCGTGGTGCTGAGCGTTGATAACGAAGGCAAAAAGGCCGAGCTCATGGTCGGCAGCCTCAAGGTCTGGGTAGCGTGGGATAAATTGAGGAAAAGGGGAGGCAACGACGCTAAGAAGCCGTCATCGCCCCCCGCGCAAATAAAGGCCGACATCGAGGCCGCGGCTTCGATAAATATAATAGGCATGCGGGCCGAGGAGGCCATACCGCTCGTCACAAGGTTCCTCGACAACGCCCACGCAAGCGGGCTTTCAAGCGTGGAGATAATCCACGGCATAGGCACCGGAAGGCTGGCGAAGGTAGTCGAGGAATACTTAAGCAAAAGCGGGATAGTGAAAGGCTTCCACCACGGGGACCCGATGAGGGGCGGAGGAGGCGTCACCATAGCCGAGCTTAAATGAATGGAATATTCCTTCGCGTAGTAATATAATGTAGCGGGATGAGGTTTTTTGCTCCCCTGATGTTGTTGTCCCCCGACCAAGGCCAGTCACGATGATACCCAAAGAGAAGATAGAGGAAGTAAGGGACCGCGTAAGCATCGTACAGGTCATCTCCGAGTATGTGCCCTTGACCAAGAGGGGGCAGAACCACACGGGCCTCTGCCCCTTCCATTCCGAAAAAACACCCTCCTTTACCGTAAGCGAAGAGAAAAAGATATATTATTGCTTCGGCTGCAACGCCACCGGCAACGCGATAACATTCGTGATGAAAAAAGAGGGCCTCGAGTTCCCCGAGGCTGTAAGGTCGCTCGCGAGAAGATGGGGGATAGACATACCCGAGTCCGTAAAGGCCGGCCCTGACCCGAGGGAGGCGGTCTTCCACGCGCTGAAGGCCGCGGCCGAGTTCTTCTATAAGGAGCTGAGGGCGCAGAGCGGCGCGGCGGCTCGCGCTTACTTCAAGGGCAGGGGTTTTGACGAGGAGATCGCGAACAGGTTCAACGTCGGGTTCGCCCCGGGCAAATGGGACGGGCTCACGGCCTACCTCAAGAAAAAGGGCGTCCCCACGGAAGCCGCCCTGGACGCCGGTCTGATAATAAAAGGCGAGAAGGGCATCTACGACAGGTTCAGGAACAGGATAATATTCCCGATAACGGACATCAAGGGCAGGGTCATAGGGTTCGGCGGCAGGGCGCTCGACAACTCGATGCCGAAGTACCTGAACTCCCCGGAGTCGGCGGTATTCAAAAAGGGCGAGACCTTCTACGGCTTTTTTCAGGCCAAGCAGCCTATAATGAAGGAAGGCTTTGCCGTTATCGTGGAGGGGTACTTCGACCTCCTCGCGCTCCATAAACACGGCTTTACCAACATCATCGCCACCATGGGCACGGCCTTAACGCCTCAGCACCTGCGTGTATTGAAGCCTTTCTGCGGCTCCATCTACTCGCTCTTCGACTCGGACCAGGCCGGGAAGAACGCGGCCATAAGGGGACTGAGCCTCTTCCTCGCCGAGGAGATGGCCTGCAGGGCCGTCCTCCTGCCCCAGGGCAAGGACCCGGACGAGTTCCTCAGGCTGTCGGGCCCGGACGGGATGAAAAAGGCGATAGAGTCCGCGGAGCCGCTCATGGAGTTTTTTTTGAAAGAGCTTGAGAATAAGGTCAAGCTCTCGTCCCCCGAGGGCAAGAAGAAATACTTCGATACCGCGATGGAGTATCTTTTAAAGGTCAGGAACGTCGCCGAGAGGGGGCACTACGCGTCGATCGTGGCCGCGGCCCTCGGTATGTCCCCCGGCGCCATATACGAGGCGTTGAAGATGCCTTTAGGCGAAGGCGCGGGCCCGGTCAAGACCGGGGTCCTGGAGGCGAAAGGCTCCAACCTCATGGAATTGACCATCCTGAGGGTAATACTTAAGCACCCGGAGCTTTTCAGCGATAAGATAAAGACGGCCATAGAGGTCTTCATCGACCCTGTTTTCAGAAAGATTGGCCTTCTTCTGGCAGGCAATTGCGAAAAGGGGCTTAAAAACGACCCTGCGGCCCTCCTGGGAGAGCTTAAAGACGAGGACGCGGGCGCAATCGCGGCCCTGCTTTTCAGGGAGGACGACGGTTTTGTGGAGGACCCCGGGAAAATGCTCGAGGATAGTTTGAAAAGGGTCCTGAATAGAGGTAGAATTAAGGAAACGACACAGGAGATGATAAGGATGCTCGAAGAGACCGGCAGGGACGAGGTCGCCTCTTTGATAAAGAAGAGGTTCGAGGCAGGGCCGGCGGGCAAAGGCAAGGTTTAGCGCCGTCTAACAGTATGCGGAAAGCGGAAGCAAAAATGGAAGACCTCAAGGACATGGCCGAAGAGGGCGAGCACGCGGGCGAAGACCTCGATATCGACGTGGACGACGTGCGTCTAAGCCCGGAGCCGGAAGAGCCTCAGCCTGAAGAGGCGCAGCCCGGGGCCGGGATATCGGACCCCGTTAAGGCCTACCTGAAGGAGATGGGCTCCGTATTCCTCCTTACGAGGGAAGGCGAGATAGACCTCGCAAAAAAGATCGAAGAGGGCAAGATCGCCATCACGAGGGATCTCCTTAAATCAGCGGTCATCCCCGAGGAGCTTCAGGGGCTTAAACACAGGCTTGCTGAAAGAAAGGGGTCTGAAGGAGTCCTCGGCTACGACGACGACGAGGGCTTCATAAGCGAGGACGAGGAGGACCTGAAGGGCGTCATCGAGCATATAGAGCAGGCGTTGAAGGTCTTGAACAAGACCGCCTCAAGGAACAGGAACGGACAGAAGTTCGAAGACGAGCTCATACCGCTCCTTACGGCCATAGACAAGAAGGCCGGCATCTACGAAAGGGTCATAGAAGGGCTTAAAAAACGCGAGCAGGAATGGAGGAGGCTCAAGAGGAAGAAGGCCTCCCTGGAAAAATCCCTCCTTGACGCCGTCAAAAAGCACCCCCGGAACGACGGGGACGGCCAGGCCCCTGAGCTTGAATCGATAGATTCCGCGATAGACGCGCTCTCCTCGAAGCTCGGGCTCGATTACGACGGGCTTACGGCCCTCATCAGGAACATCGGGGCCTGGGAGGCGCAGATAGACGATGCCAAGGAGAAGCTCATAAAGGCGAACCTCCGGCTCGTGGTGAGCATCGCGCGCAGGTACACTAACAGGGGATTGCAGTTCCTCGACCTCATACAGGAGGGGAACATCGGCCTCATGAGGGCAGTGGAGAAGTTCGAGTACCAGAGGGGCTACAAGTTCTCCACCTACGCCACATGGTGGATAAGGCAGGCGATATCCCGCTCCATCGCCGATCAGGCAAGGACTATCCGCATACCCGTGCACATGATAGAGACGATAAACAAGCTCGTGCGCATCTCCCATTACATTGTCCAGGAGAACGGAAGGGAACCGGCCCCGGAGGAGCTTGCCGAGAAGATGGGGCTCCCGGTCGATAAGGTCAGGAAGATAATGAAGATAGCGAAGGAGCCTATCTCCCTGGACACGCCCGTAGGCGAGGACGGCGACAGCATGCTCGGGGACTTCATCGAGGACAAGGAAGCAACGGTGCCGCACGACGAGATAGTCTTCAACGACTTGACGGGCCACATGAACGAGGTGCTCTCCACCTTATCGCCGCGCGAGGAGAAGGTTTTGAGGATGAGGTTCGGCATAGGCGAGGTCAAGGACCATACGCTTGAGGAGGTGGGCGCCTTCTTCAATGTAACGCGCGAAAGGATAAGGCAGATAGAGGCAAAGGCCCTGAGGAAGCTCCGCCACCCCAAACGCTGCAAGAAGCTCAAATCGTTCTCGGATAAGTAGGCTTATTGTTTCAAAGTCAGGAAACCGCGCAGCAAGGTGTAAAAACAGGCATTCAAAAGCGGTTTTTTCGCGTCATCTTTAATTTTCTTTGACACTTTGAACACGCATAGCGAGCGCATTCCCCGCTGCTTGCAGCGGGGTTTAGCGAGCGAATCGGAATCGAAATTTTCCTTATGTGTCGAAGATTCCCCGCTGCTGCGGGGAGATTCAACTATCGGATTTTAAAGCATTTTTCTTAAATAGTAAGTTTCAATTGCCCTTCTGGATTAAAATAAGCTAAATTCTTTCTTGACTTATTTTAATCCTGAAGTATAATGACAACAATATTACAAGGCCTCTGGCTCAAGACGGGCTACGGAGGCCGGGCGATGGATGCCAACGGTACAACGCGTTCGTTGTATTGCTGGCGTTTTTTTTTGGCAGTAATAAAAAATAGTTTTATTACAGTGAGGTTCCGATGAAAAAAATTATTGTCGGGCTCGTTGCCGCAGCATCCGTCGCGCTGTTAGCCGCAGGCCCCGCCATGGCCGCAAGCATAAGCAGCTATCCCGCTGGCGCTGTCGCCGGGGGCATAGTAGGCTCGAGGCACAACATGGGCTCCCTGGGCCGGGTCGTGACGACCAACAATACTTCCGAGATATGCGTATTCTGCCATACCCCGCACTTTACCAACACTGCTAACGACTTAAAGCCGATGTGGAACAGGGGCACCGCGGCGCCCACGTCCTTCACCGCGTACGGCACGACGATAGGCGGGACGACCATAGTCAATACAGACATCGGCTCCACGACGCTCGCCTGCCTCAGCTGCCACGACGGCGTGACTTCATTCGACAACATCGTGAACGCGCCCGGCAAGGACGGCATCACCTCCGGCGGCTCGAACTACGGCTGGAGGTTCAAGATGCCCGTAGGCGGCCTTCTCGGCACCACGGTAGACCATTTTGATTCAAGCAGCAGCGGCCCCTGCTACACCTGCCACGTGACATTCTACGGCGATACCTCGAACCCGGCTGCGAGGCTCACCATCGGGCTCGACCTCTCAAACGACCACCCGGTATCAGTGCCCTACAACGGCGCCGCGAGCCCCACGGACTTTACAGGGTCGAGGGCGTCCTTAAGGCCGACAAATACGACGATAGCCAGCGTAGACCTGACCACCAACCTGGCGGCCAACGCGCCGACGGTCTTCGGCGGCAACCTCGCGCAGAACCGCTGGGCCGTAAAGGGTGTCGTCTCCGACTCGGCGACGATCTCCGACCTTCTCAGGAACGGCAGGGTCGAGTGCACGTCGTGCCACGACCCCCACTTCAGGAACCTGAGCTGGGACGAGGCTGAGCCCACATGGACCAACGGCATCATGACCTACTGCGCCACGGGAGAAGACTGCACGGACGGCAACTTCCTGAGGAGGGTAGGCGGCAACACCGGTTCAGGGGTCTGCAGGACCTGCCACGCGAAGTAAGGCATAGACAGGATTCAAAAATATACAGGCGGCAGCTTAATAAGCTGCCGCCTTTTTTTATTCTCTTCAAGGTTGATAACGCAACTGAAATGCCGCGAAGGTCTAACTCGTGGATTATCTGTGCTTGGTGAAAAGCGCGTGAAAACGGCGTGGGGGGGGGCCTACCTGGCGGGCTGAACGGCTTCAGGGGCGGCTTCCTCTTCGGCAGGCGTTTCCGCCGCCTTGCCGAGCATGAGCTGTATCCTGTTCTGCATCTCCATGAGCTTTATCATCATCTCGTTGGCCTGGGTACCTTTTACATTGGCAAAGACGACCATCTTGAGCTCGGCCATGTCCCTCAATAACGCGTCAAGGTCGGATTTGAGCCGGTGGAACCTTATCTGGGACTTCTCGTGCTCTTTCTGCAGGTCCATGTACTTTGCCGTGAGCTCATTGAGAGACCTGCCCCGGTCCTGCACCTTCTGCTCGAGCTTCGCTATCGCCTCGTTCTTCTCCCTCCGCTCGGTGTCCAGCGTCCTCATGACCGACGCCATGTTCGCCTCGTATGCGCGGCGCGAGATGCAGCCCGGCATGACGGAGGACGCGAGGAGCCCCGCGACAAGGGCATAGGTCATTTTTCTTTTTGCGAAGGAGTTTGTCATGGGAATGAAGGCCTCCGAAACCGCCGGTAACCGGCTGACGGCCCCGGAGAAGAATGATAGCAGATTTCAACGCTTTTTGGAATAGGAAATCTCTCCCCTGTCCGCCCTTAGCAGGCCCCATGCGGTATCAATGCGTCGCCGAGGTCTCGTTCAGGGCCTGCCGCAGTTTGCTTTCCCAGCCGCCGACAGCCGGCCCGGGAGGCCGCTCAGGGGATTGCGCACGCCATGCATTTTCATTTGACTTATTGGCGCTTTTTGGTATAATCGAACACTTAACGGCAGGTGAAGGCAGCGTATTACCGGATGGTCCGAAGTACCCTTAACCTGCTGGCGGGCGGACTTCATGCCTATTAAAAAACACTTTTTATCGTAGAGGGGGTGTTCACTTTTGTCAGAGGTTAAGGTTTACGACGACCAGCTCGAGAAGGCGCTTAAGATCCTCAAGCGTAAGCTCGCTCAGGACGGGACCTTCAAAGAGATCAAGAAGAGAAGGTTTTATGAGAAGCCGAGCGTGAAGAAGAAGAGGAAGCGCCAGGAGGCGGCAAAACGCCGCGCCAAGGCTTCAAAGAAGAGCGCCAGAAGGGTGCAGGAATAAGAACACCCCAAAATGCAAAGGCTGCAAATGGCTGCGCGGGCAAACCGCGCAGCCATTTTTTTTGTCCATCAGCAGGCTGCTCAAAAAAGTCCATCTGCTTCGTGAGCAGCCTTTTCGAATTTTGGGTTTTTCAGCAATATGTCAGAGGCTCTCCGCCCTTAGACCTTCTGCTTTAAAAGCGTGTCCACTATGGAGGGGTCCGCCAGGGTAGAGGTGTCCCCGAGGTCCTCGGTATGGCCGTTCGCGATCTTCCGCAGGATCCTCCGCATGATCTTGCCGCTGCGCGTCTTGGGCAGTCCGGTGGTGAACTGTATCTTATCCGGCTTGGCTATCGGGCTTATCTCTTTCTTCACATGGTCTTCGATCTTTCTAAGCAGCTCATCGGACGGCCTTACGTCCTCTTTCAATACCACGAAGGCGTAGATGCCCTCGCCCTTTACCTCGTGCGGGAAGCCCACCACGGCGGCCTCTGCTATCGAATCGCTCGACACAAGGGCGCTTTCTATTTCCGCCGTGCCCAATCTATGGCCGGAGACGTTCAGCACGTCGTCGATCCTTCCCATGAGCCAGTAGTCCCCGTCGTTGTCTACCCGCGCCCCGTCCCCGCTCAGGTAATAGCCCGGGAACCTGCTGAAGTAGACCTCCTTTATCCTCCTGTTCTCAGGGTCTCCGTAAGTGCCCCTGAGCATGCCGGGCCACGGCCTTTCGATGACGAGGTAGCCCCCTTCGTTCACCCGGGCCTCGGTCCCGTCCTCCTTCAATACTTTAGGCTTTATGCCGAAGAAGGGCTTTGTGGCCGAGCCGGGCTTTAGGGTGGTCGCCCCCGGCAGCGGGGTTATCAGGATGCCGCCGGTCTCGGTCTGCCACCATGTATCGACTACCGGTAGCTTCCCCTTGCCGACCACGTCGTGGTACCACATCCACGCCTCGGGGTTTATGGGCTCGCCCACGGAGCCGAGCAAGCGTAAAGAAGACGTATCGTGCCTGTCCACCCACTCGTGCCCGCTCCTCATGAGCGCCCTTATCGCGGTAGGCGCGGTGTAGAGCGTATTTACCCGGTGCTTCCCTACTATCTCCCAGAACCTGCCGGGGTCCGGGTAGGTCGGTATGCCCTCGAACATGAGAGACGTCGCCCCGCAGGCGAGCGGGCCGTAGATTATGTAGCTGTGCCCCGTGACCCAGCCTATGTCCGCGGTGCAGAAGTATACGTCCTCGTCCCTGTAATCGAATATCCACTTGAAGGTAAGGGCGGAGAATACGAGGTAGCCCCCGGTCGTATGGAGCACGCCCTTGGGCTTGCCGGTGGAGCCGCTCGTGTAGAGGATGAAGAGAGGGTCTTCGGAACCGCATTCGACCGGAACGGAGGACTTTTCCATCCCGTCGGCCTTCAATTCGTCTTCGAGCCAGAAGTCCCTGCCGTCCTTCATGTAGACGGGCGCGCCCGTCCTCTTTACCACAAGTACGGTCTTGACCTCCGGGCAGTCCTTGAGTGCCGCGTCGCAGTTCTCCTTCATGGGCACGGGCTTGCCGCCCCTCAGGCCCTGGTCTGAGGTGATGACGACCGAAGAGGCCGAGTCGATTATCCTGTCCCGCAGGGACGATGGGCTGAAGCCCCCGAAGACGACGCTGTGGATGGCCCCGAGCCTCGCGCAGGCAAGGACCGAGAAGGCGAGCTCAGGTATCATCGGCAGGTATATGGTGACACGGTCGCCTTTAACTACGCCCTTTTTCCTGAGGACGTTCGAGAGGCGGTTGACCTCGAAGAAGAGCTGCTGGTAGGTGAAGGTCCTGTAAGAGCCGTCGTCGCCCTCCCAGATGATGGCGGCCTTGTTCTTTCTCCAGGTCTTGAGGTGGCGGTCTACGCAGTTGTACGAGGCGTTCAGCCTGCCGCCGATATACCATTTTACGGAAGGCTTATTGAAGTCCCATTCAACGACCTTGTCCCACTTTTTGCTCCAGTCGAGTATCCCGGCCATCCTCTCCCAGAAGCCTTCGGGGTCCGAGATAGATTCCCTGTAGAGCCTGTCGTACTCCTCCGGGCCTTTTATATGGGCGTTGTCCCTGAGCCCCGCGGGCGGCGGGAAGACCCTCTGCTCATGGAGCAGGACGTCTATGGTCTTTTCGGTCTTTTCCTTCTGCAAATTTCCTCCAGGTCTGAAGCCAAACGATGGATGTTGTCTTTATAGAAGATAACCCAACGGAAAAAGGCTGTCAAGGAGCCGTAAGCCTTAAGGCTGCTTCTAAAAATTAGATATTTTTTCTGAGGTCAAGGAAGGGTGGAAATAAAAAGCGCAGCATATATGAGAATATGTGAGCATTTTAATTTCCACCCTGACGCAGAGATCAGGAAAAAGAGCAATTTTTAGAAGTAGCCTTAAATCAGTAAATTTTTCAGCCGCTTGCTTGCATAATGGGCATGGATGTGTTAAAAATTTTGAGATGCGCGGCTCATCATTGGGAAAAACCTATTATAATGGAGAAGGCCACTTCGAATGGAAATAACGGCTGTAAGGGGTTTTAACGACGTCCTGCCCGGCGATACCGAGGTCTGGAGGCATATAGAGGACAACGCCTTCAGGGTATTCTCCTCATACGGGTTCTCGGAGATAAAGGTCCCGATAGCCGAGAAGACCGAGCTCTTCCTTCGCTCGATAGGCGCCACGACGGATATAGTCGAAAAGGAGATGTACACCTTTACCGACCGCCACGGGGACTCTCTGACGCTCCGGCCCGAGGGCACCGCGCCGGTGGTAAGGGCCTATATAGAGCATAAGCTCTACACCAACCCGGTAAGCAAGCTCTATTACTCGGGCCCGATGTTCCGCTACGAAAGGCCGCAGAAGGGCAGGTACCGCCAGTTCTACCAGATAGGCGCGGAGATACTCGGCGACCCGAGCCCGCGCGCGGACGCCGAGGCCCTGCAGATGCTCATGCGCCTCTTCGAGGAGATAAACGTAAGGGGAGCGGAGCTGAACATAAACTCCCTCGGTGACGCGCACTGCAGGCCGGCCTACAAGGAAAGGCTTAAAAATTATCTCTCAGGGGTGAAAGACAGGCTCTGCGACAACTGCCTGAGGAGGATAGACGCCAACCCGCTCCGGGCGCTTGACTGCAAGAGCCCCGGCTGCATCGAGGCAACGCATGACGCGCCGTCTATCGTGGAATCCCTCTGCGCGCCCTGCGCCGTCCATTTCGACAAGGTAAGGGAGCACCTCGGGTTATCTGGCATAGAGGCCACGGTGAACCCGAGGATGGTCAGGGGGCTCGACTACTACACGAGGACGACGTTCGAGATAACCTCCGCGGGCCTCGGCTCGCAGAACGCCATAGCCGCGGGCGGGAGGTACGACGGGCTGGTCGAGGAGCTCGGCGGGCCTGCGACGCCGTGCTTCGGCTTCGCCATAGGCATCGAGAGGGTCGCCCTCATCATAAAGGAGGGCGGCGTATACAGAAAGCCGCTCGCGGTCTTCATCGCCCTCGGGGCAGAGGCGGAGAAGAAGGGGATAGAGCTGCTGAAGGCATGGAGGGACAGGGGCATAAGGATAGTGGAGGACTTCTCGGACGGCTCGTTGAAGAGCAGGATGAAGAGGGCCGACAGGGCCGGGGCGCGGTACGCCGTGATACTCGGCGAAGACGAGCTCAAGAGCGGGACGGTAACGGTAAAGGACATGAAATCAGCCGGTCAGGAGAAGGTCGCGTGGGACCTCGCACCTGACAGGATAGCGATAGGATAGGGGTGGGGATGCAATACTACCAGGACTCGTTCGTCATATTCGGCGCCTTCGCCCTCTTCATCGTGATGGCCATAGGGGTCATCCTCGTATTATGGATAGCCATGCCCTTTTCGATATTCGGCACGAAGAGGCTCCTGAAGAAGCTTATAGAGGAGCAGGAGAGGACGAACGCGCTCCTGCGCTCCATGGCCGAGCAGGGAAGAAGGCAGGAGGCCTTTAAAGAAAAAGCAGCAGCCGCCGAAGAGGAAGGGGGAGGGGATGCGCGATGATTATAGCCTGAAAACCCTTTCCCCGCGTTTTATCCTCCCCTTAAAAGCTTGTCTTACCGCTCATATTATGGAACGGCCCTGAACGATGACTGAAAAAAAAGCCCTTACGATAGAATATGTAGCCGGACTTCTCAAGAAAAACGGGCTCCTCACCGAGGCCCAGGAGCGGGAGATACTCATAAAAGGCGAGGCCCAGAAGGCACGCCTCAAGAAATCCCAGGAGTCGTTCTATTCCTCGAAGAGGCTCCATACGATGACTGACGCCGTATCCCCGGCAGAGGTCATAGCCTCTTTCGGCCTGCCGCTCAGCTCGGACCAGAGAAAGTCCCTTACCGAGGACGTCATAACCGAGGCCATAGCCAAAGAGGTGGGCCTGCCCTACATCAAGATAGACCCATTGAAGCTCAACCTCGACCTCGTCACCTCGCACATACCGAGGCCTTTCGCGCAGAGGTACCTCGTGGTCCCCATAGAGGAGAAGGGCGGGGTCGTGACCCTTGCCGTGGCCGACCCGTTCAACCTCGAGGCCGTGGAGAACCTCAAATCGACCCGTAAGATGAAGCTCACGCTCGTCCTGAGCTCCAAATCGGACATCCTGAAGATAGTAAGGGAGTTCTACGGGTTCAGGTACTCGGTCGGCGCGGCCGAGAAGGAGTTCGCCCAGTCGATAGAGCTCGGGAACCTCGAGCAGTACGTCAGGCTCAAGGGGGCCGTGGAGCTCGACGCCACCGACCAGCACATCGTGAACGCCGTCGAGTACCTCCTCCACTACGCCTACGACCAGAGGGCGAGCGACATACACATAGAGCCCAAGAGGGACAGGTCCCTCGTGAGGCTCCGCATAGACGGCGTCCTCCATTACATACACACTATCCCGAAGGCCGTCCACGCGTCGATAATATCGAGGATAAAGATGCTATCGAGGATGGACATAGCCGAGAAGAGAAAACCCCAGGACGGCAGGATAAAGACTGCGTTCAAGGACAGGGAGATGGAGCTGAGGGTCTCCACCCTCCCGACGGTCTTCGGCGAGAAGGTCGTGATAAGGATATTCGACCCGGAGATACTCTTCCAGCAGGTGAGCGGGCTCGGCTTTTCCCCGAGGGAGCTTGAGACCTTCAACTCGTTCCTCAAGAGGTCCTACGGCATACTGCTCGTAACCGGCCCCACGGGGAGCGGGAAGACGACGACGCTTTATTCCGCGCTGAAGTCCCTTTCGTCGCCCGAGGTGAACATAATAACCATAGAAGACCCTATAGAGATGATAGTCGAGGAGTTCAACCAGGTGGGCGTCCAGCCCCAGATAGGCGTGGACTTCGCCGGGAGCCTCCGGACGATCCTCCGGCAGGACCCGGACATAATAATGGTGGGCGAGATAAGGGACAGGGAGACGGCGGATAACGCCGTGCAGGCCGCGCTTACCGGCCACCTCGTCTTCTCCACGCTCCATACGAACGACGCGCCTTCGTCGGTGACGAGGCTCATGGACCTCGGGGTGCCGCCTTTCCTCATAAACTCGACCGTCGTCGGCATACTCGCCCAGAGGCTCGTAAGGAAGACATGCGCCAGCTGCAGGAAGCCGCGCCTGCTTACGCCCGACGAGGTGGAGAGCCTCGGCCTCAAGGACAGGGAAAAGGAGTACAAGGTCTGGTTCGGCGAGGGGTGCGTGGAGTGCAGGGGCACCGGCTACAAGGGCCGCACCGGGGTCTTCGAGATAATGGAGTTCTCTGACAAGGTCAAGGCGATAGTGGCCCGGACGTCGGACTCGACCCTGATACAGAAGACCGCGAGGGCCGAGGGCATGTCGTCTCTAAGGGAGTCGGCGGTAAGGAAGATGCTACAGGGCGTTACCACGTACGAGGAAGTAGTATCGGTCACGTAGAAGATGAAGATAACCTCCGCAGAATTCACCGCGAGCGCGGTAAACAGCAGAAGCTTCCCGAAAGACGGCCTCCCGGAAGTAGCCCTCATCGGGAGATCGAACGTCGGAAAATCCTCGCTCATAAACACCTTCACCAACAGGAAGATCGCCAAGACGAGCTCCACACCGGGAAAGACGCGCACCATAAACTTCTACAGGATAAACAATTCCTTCTACATCGTGGACCTCCCGGGCTTCGGATACGCGAAGGTGCCCGCGTCCGAAAAAAAGACCTGGGAGAGGATGACCGGGGATTATTTCAGGGACCGCGCGGACAGGGGGCTTTTGAGGGGCGCGCTCATCATACTCGACCCGAGGAGGGAGGCCGGGGAGGTCGAGGAGAACATCTACCGCTGGATAGAGGGGCTCGGCGCGCGGGCCATAACCGTATTCACGAAATCCGACAAGCTCTCCCGGAACAAGATCTCATCAGGGATAGCCAAAATAAAAAGGAGCATCCCCGTAGGGGGCCATGTCATATTCTCTTCGTTGAACGGCGAGGGCAGGGACGCGCTCGGCAAAAGTATAAGGGAGCTGCTTGAGGGCGGCCCGTGACGCTTGTCACTGACCCATCCTTCGCCTTCGGGTAAATATAATAGGGGGGGTTTTAGCATTTTGTTTAGTTGAAAGGCCCCGTTTTCACAGGTATTTAAATTCCGCTTGACAAAACTATCCAAAGGGGATTAATTTTCTGGAGATGAAAATAAGACCGCTTATCCTGTTCCCCCTTATCGCGCTCTCCTTCTCCGGCTGCGCCTCGATGAACGAAAGGGAAAGGGCCGTGGACCAGCTCACGAGGCAGGTCGCCGAATTGAAGGCCTCGGTCGAGGAAAAGGGCGCCAGGCTCGACGACCTGAGCAACAAGTTCTCCCTCCTCCATGAGAAGATCGAGGCCTCGAACGCGGCTATCGGGAAGATATCTACTGTGCCTGATGAGCCCCCCGCCGGGCTCGCCGTAGTGCCGCTAAATGAAGATGGGGAGGCCAGGGCACGGAGAAGGTATCTCCCCGCAAAGCTCGAAAGGCCTGCTGAAAAGGCACCCCCAACGTCCGCGCCGGCATTGGCGAATAATGCCGGCATCGCGGCCAGGGCCGATACGCCGGTGACCCTCTATAACAGGGGGCAGGACCTCTTCATATCAGGCAGGTATGACGAGGCCCGCAGGGCCTTCCTCGCGCTCGTGAAGGACTTCCCCGGCGACAACCTCGCCGACAACGCCCTTTACTGGGTAGGCGAGTCCTATTATTCGGAGAAGGATTACGGGACGGCCCTTTTGAAGTTCAAGGAGGCGGCCGACAGGTACCCCGAGGGGAACAAGGCCCCTGACGCGCTCCTCAAGGTCGGCTTCACATGTATCGAGATAAACAGGCCCGAGGACGCGAAAGACGCGCTCCAGGGCCTTGTAAGGAAGTATCCGGATTCAGAGGCCGCCATCAAGGCAAAAAAGGCGCTCGATAAGCTCTCGGGCGCAAAAAAGGAAGGGTCGAGATGAAAAGAAAACTGTTCGCGCTTCTGTTTTCGCTTTCACTTTTAGCTCCAATGAGCCTGATGGCCGACGAGGTCGCTGTCCCCCGGGAAGACGCCGGGGAAAACGCGCAGGCCCGGCCTGAGGCGCAGGCGGAAGAGGCCGCCCCCGCGATGCCGCCGGAGGTGACCGGGGCCGCCCCGGCAAGCGAGGCAAAGCCCAAAGAGGAAGAGGTCCACTATTACACGATAGTCCCCCACGACACCCTCTGGGACATCTCGGGCCGGTTCCTCAAGAACCCTTTCAAGTGGCCGAGGATATGGAAGATCAACCCGTACATAAAGAACCCGGACCTCATCTACCCGGGCAACGTCGTCAAGATAACCCCGAACGGGATGGAGATAATAAGCAAAAAAGAGGCTGAGGCCGAGATGGGGAAGCTGCCCACGGTGAGCCTCGAGCCTGAAGAGGAAAAGGTAGTCGTCCTCGAGCCCGAGAAAAAAGAGGAGGCCGCTCCAGCCCCCCCGCCGACGCCCGAAAAGCCCAAGGCAAGCTACACATCGATAGAGAGAAGGGGGTTCATAGCCGGCAAGGAGCTTGAGTCCGCCGGTGCGCTGGTCGGCGCGAAAGAAGTGAAGGACCTCATGAGCGAAGGGGATGATGTCTTCATCTCGTTCAAGGACAAGTCCGCCGTAAAGCCCGGCGACAGCTTCTCGATATTCAGCGTGGGGCAGCCGATAAAGCACCCGGTGACGGGCGCCCGGATAGGCAACGCCATAGAAACACTCGGGAGCGTCATTGTCACGGCCGTGAACGACGTCGTGGAGGGCAGGATAAATACCTCTTACAGGGAGATAGAGGCTGGCGCGAGGGTCATGGAATTAAGGCCGCGCGTCACGGAGGTCGAGATAACGGCGCCTGAAACGGACGTGAAGGGCTTTATCGTAGCCGCGGTGGAAGGCAAGGAAAACCTCTCCAAGGGGGATATCGCGTATATAGACAGGGGCAGCCGTGACGGATTGAAGAAAGGCAATATCATGCGCATATTCAGGGAGGCCGGGAAAGTGCCTGACCCGGTCAACAGGGGCAAGTCCCTGAGCCTGCCGCCGATCGAGCTCGGCACCCTCGTGGTCATAGACACGGATGATAGCACCTCGTCCTGCGTAGTCGTAAAAAGCCTCAAGCCCATCGTCTGGGGCGACAAGGTCGCTACCGTCGCAGCGCATTGACCCGGTAAAACAGCTTCGTTATCACTTCAGGGGATGGCAATACGGCCATCCCCTTCTATTGTAAGCTAAGGGTTTTTCCCGGACATTGGTGGAAAGTGAAAGCCTGAAATACTGGCTCGCTCTTGGCAGGCTCAAGGGCATAGAGCGGGCCTTAAGCGGCGTCCTCAACAAGTTCGGCTCGCCCGAGGCCGTCTTCAAGGAGAATAAAAAAGCCCTCGAGGCGTTCTCTGCGGATTTCGCCAGGTCGGTTGCCGCGTTCGAGGACTGGAAGCCGGTCGACAAGGAACTGGCGCTTATCGAGAAACAAGGCGTATCGGTCATCACCTTCGACAGCCCACAGTACCCGGCCCTCCTTAAAGAGATATTCGACCCGCCGTGCATCCTGTACGCGAAGGGGAGGATATCGTTCGAGGGGCCAACTGTAGCCATCGTGGGCACGAGGCACCCGACGCATTACGGGCTCAGGATGGCGGAGACCATAGCGAGGGACCTGGGCGGCATGGGCGCAACTATCGTGAGCGGCATGGCCCGGGGCTGCGACATGGCCGCCCACAAAGGGGCGCTCTCTTCCGGCGGGTTCACGATAGCCGTGCTCGGCACGGGCGTCGATACGCCGTACCCGAGGGAGAATACGAAGCTGTACGAGGAGATAGCGGCAAAAGGGCTCGTCGTCTCTGAGTTCCCGCTCGGCACGCCGCCGCAGCCGTATAACTTCCCGAGGAGGAACAGGATTATAAGCGGGCTCTCCGAAGGCGTTCTTGTGGTAGAGGCTCCATTGAGGAGCGGGTCTTTGATGACCGCCAATCTCGCGCTCGAACAGAACAGGGAAGTGTTCGCTATCCCCGGCCCCGTTACCTCGCCGAAGAGCATGGGCGCGAACAAGCTCCTTAAAGAAGGGGCAAGGCTCGTCGAGGGCGCCGAAGACATAACAACGGCGCTCGGGTTGAAATTCGTGCCGGGCAAAAGCGCCCAGGCGGCGCCTGAGCTTGGAAAGGAAGAGAGGCTCGTCTGGGACTGCCTCAATGACGGGCCGGTCCACATAGACTGGATAGCCGAGAAGGCCGGAATTCAGGCCGGGAAGGCCTCAGCGCTCCTGCTCGAAATGGAATTGAAGGGCCTTGTCGAGCAGAAGCCGGGCAAGCGCTTCTTGAGGAGGTTCTGAAAAAGCCATAAAAAAGCGGCGGGATTGTGTTATAATTTCCCATCGGCCCGCGAGCCCCGCATATCGTTCCCTGGGTTCTCGCGCCGGGCCGTTGGCCCCGGCGACAGGCTTCAAAACCTCTGTGCGTTTTTTGTCAAAATAATGCTGCCTTAAAAAAACATGTTAGGATAGGTATGGCAAAATCACTCGTAATAGTAGAATCGCCCGCCAAGGCTAAGACGATAAACAAGTTCCTCGGCAAGGACTTCACCGTGCTCGCCTCCATCGGCCACATAAAGGACCTGCCCAAGAGCAAGCTCGGGGTCGAGATAGAAAACGACTTCGAGCCCCACTACGAGGCAATAAAGGGCAAGGCCGCCACCATAAGGGAGCTAAAGAAGGCCGGCAAGGCGGCCGAGAGGATATACCTCGCCCCGGACCCCGACAGGGAGGGCGAGGCCATCGCCTGGCATATAGCCGAGGAGATAGACAAGAAGAAAGAAAAGACGCTGAGGGTCCTCTTTAACGAGATAACCGAGAAGGCCGTAAGGGAGGCGATAGAGCACCCCACCGAGCTCGACCAGAACAAGTTCGAGGCCCAGCAGGCCCGCAGGATCCTCGACCGCCTCGTCGGCTACCAGGTAAGCCCGATACTCTGGGACAAGGTAAGAAGGGGCCTGAGCGCCGGGAGAGTCCAGTCCGTGGCGGTGAGGCTCATATGCGAGAGGGAAAGGGAGATACAGGCCTTTACACCCGTCGAGTACTGGTCGATGACCGCGGAGCTCGAGGGTAAAACCGGCGAGCCGTTCAAGGCCAGGCTCGTAAAAAAAGGCAATGATAAGGTCGAGCTCAATAACGAAACGGACGCGAAGGCGGCCTTGAAGGCGCTCGAAGGCGCGGAGTGGAGGGTCTCCGAGGTCGAGACAAAGGAGACAAAAAGGAACCCGGCGGCCCCGTTCACCACGAGCAAGCTCCAGCAGGAGGCCTCCCGCAAGCTCGGCTACACCGCGAAAAAGACGATGATGCTCGCCCAGCAGCTCTACGAAGGAGTCGAGGTAGGGGAAGAAGGCTCCGCGGGCCTCATCTCCTACATGAGGACCGATTCGACTCGGATATCGAACGAGGCTATAGCCGCGGCCCGCGTCCTCATAGAGGAGAAGTACGGACCCCGGTACCTGCCCGCCAAGCCCAATGTCTATAAGACCAAGAAGAAGGCCCAGGACGCGCACGAGGCCATAAGGCCGACGTACTTCCAGTACACGCCCGAGGCCGTTAAGACGCACCTCTCCAAGGACCAGTTCAGGCTCTACCAGCTTATATGGAACAGGTTCATCGCCTGCCAGATGGCCCCGGCCATAATCGACCAGACAAGGGCGCAGATAAAGGCCGCGGACTTCACCTTCTCGGCCTCGGGCTCGACCGTCAAGTTCCCCGGCTTTACGGCCGTCTACATGGAAGGCAAGGACGTGGAGGAGGAGAAAGAGGAGAAACTCCCGCCGCTTTCTCCGAACGAGGCGTTGAAGCTCCTCGGTCTTACCCCGGCCCAGCACTTCACCCAGCCGCCCCCGAGGTTCACGGAGGCCTCCCTTGTAAAGGAGCTCGAGGAAAAGGGCATAGGCAGGCCCTCGACCTACGCCGCTATTATTTCCACCATCCAGGACAGGGAGTACGTGGTAAAGGACAAGACGCAGTTGAAGCCCACGGAGCTCGGCTTCCTCGTAACGGACCTCCTGATAAGCTCCTTCCCGGAGATACTCGACGTCGAGTTCACGGCCCGCATGGAAGAGGAGCTCGACATGATAGAGGAAGGGACGATGCAGTGGAAGAAGACCATGCACGAGTTCTGGGGGCCTTTCAAGGAGAGCATCGAGAAGGCGAAGAAGGACATGAAGAACGTCAAGGCCGAGGAGGTCGCGACCGACATCTCCTGCGAGAAGTGCGGCAAGACCATGGTCATAAAATGGGGGAGGAAGGGCAAGTTCCTCGCCTGCTCCGGCTACCCGGAGTGCAAGAACACGAAGGACTTCACCACCGACGAGCACGGCAAAGTGACGGCCGTGGAGCGCGCCGCCGAGACGACGGACACCCCCTGCCCCAAGTGCGGCAAGCAGATGGTCGTCAAGAGCGGCAGGTTCGGCAAGTTCCTCGCCTGCTCGGACTACCCGGACTGCAAGACAACCCTGCCGTACTCGACCGGCATACCGTGCCCGAACGGGGACGGCGGCACGCTCGTGGAGAGGCGGACCAAGAAGGGGAGGATGTTTTTCAGCTGCTCGAAATACCCGGACTGCAAGTACGCCACCTGGGAGCTGCCCAAGACGGGTTGACCTCGGAGGCTACTCCGGATATAATGTCATTGTCTATCGCCTGACCCGGCCCGCAGCGGCCGCAGGCCGCTCTTCAGCGAACCACACCGCGAAACCCCGGCTTTCGCCGGAACTGCCTTTTTTCAAACCTCAGTCTACTCATCCTTCGGCTTCATTCTCAGTAAAGGCGGCTTCCCAACCCTAAATAAAGGTGGCGCATGATCACAAAGGACTCAAAGAGCGTACTGGTCGCTGACGACAGTATCTTCTTCAGGACCAAGCTGAGCGACATCCTCGTCGAGGCCGGGCACAAGGTCAGGTTCGCCAGGGACGGCAGGGAGGTCTTAAGCGAGATAAAGATAGACTCCAACGGCATAGACCTCCTCGTCCTCGACCTCCAGATGCCCGACATAGACGGCTTCGGGGTATTGAAGTGGCTCGAGGAGAACGGCTTCAAGGGGAAGTTCCCGGTCCTCGTCATAACCGGCGCCTACGAGCCCGCCGATGTGATAGAGAAGCTCCGGGGGCTGGGCGCGAGCGGGCTCATGACAAAGGGCTACACGCCCGAGCAGATAGTCTTCAGGGTGAACAGGCTCCTGTTCCCGGAAAAGGCGGCCAGGGGCACGATGCCGAGGGAGAGGGTGCCGGTATCCATCCCGGTGGACTTCATAATAGGGGACCTGTCGCGCACCGGCTTTCTCCTTAACTTAAGCGAGACGGGCACGTTCCTCCACACAAAGGAGGACCTCCTTACCGGCGCGATGCTCAGGCTGAAGTTCACGCTCCCCGGGGGAGATAAGCTCATAGAGGCGAAGGGGATCGTGAAGTGGTCTACCGCGGAGGTGGCGAGCAAGACGCTTTTCGGCGGCTACGGGATAATGTTCACCACCGTCTCGGACGAGGACGGCAGGCTCCTTAAAGAGTTCATAGCCTCAGAGACAAAGAGGCTCGGCCTCCAGCACGATTGATCTTGACCGTTTTTTTGTCAGGCCCTGCGGGGTTTCAGGTAGTAGGAAAAGGCGGCGAGTATCACGCCAACGGTTATCGCCGAGTCTGCCACGTTGAACGCGGGCCAGTGGTAAGCCCCGATATGGAAGTCGAGGAAGTCCACGACCTCGCCGAACCTTACCCTGTCTATGAGGTTGCCTACCGCCCCTCCGGCTATCAGGGAGAGGCTGAAAGAAGTGAGCCTGTCCTTTGACTCCCTTACAAGAAAGCCGATGACAGCGAGCGCCGCCACCGAGACCCCCGCAAGGATGACCCTCCTTAAGCTCCCGCCCTCGTTCAGTATCCCGAAGGCCGCTCCCGGGTTTTTGAGGTAGACGATGTTGAAGACGCCGGGGACGGCCTCTATTACCTGGTTGGGCCAAAGGCGGGCCGCTATATAGGCCTTTGTAGCCTGGTCCGCTATAATGACGGAGGCCGCGGTGATAAAAAATATCCTGACGTTCCTGATTATCTGAGCGCCTCCACGCACCTGTCGCAGACTGTGGGGTGGGCCGCGTCCTTGCCCACGAACGCGCTGTAATGCCAGCACCGCTCGCATTTGCCGTCTTCGGCGCGGACGACCGCGACCCTGAGGCCGGGGACCTCTTTCGATTCGTAGACGACCCCATTCTCCGGCGCATTCGAGTCCGCTACCTTAAGCCCCGATACTATCAGGACCTCCTCTAAAGCCTTTTCCTCTTCTTTAAGGAGCCCTTCGAGCTCCTTGGGCGGCGTCAGGACGACCATCGCGTCGAGCGGGTGTCCGATGAGCTTCTGCTGCCTCGCGGCTTCGAGGGCCTTTGAGGCCTCGCCCTTTATCGTAAGGAGCGTATCCCACTTCTTTTCGAGGCCGTCGTCCACCCATCCGGGGTTTACAACCGGCATGGCCGATAAGTGTACGCTCTCCGCTTTTTTGCCCGGCAAGAACGACCACGCCTCCTCGGAGGTGAATACGAGTACCGGGGCCGTGAGCCTCACGAGGTGGTCGATGACGTGGTAGATGGTCGTCTGTGCCGCCCTCCTGCCCGTGGAGCCCGCCCTGTACGTGTAGAGCCTGTCCTTCAATATGTCGAGGTAGAAGGCGCTGAGATCGACCGTGCAGAAGTTGTGCACGGAATGGTATATGGCGTGGAACTCGAAGGTCCTGTATGAGTCGAGGACCCTGTTGGTCAGCTTCATCAGCCTGTGCAGCGTCAGCCTGTCGAGCTCCTCCAGATCGCCGTATTCGACCGCGTCCTTTTGAGGGTCGAAGTCGTAGAGGTTGCCGAGGATGAACCTGAAGGTGTTCCTTATCCTCCTGTAGGCCTCGGAGAGCCTTTTCAGTATCTCCTCCGATATCCTCACGTCCTCCCTGTAGTCCTCGCCGCAGACCCAGAGCCTCAGGACCTCGGCCCCGTACTTCCCTATGACCTCCTGCGGGGCTATCACGTTGCCCAGCGACTTGCTCATCTTTCTGCCCTCGCCGTCAACGACAAAGCCGTGGGTGAGGACTGCCTTGTACGGAGGAGTCGCCCTCGTCCCTTCTGAGGCGAGCAGAGACGAGTGGAACCAGCCCCTGTGCTGGTCGCTCCCTTCGAGGTAGAGCTCAGCCGGGAACTTGAGGTTCGGCCTCTTTTCGAGCACAGCCGCGAAGCTGACGCCGGAATCGAACCATACGTCGAGTATGTCCTCTTCCTTGCCGAGGTCCTGTGATTCGCACTTCGGGCATTTGAC
Organism: Deltaproteobacteria bacterium; assembly: GCA_016219015.1. GTDB lineage: Bacteria > Desulfobacterota > GWC2-55-46 > GWC2-55-46 > GWC2-55-46 > JACRCL01. The sequence continues at coordinate 27,451 of JACRCL010000029.1, forward strand.
GCCTTTAGCGAGCTCGTCCACGCCTTTCTCGAACCATACGTCCGCGCCGTCTTTTGCGAACTCCTCCACGAGCCTGTCTATCAGCCCCTTGTCGAGGAAGGAGGTATTGCACGCCTTGCAGTGCAGCGCCGGGATGGGCACGCCCCAGACCCTCTGCCTGGAGAGGCACCAGTCGGGCCTGTTCAGCACCATGTTGTAGATGCGGTCCTTGCCCCATGACGGTATCCACTCGACCTTTTTGTCTATGGCCTCAAGGGCCTTTTTCCGCAGGTCACCGGCCTCCATCGAGGCGAACCACTGCTCGGTGGCCCTGAATATGATCGGAGATTTGCACCTCCAGCAGTGGGGGTACGAGTGCCTTATGTCCTGCTTCAGCAGGAGCCTGTCCTTCTCCTTGAGTAACGCTATGACGCCCTCGTTCGCCTTGAAGACGAACTGCCCCTCGAACTCCGGCACCGCCTTGGTGAACCTGCCGGAGTCGTCTACCGGGTTGTATATGTCGAGGCCGTACTTCAGGCCGAGCTCGTAGTCCTCCTGCCCGTGCCCCGGCGCGATGTGGACGCAGCCCGTGCCCGCGTCGAGGGTCACGTGCCCGCCCGGCAGCAGCACCGAGTCCCTTTCCAGGAACGGGTGCTTCGCCTTGAGCCCTTTAATGTCCCTGTAGAAGAAGGTCTTCAATACCTTTATCTCTTCTTTTTTCCAGCCGAGCTTGTTCGACACGTCCTCAAGGAGCCCGCTCGCCACTATGTAGCTCGCTCCATTGATCGACACGAGCGAGTATTCGAGCTCCGGGTGGAGGGCTACGGCGAGGTTGGCGGGCAGCGTCCACGGGGTCGTAGTCCAGATGACGACGAACGCCTGCGAATCCGGGACCTTCACGTTGAGCCTCTTTTCAAGCTCGCGCGGGTCCATCTCGAACTTCACGTATATCGAAGGTGAGGTCTTGTCCGCGTACTCCACCTCGGCCTCGGCAAGCGCCGTCCTGCAGGACGAGCACCAGTGGACGGGCTTTTTCCCCTTGTAGACGAGCCCGTTCTCGAAGAACCTGCCCAGCTCCTTCAATATCGAGGCCTGATAGCCGAACTCCATCGTAAGGTACGGCTTGTCCCACTGCCCGAAGACCCCGAGCCTTTTGAAGTCCTCCCTCTGGATGCCGACGAACCTGGAGGCGTACTCCCTGCACCTCTTCCTTACCTCGGCCTTCGACATACCCTGCTTTTTCTGCCCCAGCTCCTTTTCCACCTGCAGCTCTATCGGCAGGCCGTGGCAGTCCCAGCCGGGGACGTAATCCGTGGCAAAGCCGGACATGGACCTGGACTTAACGATAAAGTCCTTCAGTATCTTATTGAGGGCGTGGCCTATGTGGATGTTCCCGTTGGCGTAAGGCGGGCCGTCGTGGAGGATGTACTTCTCCCTGCCCCTGCCATTGGACATTATCTTTTCATAAAGCCCGGAGTCCTCCCAGGCCTTAAGCATCTCGGGCTCCTTTTTGGGGAGCTCCGCCTTCATCTGGAAATCGGTCTTCGGGAGGTTAAGGGTGGATTTGTAGTCCATTTAATTAATGTTGCTCCTTTTCAAGGCGCGTCTTTTTATTATATAGAATGCTCATTAATAACACAAGGGAGCCGGGAATTAAAAGATTTTTTTAGGGATACGGGGCGCTTGCGGGGCAACTGGCGAGGTTTACACAACGTTCTTTTCATGGTATTTTTTAAGGTATATGGAAGGGGCTTTGGCAATGTAATGGACAGGCAAACACCTTACAGGATAAAGACGGACTTCATCCCGAGGGGCGACCAGCCCAGGGCCATAGAGACGCTCGCGGAAGGGATAAGGAGGGGCGAAGAGCACCAGATACTCCTCGGCGTCACGGGCTCGGGCAAGACCTTCACGATGGCGAAGGTCATCGAGGAGATCGGCAGGCCCGCGCTCATAATAGCGCCCAACAAGACGCTGGCGGCCCAGCTATACGCCGAGATGAGGGACCTATTCCCCGATAACGCCGTGGAGTACTTCGTATCCTACTACGATTACTACCAGCCGGAGGCGTATGTGCCGACGACCGACACCTTTATCGAGAAGGACGCCTCCATCAACGACGAGATAGACAAGCTGAGGCACTCGGCGACCCACTCGCTGCTTACCCGGAAGGACGTGATAATAGTGGCGTCGGTCTCCTGCATATACGGCATAGGCTCGCCGGACGACTACGGCTCGATGCACGTCTACGCGGAGCGGGGCATGGAGACCGACAGGAACAGCGTATTGAAGAGGCTCGTGGAGATACAGTACGCGAGGGACGACTTCGACTTCCACAGGGGCACGTTCAGGGTGAGGGGCGACATAGTCGACGTCTTCCCGGCCTACGAGACCGATACCGCCCTGCGGCTGGAGTTCTTCGGGGACACGATAGAGTCGATAACCGAGATAGACCCGATGAGGGGAAAGCCCCTCCGAAGGGTGGAAAAGGCGCTCATCCACCCGGCGAGCCATTACGTCACCACCAGGGAGAACCTCAAGAAGGCCGCGTCTTCCATCAGGGAGGAGCTGCGGGAGAGGCTAAAGGAGCTTAAAGGCCGGAACAAGCTACTTGAGGCGCAGAGGCTCGAGCAGAGGGCGCTTTTTGACCTCGAGTTCCTCGAGGAGATGGGCTACTGCCCCGGAATAGAGAACTACTCGAGGCACATCTCCGGGAGGCTGCCGGGCGAGCCGCCCTATACCCTTATAGACTACTTCCCGGAGGACTTTCTCCTTTTCATAGACGAAAGCCACATAACGATACCCCAGCTCAACGGCATGTACCACGGCGACCGTTCTCGGAAGGAAACGCTCATCGACTACGGCTTCAGGCTCCCCTCGGCGCTCGATAACCGCCCGCTCAAGTTCGAGGAGTTTGAAAAGAGGGTATACAAGACCATATACGTCTCCGCCACGCCGGGCCCGTACGAGCACGGGAAGGCAGGCAGCAGGATAGCCGAGCAGATAATCAGGCCCACGGGCCTCATGGACCCGGAGATAGAGGTGAGGCCAGCCTCGACCCAGGTAGACGACCTCCTCGGCGAGATAAAAAAGAGGGTAAAAAAAGGCGAGAGGGTGCTTGTCACCACCCTTACCAAGAGGATGGCCGAGGACCTGACGCAGTACTACGCGGAGCTTGGGGTGAGGGTCAAGTACCTCCATTCCGACGTCGAGACGTTAGAGAGGATAGAGATAATAAGGGACCTGAGGCTCGGGGGTTTCGACGTGCTCATAGGCATAAACCTGCTGAGGGAGGGGCTCGACATACCCGAGGTGTCGCTCGTGGCCATACTCGACGCGGACAAGGAGGGGTTCCTCCGCTCTGAGCGCTCGCTCATCCAGACATGCGGGAGGGCGGCCCGGAACATAAACGGCCACGTGATAATGTACGCGGACACTGTGACGCTCTCCATGCGGGCCGCCATGGGCGAGACCGACAGGAGACGCGAGCTGCAATCAGAGTATAACAGCAGCAACAACATCACCCCGGAGACCATCAAGAGCAGGATAAAGGACGTCCTTGGCTCGATATACGAGAGCGACTACTATACCGTGGCTGTGGCGAAGGAGAAGGAAGAGGAGTATATCCCGCCGCACGAGATACCCCGGCTATTGAAGTCCTTGAGGAAAGAGATGGAAAAGGCCGCCAAAAAGCTCGACTTCGAGAAGGCCGCCGGGCTGAGGGACAGGATAAAGGAGCTGGAGGATAGGGAGCTTGCGCTCGGCTGACGTGACAACCGGCTCTCCCTGACGTCCATGGCCTCTCCTTCCGGGCCAGTTCATCTCGCCCTTGATACTCGTCTTTTAAAAAGATACAATTAGGTTTTATCTAAGGCTGCCTCTAAAAATCAGGTATTTTTTCTGAGGTCAAGGAAGGGCGGAAATAAAAAGCGGAGCATATATGGTAATATGTGAGCATTTTTATTTCCGCCCTGACACAGAGATCAGGAAAAAGAACAATTTTTAGAGGTAGCCTTAAACGGAGGATATAGATGCCTGACTTCCTTTCAGCGCTTAAGAAAAGGCCGCTCCTTTTTGACGGGGCCACGGGGACGATGCTCCAGAGGCTGGGGCTCAAGCCCGGCGGCTGCCCGGACGAGCTCTGCCTCAAGGACCCCGGGATGGTCAAAAAGGTGCACAGGGCCTACGTCGAGGCAGGCTCCGACATAGTGACCACGAACACCTTCGGGGCGAACAGGGTAAAGCTCAGGGAATATTCGCTCGACGGACGGCTCAAGGAGATAAACGTCGCGGCCGCGAAGTGCGCGAGGCAGGCCTGCAATGATAAGTTCGTGGCGGGCGGGCTCGGCCCGACCGGGAGGTTCATCGAGCCGGTGGGCGACATGGACTTCGACGAGGCCGTAGGCGTCTTTTCAGAGCAGGCATCCGCCTTGAAAGAGGGCGGGGCCGACCTCATCATCATAGAGACGATGATGGACATAAGGGAGATGAAGGCGGCGATAATAGGCGCGAAGGCCTCGGGCCTGCCCGTCGCCGCCACCATGACCTTCGACGAGACCATGAGGACCGTGCTCGGCACGCCGCCGGAGGCGTTCGCAATAATGGCAGAGGGGCTCGGGGCCGACGTGATAGGCGCGAACTGCTCTCTCGGCATAGAGGGGATATACAAAGCGATACTTGCGATGAGCAGGGTCGCGTCCACCCCGTTCATAGCCCAGCCGAACGCCGGTATACCCGTATTGAAGGGGAGCGAGACGGTCTTCCCGGCCTCTCCGGACGAGATGGCCGCGTTCGTCCCCAAGCTCGTCGAGGCGGGGGTGCGGGTGCTCGGCGGGTGCTGCGGGACTACCCCTGAGCATATAAATAAGATGGGCTCCGTATTCAAAGGGCTCAAGCCCGTATCGTGTAAGGAAGGCGGGTTTACGGCCCTGTCATCAAGGACTTCTTTTACGCTGTTCGGCGGCGGGCTTCCGGCCATAGTGGTTGGCGAGCGGATAAACCCGACCGGGAGGAAGGCCCTTGCGCAGGAGATAAAAGAGGGCAAGACCGCCGGCATAAGGGCTGAGGCGAGAAAGCAAGCCGAGGCCGGTGCGCACGCGCTCGACGTGAACGTCGGCGTGCCGGGCACCGACGAGCCGCCCGCCATGAAGAGGGCCGTCTTCGCGGTGAACGAGAACACGGCCCTGCCGGTGGTGATCGACTCTTCCGATATCGCCGCTCTGGAGGCCGGGCTCAAGGCGGCTGATGGGAAGCCCCTTATAAACTCCGTAAGCGGCGAGGAGAAAAAGCTCGCCTCGGTCCTCCCGCTCGCCAGGAAATACGGGGCCGCCGTGCTCGGCCTCGCGCTCGACGACTCCGGCATACCGGATACGGCCGAGGGCAGGCTTAAGGTAGCCGAGAAGATACTCTCCCGCGCGCTCAAGGCGGGGATAAGGAAAGAGGACGTCCTCATAGACTGCCTCGCCATGACGGTCAGCGCCGCGCCCGAGAGCGCGCTTGAGACCTTAAGGGCGATAAGGCTCGTAAAGGAGAGGCTCGGGCTTTCGACCATACTCGGGGTGAGCAACATCTCCTTCGGCCTGCCCGCGAGGGAGGTCATAAACGCGAACTTCCTCACAATGGCCCTTGCCGCGGGGCTCGACGCCGCGATAATAAACCCCGAGAACAAGGCTATGATGGACGCGTACCACGCGTCGCTCGTCTTGATGAACAGGGACCTCCGCGCCGAGAGGTACATAAAGAGGCACCAGCTTTTAGAACCCGCCCGGAAACCCGCTGAGCAGGCCGAGACGAAGGCCGAGGTAAAGTCCATAGGCGACCGGATAAGGAAGGCCGTTATAGAAGGCGACGAGGAGAACATAGTCGGGCTCGTGGAGCAGGGATTAAAAGAGGGGTGGGACCCGGTAAAGATAAGCAACTCCGGCCTTGTGCCGGGCCTCGAAGAGGTCGGCAGGCTCTTCGCTTCGAACAGGTATTATCTCCCGCAGGTCATGCTCTCAGCGGAGACGATGAAAAAGGCCTTCGCCCGGCTCAAAAAGGAGCTGAAAGGTAAAACCGGCCCCGGCCTCGGCAAGGTCCTCCTGGCCACCGTAGAGGGCGACATACACGATATCGGGAAGAACATAGTGGCGACGCTCCTTGAGAACCACGGCTTCGAGGTCATAGACCTCGGGAAGAACGTGCCCGCGGAAAAGATAATAGAGGAGGCCGAGCGGAACAAGGTCGATATAGTAGGCCTTTCGGCCCTTATGACAACTACCGTCCTTGAGATGGACAAGGTGATTAAAAGGCTCAGGGAGCGCGGGATAAAGGCCATGACCATAGTCGGCGGCGCGGTGGTCACAAAGGAGTTCTCCGAGAATATCGGGGCCGATGAGTACGGCGGCGACGCGCTTTCGGCCATAGAGAAGATGAAGAGGATGGTTAGGGAGAAGGCGCCGGCCTCTTAGTCGGCTTCTCAAAAAGTCCATCTGCTTTGTTGTCTTCGTCACTCGGTCATTGCGACGTACGAAAAAAGTACGTCTCATTCCTCGCTCCTCGCCGCCTCGCATCTGGAGCTTTTTGAGAAGCCTTAACGCCGTCTTATCCGCTCCCCTCCTCTGGAGGGGAGTCTTATTTTTTTATGGAAGCTAACGTAAAGATAACCTCCCTCGCCTTCGGCAGCAGGGGGATAGGAAGGATCGACGGCAAGGTCGTATTCGTCCCCTTTGCCGCGCCCGGCGACGAGGTTAAGGTCGAGGTCACCTCCGAGAAGAAGGGCTTCTCCGAGGGCGTCATCAAAGAGCTCCTGACCCCTTCGCCCATAAGGAAACCACCTGAATGCGTCTACTTCGGGGTATGCGGCGGGTGCAGCCTCCAGCACATCGGGTATAATCATCAGGTCGAGTGGAAGCAGAGGATATTCGAGGAGAGCTTAAGGAGGATCGGCGGGGTCGGATTTGCCGGTTTCGACTCTCCCGTCCCTTCGCCGAAGGAGTTCAATTACCGCTCAAGGGCGGGCTTCCATGTCGAAGGCCGCAGGTGGGGGTTTTTCGAGGCGCGGTCACACAGGGTGGTCGAGATAGAAGAGTGTCCGCTCCTCGACCAGGTCATTAACTCGGTTTACAAAACTATAAGGGAGAGGTTCTCGGGCGAAGACCTCCGCCCCCTCTACTCGGTCGAAATAGGCGTAAGCGCCCTTGAGAAAAAGGCGGCGGCCGCCTTTTACGTAAGCGAGGATACAGGGCTCCCCTGGAAGGAGCTCCTGACCGGGGCGGGGCTGAAGGGGTTCGAGGTGCGGCTCTCGCCGTCAAAAAAGGGTAAAGGAAAAAGGATAATCGCCGAAGATGATAGTAGGCTCTCATACGGGGCAGGGGGGTGTAACATCGTAGCGCCCGTGAGCGTATTTTCGCAGACGAACCCCCTCCAGAACGGGAACCTGCTCGACAAGGTCCTCGAATACGCGGGCCTTACCGGGAAAGAGGACGTGCTCGACCTTTTTTGCGGGGCTGGCAATCTTACGCTCCCGCTTGCTAAAAAGGCGGGGCAGGTCCTTGGGATAGAGGCGGACAAGGAGGCCGTAAAGGCCGCGAAAAATAACGCTTTATTTAATAACGCGGAGAACGCGGACTTCATTTGCGAGGACTCTTTCGGCTGGCTTAACCGGAGCTTTAAAGCCCTTGAAAGGCGCACGCCCGATGTGGTAGTATTAGACCCGCCGCGGGGTGGCGAGCCTCAAGCCGCGAAGGCCCTTTCAGGGTTAAGGCCGAAAAGGATCATTTACGTCTCCTGCAACCCTCCCACCCTTGCAAGGGATATTTCGCTGCTTTCCGGCTGCGGGTACAGGGTATACAGGGCCGCGCTCATCGACATGTTCCCCCAGACATTCCATATCGAAGGCGTTTTAGGACTGGAGTTAGCAGGCTGAAGGCCGGCTGAACGGCTTTTTTAAGGAGAAACAGATGCACGAGCTCCCCATAGTAAAACAGCTCACGGAAGAGCTTCAGAAGGTCGAGAAGGAACTGAGGATAGACGTGCCCAAGGAGCTTCGGAAGGCCGCGGCGCACGGGGACCTGCGCGAGAACGCCGAGTACGAGGCCGCCAAGCAGAGGCAGTCTTTCCTCCAGGCCAGGGTCGCCCACCTGACGGCGCGGATAAATACGCTTGCCTCGCTTAAATTAGACAACATCCCTAAGGACTCTGTCGGCTTCGGCTCAAGGATCCACCTCGAGGACGCCAATACCGGCGAGGAGGTCGTCTTCGAGCTGGTCACGCCCGAGGAGGTCGACGCGAGGAACGGGAAGATATCCGTAAGCTCGCCAATCGGCAAGGCGCTCCTCAACAAGTCCGAGGGCGACGAGCTTTCCATAACCTTGCCTTCCGGCGTAAAAGAGTACGCCGTAAAAGAGGTCTACACCCTCCACGACCTCTTCTTCAGGAAATCCGACAAATAACCGCACTGAACCTCGCGCTGCGCGCGCGCCAAAAAGGAGGCGGCTTGTACGGAACGATAATCGTATTGGCAATAATAGCGGTAATCGCGCTCTGGGCGATACTCGCCTATAACGGCCTCGTCACTCTCAAGAACCAGGTGGAGAACGCCTGGCGCCAGATAGACGTCCAGCTCAAAAGGCGCCACGACCTCATCCCCAACCTCGTCAATACCGTAAAGGGCGCGATGGAGTTCGAGAGGGACACCTTGAACAGGGTGATAGAGGCGCGCTCAAAGGCCATGGGCGCGGGCTCCATCGGCGAGAAGGGCGCGGCCGAGGGGATGCTGACGCAGGCTTTGGGGAAACTCTTCGCGCTCGTGGAGAACTACCCGGACCTGAAGAGCAACAGGAACATACTCCAGCTTCAGGAAGAGCTTACCTCGACGGAGAACCGCATAGGTTTCGCCCGCCAGTTCTATAACGACCTCGTCGCGAAGTTCAACATAAAACAGTCGGTATTCCCGGCCGTGCTCATAGCCTCGGCACTGGGCTTCAGGAAGGCTGACTACTTCCAGGCCGAGGCCGCCGAGAAACAGGTACCCAAAGTCGACCTCGGCATGAAATAGGCTCACGAACCCCGGCCATGACGGACATATACTCCCAGCAGGCAAGGAACCGGAGGATAACGGCGCTCCTCATGCTGGGTTTTTTTATTTTCGTGGTCCTCATCGGGGTCTCCGTCGATATCTACACCTACGGGACCATCGACTTAAAGAGGCTCCCGGTTGCCACTGTTTTAGCCGTCTCGTTCGCCTCCGTCAACGGTTTCGTCTCTTACTACTACGGAAGCTCAATAGTGCTCCGCTCCCTCGGCGCCGAAAGTCTCAGGTTCGAGGACCCCGCCCACAAAAGGCTCCATAACATAGTGACCGAGATGGCGCTCGCCTCGGGTCTCCCGATGCCGAAGATATGCGTACTTCCCGACCCCGCGCCCAACGCGTTCGCCACGGGCAGGGGCCCCGAAGACTCGGTCGTGGGCGTGACCCAGGGCCTGCTCGACACGATGAACAGGGAGGAGCTTCAGGCCGTTGTGGCCCATGAGATGGGGCACATAAAGTCCCGCGACATACTTACGATGACGGTCGTCACCGTCCTCGTGGGCACTGTAGCCATATTGACGGACTGGGCCGTAAGGACATGGAGGTACGGCGGCATAAGGCCGAGGAGGAATCTTAAAGACCGTGGCATGCATCCGCTGGCGCTGCTTGTAATCGCGCTCTTCGTCGTGCTCTCGCCTTTTGTGTCGAGGATAATCGCCATGGCAGTATCGAGGAGCAGGGAGTACCAGGCTGACGCGAGCAGCGCGGAGTTTACCCGCAACCCGCTCGCCCTCGCCTCTGCCCTTGAAAAGATCGCCACTGCCACCTCCCCATTGAGGACAGCGCGCAGGGGCACGGCGCACCTTTTCATAAGCGACCCGCTAAAGAGGAAGCTCGACGAGAAGGAGGGGCTCTTCGCGGACGTGCTTTCCACCCACCCGCCGGTAAAGGAGCGGATAGAGAGGCTTAGGAAGATGGGCTACGCCGGAGGCAAGGCTTAGATGGACAAGGCGGCTGAGGAAAGGGGGCTCTCCTGCCCGGAATGCGGGGGCAAGCTCAAAGAGGTCTACGCGGAGGCCACGTACGGCAGGTTCCTCCTGCTCGACCAGTGCCGGGCGTGCGGAGGGGTCTGGTTCGATAAATGGGAGCTATACTTCGTAAAGGCTGAGTCGATAAAGGCACTGGAAGAGGTCGACCTCAATGCGCTCGTCTCCCCGGTAGCCGGAAGCGCCGGGTCGGACAAATGTCCAAAGTGCAACGTAGACCTCATACCATTTAATGCCCCGCTCCTTCCCAAGGACGCTTCGATAAAAAGGTGTCAGAGGTGCAGCGGCCTGTGGCTCAACCGCGGGGAGCTTGGTAAATACGCGAGACACAGGGAGTCTTTCAAGAAGGAAAACGGGCTATACAGGCCGGGTCTTGAAACGCTCAAGCACCTCCAGAAGGAGCTTGACGTATCGAACATCTCGGCCCCGTCTACCCTCGATACCCTCCAGGCTACCAGCCTCGACGAGCCGCCCATAGAGCCGAAAGAGCTGGCCAAAGACGTCGGTTTCCTCGTCCTGCAGGCCCTTCTAAGACTTGTATTTAAATTTTAAGGGTTTTATGGTATATACACTCTCCGAAGGGGGGGCGGGCATGCAGATAATACTCTTCCTGATTTTGGGCCTCGCGGCAGGGGTCGTAAGCGGGCTCGTGGGCATAGGCGGCGGGATAATCGTAGTGCCGGCGCTCGTCTTCCTTTTCGGTTTTTCACAGCACGGGGCGCAGGGCACGACGCTTGCCATGATGGTCCCGCCCATAGGCATACTCGCGGCGTGGACATACTACTCGCAGGGCTATGTGGATATCAAGGTAGCGGGGCTCCTGTGCGCGGGGTTCATCTTCGGTGGGCTCCTGGGCGCAAGGCTCGCGGTGTCGCTCTCGAACCCCATACTGGAGAAGGTCTTCGGGGCGGCGCTGTTGGTAGTATCCTTACGAATGCTCCTGAGATAGATTACGAACGTAATAAATGACTTTAATACTTCGTTGTACTCCTCGGAAAATCCTCGACGTACAAAAAAGTACGCCTGCGGTTTTCCTCGTCGTCCGCCTCGTCTAAAGCCATTTCTTACGTTCGTAGGGTGTTTTAGTTTGTATTAGCCTCATAGGTCTTCAAACAAAAAAAGCCGCACGGCGGCAGGAAAGGAGTTTTGAAAATGCGCTTTGGAAGATCGATAATGGCAATAGCGCTGAGCGTAGGCATGGGCCTTTGCTTCTCTTACGCTAACGCGAGCGAGACGGGCCACCCGCACTGGACTTACGAGGGGGAGCACGGCCCCGAGCACTGGGGCAAGATGTCCGAGGAGTTCAAGGCCTGCGGAGAGGGCAAGCAGCAGTCGCCCATCGACATATCGGGGGCTGAGAACCTCGACCTGCCTGACATCGAGTTCAACTACAAGCCCACCCAGCTCAACATCCTCAATAACGGCCACACGGTGCAGGTAGTCTACGACAAGGGGAGCTCCATAAAGGTCGACGGCCAGGACTACCAGCTCGTGCAGTTCCACTTCCATACCCCGAGCGAGCACACGATAGGCGGCAAGTCCTTCGGCAACGAGATCCACCTGGTACACAAGAACGACAAGGGCGAGCTCGCGGTAGTAGGCGTGCTCATAGAGAAAGGCAATGAGAACCCCGCTTTCAACGAGATATGGGCCAACCTGCCGCAGAAGGCCGACGAGAAGAAGGAAGTAAAGGTTACTGTCAACGCCGAGAGCCTCCTGCCCGCGACAAGGTCGTTCTACAGGTACAGCGGCTCCCTTACGACCCCTCCGTGCAGCGAGAGCGTGAAGTGGATAGTGCTGAAGACACCGGTACCGATGTCCGAGGCGCAGATAAACAGGATACAGGCGATAATGAAGCACAATAACAGGCCTGTACAGCCCCTCAACGAGCGCAAGGTAACCGTCGATACGGCAACTCACTGACACGTCACAGGAAAGCCCCCCGCCCTTTTGAGGGCGGGGGGCTTTTTATTTTTCCGTTCCCCAATTAAATGCTTAGGGGCAGCGGCGTTATTTTCCGAGCCCGGATTTGAACTCGAGCGTCTTCATTATGTCCCTTCTCGAGATTATGCCGACCAGCCGGCCGTTCTCCACTACCGGGAACCTGCCGTGGTTGAAGCCGACCATCTTGTTTAGCGCGTCCATCGCGGTGTCCTCGGGCTTCAATATGTCGTCAGGCCCGAGCTTCTCCATCACGTCGCTTACCCTGACCTTGCCCCACCTCTCCTTCTCCACCGCCCTTACGTCATTCAGCGTAAGGAGGCCCGAAACGTGGTTGTCCGATGTCACCGGGAAGCTTATGAAGTGATATTTGAAGAAGAAGTTCTCGACCGCCTCGTTCACGGTGCTCTCCCCGCCTATGGTGACCACGCCCCTCGACATGAGGTCCTTTACTTTAAGCCCTTCGAGCGCCTTTTTCAGGACCACCTGCTGGTAGCCCGACTCGGCGGCCTGCTGGACGAACACGCCTATGAGGACCGACCAGAGCCCGCCCGTGAAGTTGCCCATGAATATCTGGAGGAAGCCCATTATGATGAGGAATATGGCGAAGCCCTTGCCGATGCGGCTGGCTATCCTTGTGGCCGCGCCTATATCGCCCGTGCGCGCCCACCAGATGGCCCTTAAGACCCTGCCCCCGTCGAGCGGGAAACCGGGTATCATGTTGAAGATTATAAGCACCAGGTTTATGAGCGCGAGGTACGATAGTATCGCGTGGGGTATCGGGTATATCTCGCCGTTTACAAGCTGTGAAGCCGCCCAGAAGATAACGGCCAGGACGCCGCTTGCGAGCGGCCCGGCTATCGCTATCTTAAGCTCCGACATCGCGTCCTCGGGCTCCTTCGTAAGCTGCGCCACGCCGCCGAAGATGAAGAGCGTTATCTCCTTTATGTCGAGGCCGATCCTGTTGGCGGTATAGGAGTGGGAAATCTCGTGTATGAGGACGCAGGCGAATAGCAGGATGGCCGATACGACGCCCATCAGTATGTATACGCCCCTGTCGAGGCCGGGGCTCCTGAACGGGAAATACCCGAACGCGAGAGACCACGCGAAGAGCACGAAGACTATGAACCACGTATAGTCTATCGAGATCTGTATGCCAAGCACCTTGAAGAGCCTTATGCCCCTTGCCATGTTAAAGCCCCTTCCTATTAAATTCTATCAGAGGCATGGGCCCACCGCAACCGGGCTTGATTATGCGCGCCCGGCTTGCTACTATTGGTTAACAGGCCGCTCAGAAACTATTTTTCAGCCCGTCATTCTGAGCGTAGCGAAGAATCCCTGAGCTAATGAAATCAACAAGTTTCGAGATTCTTCGTCGCCTTCGTCTCCTCAGAATGACAACTTTTGGGACTTTTCCCGCGTCCTATTAAATCTTGTATTTATCCGAACAGCGGATAGAATCTATATATGATTCTAAAGGAATTTATGAAAGGCGCGCGCATATGAAGACAAAAGTCCATTTCCTGCCATTTCTTGCGCTTTTTGCGTTTTTGCTTATTGCTTCGGGGGCGTATGCCGCTACCGTCGAGAGGCTCGCCGAGGGCGTTTACGCCTTCATAGGCAAGGACGGCTCGACGAACTCCGGTTTTATCGTGGGCGACGAAGGGGTCATCGTAATAGATTCCCAGGGCCCGAAGGAGCTTGTCGGGGAGCTTAGAGAGAAGATTAAAGAGGTCACTCCCAGGCCCGTGATATACGTGATAAACACCCACTACCACGGCGACCATACCTTCGGGAACCAGTATTTCAATGAGGCGCGCGCCATTATAGCGCACGAGAACACGAGGAAAGCCTTGATGGAAAGGGACAGGGCGCACAGGGAGAGGTTCAGGAAGTTCTTCGGCGAAGAGAGCCTTTTGGGTTTCAACCTCACGCCGCCCACGCTCACTTTTACGGACAGGCTTACGCTATGGAGCGGGGGTAGGAGGGTGGATCTCATATACGCCGGGGGCCCCGCGCATACCGACGGCGACATATTCGTATACCTGCCTGCCGAGAGGGTCGTCTTCGCGGGCGACCTCTTGTATAAGGGGAGACTCCCGCTCCTGAATGACGGCGACACCGCCGGTGCGGTCGCGGCCCTGCAGGGGCTCATAAACAAAGACGCCGTTGTATATGTGCCGGGCCACGGCCCGCTTGCCGAAAAAAAGGACGCCGTTGAATACATGGCCTATCTGAACGACCTGAGGGCCGAGGTCGGAAGGCTCATGAAAGAGGGCAGGGCACTTGAGGAAATCAAAAGGGAGATAAGACTCCCGAAGTACGGCGGCTGGTTCAAGTATTCCGAATGGCTGCCCGCCAACGCCGAAAAGGTCTACTCGGAGATGCTGCAGGCCGAAGAGATGAACAGGTACATCCCCGGCGGCGAGCGCACGCCCTTGAGGAAATGAACGCCATAGCCGAGGTACTCGGGCTTACAAAGCTCTTCGGACACGTAAGGGCCGTGGACGACGTATCGTTCAAGATGTACGAGGGCGAGATACTCGGACTCATAGGGCCGAACGGCGCGGGGAAGACTACGACGCTGCAGATGCTCCTCGGGCTTACAACGCCCACAAGCGGGGAGATAAGGATATTCGGGCTCGAGCTCGGCTCGAACCGCGAAGAGATACTGGCCTCCGTGAACTTCTCCTCATCATACATATCGCTGCCGTATTCGCTTACCGTGCGCGAGAACCTGATGGTATTCGCGAGGCTCTACGGGGTAAAAAGGCCCAAGGACAGGATAGACGAGCTCCTGAGGATATTTGAGATAGAAGGGCTCAAGAATACCCCCGCGCGGAGGCTCTCCTCGGGCCAGATAACGAGGGTCTGCCTCTGCAAGGCCCTCCTTAACAGCCCGCGCATACTCTTCCTCGACGAGCCAACTGCGAGCCTCGACCCGGACATAGCCGACAAGACGAGGAAGCTCCTTAAAAAGATAAAAGACGAAAAAGGATTATCGATCCTCTACACCTCCCACAACATGAAGGAGATGGAGGAGATGAGCGACAGGATCATATTCATGGACAGGGGCAGGGTCATAGCGGCCGGAAGGCCGGAAGACATTAAAAAGGAGTTCAAGGGAGAGGACCTCGAGGAGGTCTTCCTGAAGATTGCGAGGCCCCGTTAAGGCTCGCGCGGGAAAAGACGCCATGAAGTTATCAAGGATATTCGCCTACACCGAGCGCCACCTCTACCTCTACAAGAGGAGCCTGCCGAGGCTCATGGAGGTCTTCTACTGGCCGGTATTGGACCTCGTAGTCTGGGGCTTCGTGAGCATCTACCTTACGAGGGGCACCCCGAGGGACTTCATAACTCTCTTCATAGGCGCGCTCATACTCTGGGACATACTCTTCAGGAGCCAGCAGGGGATTTCGGTATCTTTCCTCGAGGACGTCTGGTCGCGTAACCTCCTTAACATATTCGTAAGCCCCCTGAGCCCCGCCGAGTACATAGCCTCGCTCCTTTTCCTCAGCGTCATAAAGCTCCTGCTCACGTCCACCGTGATGGTGACGCTCGCGTACGTGCTCTACTCGTTCGACATATTCCTGCTCGGCTTCCCTCTCATACCGCTCGTATTGAACCTCATAGTCATGGGCTGGTCGATAGGCATCATAACCACGGCCCTCATAATGAGGTTCGGGCAGGAGGCAGAGGTGCTTGCCTGGGGCATAGCCCTCCTATTCCAGCCCGTCTCCGCGGTCTTCTACCCGGTATCGGTCCTGCCCGGCTTCCTCAAACAGGTCGCGTTCTTCATACCCTCGGCCCACGTCTTCGAGGGAATGAGGCAGGTCATATCGAAAGGGGCCTTCCCCGTGGAGGACCTCGTCTGGGCGGCCGGGCTCAATATCGCGTATATGACCGCGTCGCTTCTTTTCTACGGCTGGAACTTCAAGGTCGTCAAGAAGAAAGGCCTGCTGGCCAAGGTGGGGGAATAAAAAAAAGAAAAGGCGTTTTAAAAAACACGCCTTTTCTCCTTAAGGGAAGACAGATTGATATCCGCAAGTTCCCTTTATGGGCTCACTCTCAGGCCGCTGCCTCTTTGTATGCCTCGCCTTCAAGGCAATAACCGGCTTTTTTCCATTCCTCTATTCCGCCCTCGAACACCCTTATGTCCCTGTACCCGATCGCTTCAAGCTTGGTTGCCGCCGAAAGGCTCGCCGTGCATCCGGGGCCGGAGCAGTGCAGTATCACTGTCTCGCCCCTGTTCAGCAGCCCCGGTCCCTCTATGGCAATCTCCTGCACCGGTATGTTGATAGAGCCGCATATATGCTCTTTCTCATAGCTGGAGCCGTCAAGCACGTTCACAAGCACAAAGCTCTGGCCGCTGTCCATCATCCCCTTCAGTTCCTCTGTGCTTATGTTCCTTATCATGGCCTCTGACCTCCGTATTTATCGATTTTGATTATCAAAATCACCTATTTAAGTATAGCCCTCAACCGTCCTGGAGTCAAGAAGGGGGAGCTGAAAATTCTCCGCCATAAATGACGGAGAATTTTGATGGTACGGAATATCATTTTTATTTGCCAGCCTGACCCGCCGCTGAAGCGACGGGATTGCGGCTGGCATACCCATTCAACTTATACGAATAGGGACCGGCAGGTAACGCAGGCTGAAAAAAACGCCTCAGGCGGCCTTTTTAACCTCCTGGGGCCTGCCTTCGAGGCATTCGCGGGCGGCCCTCCATTCGTTCAGGCCGCCTTTGTACCTGAGGACGTAATGGTAGTTCAGCGTGATGAATTTGTCGGCGGCTACGGCGCTGGAGGCGTCGCCGGCCCCCTTGCCGTAGACGACTACAAGCTCGTCGCGGCCTATGAGGTTAAGGGCGTCCTCCTCGACCCGAGCCACGGGTATGTTGATGGAGCCGCATATATGCCCGGCCTCGAAGCCGTCCCTGTCCATGACGGCCACGAGCCTGAAGGCGCGGCCCTTGTCGATCAGGGACTTGATCTCGTTTTTCGTAATGGAGGCGTGCATCTCTATTAGCTGGCCCGCGAATATCGCAACATCGTTAAGTTTATTGAAATCCCCGGCCGCAACCGGCCTGTCGGAGTACCACCTGAAGTCCTCGCCTCTATCCGGCCTTTCCATGATGCCCTCCTGAAAATGAAAGTCAATTCCATAAATAGATTATCGCGCCGCTCGTCATTACTGTCAAGGGGGCCGTCAAGCGGGTTTAGGGGAGGAGTCTTTCGAGGGTGCTTTTGTAGACCCCATAATCGCGGTCCGAGAAGAGTACGAAACGGACGAGGGTTATGCCTTTGTTCGAGCGGAGGAACCCGATTACGGTATTGAGGGCTATCTCGGAGGCCTCTTCTACGGGGTAACCGTAGGCGCCGGTGCTTATGGAGGGGAACGAGACGCTCTTGAGGTTGTTTTTCAGAGCAAGCTCAAGGGACGCGTTGTAAGCCGAGGCTAAAAGCTCCGGCTCCCTGTGGCGGCCGTCCCTGTATACCGGGCCGACGGTATGGATGACGCGCCTGGCCTTGAGGTCCCCGGCGGTCGTGATGACGGCTTCGCCCGTGGGGCAGCCCCCGATCTTCCTGCACTCATCCATTATAGACGGCCCCCCGGCCCTGTGTATGGCTCCGTCCACGCCGCCCCCGCCCGCGAGCCTGGAGTTCGCGGCGTTCACAATGGCATCGGTCTCCTCGACAGTTATGTCGCCGCGAACAAGGGAAAGAGTAGCGCCGTCTATTTTTTTATCCATCAGGTCTACCGCGAACGCAATAAATGTCTTTATACTTTGTTGTCCTCCTCGGAAAATCCTCGACGTACTATCATATTGAAAAAGTCCATCCATGGCTTTTTCAACAACGACTTGGCCGGAATGAATCCGTCCAAGTCTCACAAATTGCCCGGCTTTTAAAGCCTCGCAATTTGGCAATCCATCCATGGATTGCTTAGCAGGCTGTTTTCAACAGCCTGCTAAGAAGTACGCCTGCGGTTTTCCTCGTCGGCCGCCTCGTCTAAAGCCATTTTTTGCGTTCGTTTAAATTAGTACTGTGGCCTATTTTGTAGCCGTTATCCTGTAATGCGACGGGTTCATGGAAGACCCCTTGATCGACGAAAACCCGGCGCGATGGAGAAGACCTATGCAGTCCGCCTCCGTCAGCCGCTCCTCCACGGGCGGGCCCTTCTCTTCCTTTATCTTCTTCCAGTCTATTATGAGGACAGTCCCGCCCGGCTTCAAAACCCTCTTCACCTCCTTGATGAAAAGGGCCTTGTCCTCTGTCTCATGGAGGACATAGGCTATAAGGGCGAAGTCGAGCCTGTTGTCGTCCATGGGGAAAGAGTGCTCGCCCGACCTCTTGGGTATTACGTTGGGGGGCAGTCCTCTGCCCGCAAGCCTTTCGAGCATCTCTTCCTGCGTGTCGAGGGCGTAGACAAGGCCTCCGGGGCCGACTATCCCTGAAGCCGGTATGGTGAAAAAGCCCGGCCCGCAGCCTATGTCCGCCATGTAGCCGCCCTCTTTAAGCCCCGCGTCCCGCAGGACCGCCTCGGGCTGTATCTGGCTCCGCCTCTCTTCGCTTATTAGGCGCTCTATGCGCTGTGGGTCAAATTTGTGCATATGTTATTATGCATACGTTATTATATGCCGCCCGCCCTCAGGAAGACCGCGAACAGCACTATCAGCAGGGCTATGATAAGGTTCGTCCTGCCGAATATCCGGGCTATGGAAGAGAACCTGGCGGAGCCGCGCGCCTTCGGCCCGAGCCAGAAGTCATGGACCAGGCTGCTCAATACTATCAAAGCCACGAGCGACAGCTTGATGGCGAGCGTCCTGCCGAAACCGGTGGAGTGGAGGGACGGGCTTACTATCCCGCCAGGCGGTATGCCATAGAGGAAATACAGTATTATTGGGCCCGAGACAAGGAGCGTTATTATCGCCACCCACCCCCAGAACCTGTACTGCTTCCCGACCACCTGGTATATCTTCGCCCTGTCCGCGGGGTCCGGGAGCGATTTAAGGTATGGGGCGACCACGGCGACGAGGAAAAGCATCCCCCCCACCCAGAAGATCGCGGAGATGATATGAAGGAAAAGAGCGAGTCTGAGCATTACAAATAAGCCCTCCTTTTTGGATCACGACAAGGCCCATTATATAGCAGTAAGGGGGCGCTTTATATGACGTAAATCAGTTGCCCCAACGGGCCTTTATCAGGTTGCGGAAAAACGCAACCTGATATGCAATCCATGGAAGGATTGCCAAATTGCGAGACAAGAAAGTCGAGCAATTTGTGAGGCTTGGTCGAATTTAGTCGGCCAAGCCGTGGCTGAAAAGTCCAGGATGGATTTTTCAGCCCTGTTAATGGAGCATTATAAGGCATTTCGGCTAAAGGAGCAACCCCTCGATCCCCCGGCGTATCATCATGACCGCTATGGCCGCGAGCAGGAGCGAAATCACCTTCGATATGCCCATCGCGCCCTTTTCCCCTATGCGGCTGACTATCGCCTCGGACGAGAGCAGGATAAGCCAGACTATGAAGAGGTTTACTATGAGCGCGGCAAGGGTGGGCACAAACCCGTAAAGGTCGCTCAGCATCAGGAGCGTCGTAAGAGCCGCGGGCCCGGCTATGAGCGGTGTGCCTATCGGGACTATGCCGACGCCGCTGGTAGGGGCCTCCATCGAGGTCCCCCGCGCCGCGTAGACTATGTCGGCGATGGCGATGGATAAGAGGATAAGGCCGCCCGCTATCTGGAAATCAGAGATGGTGATGCCCAGCACTATGAACATCCCCTTGCCGAGGAGGAGGAAGGCGAGCGTTATCGCCGCCGCGGTCAGTATGGAGTAGAAGAGAACGTACCGCTTCTCCGAGGGGGCCAGCGGCCGTGTCATCGACAGGTAAATGGGGAGTATCCCTATCGGCTCCATGGCCACGAAAAGGGGTATGAAGGTAAGGATTAAACTTTCGAGGAAACGGGAAGTGTCCATAGGTCGGTCCGTCCCTTCACATGACCGGCGCTCAGCCGGACTTACACATAACCGCAGCCTTCTACTACAAGGGTACAGGGGGCTGGTACAGTTCCCCCGGCAAGCGTGAACTTCACGGGGAGGAACTTCTCTATGACGTGTATGTTCGTCTTAAGGTGGCCGGTCGCTTCTTCTATGGTGACAGAGGACAGGCCCCTTGCCAGGGCCATGTATATGGCCAGCTGGTCGGCCAGGTGCCTTTCGACAGTACCTTTGCCTTCGATAAAATGCAAGAGTTTTTCAGCGGCCTCGCCTCCGACGGCCTCGGCCCTCTTGCCCCTTGCCCCGAGCGCGGAAAACCCGGCCACGGACTTTTCAAACCTTGTCAGGATGAATAGATAAGTGCCGCGGCCCTCCGAAGGGGGCTGTATCACCCTGACAGAGGGCTCAACTGGAAGGTCTTTGAGGGCCGCCAGAGCCCCTGAAAGCTGCCTTTCCGCTATCGAAACCGGGAGGTTCGAGGCCGCGGAGGTGATGGACACCTCCTGCAGCCTGCCCCGCGTCTTCAGGTCAAGCGGCTTCAACGGTCTGGCCGAAGGCCTGATATCAGCCTCTATTTCGCCTTTACCGATAGGGTAATAGCCAGCGACAGGGTTGCTTAATTCCGCCTCCACACCCATCCGCCTTATCGAAGGGAGGAATACGTATTCGATGTAATCCGCCGTGGGCGACCACTCGACGTGCGTGCCGCCCCTTATCTTCAGGCGGGAAGCGAGGCCCGCGAAGGACAGAGGCGGCAGTACCGTCTGAAAGACAAGGCTTGCGGACCCTGCGCTCGCCTTCTGTTCCCCGACGTCAAAGGAGTAGTCCCCCGGCCTTATCGGGCCGGGTATGAAGACAAGGTCCGTGGAATTCAGGCTACAGCCTCTTACCTCGGCGCCGGTTATGGCCGCGGCCACCTTCACGCTCAAGAGGTGCTGGGGCTTGAGCCCCGGGTCTTTCCTGCCGGCCCTTATCCTGAAGGCGCTGAACGCGAGCCCGGTAAGGCAGGACAGCGCCAGGGCCGTACGGAGTATCTGCCCCCCTCCCTCGCCGTAGCTCCCGTCGATCTCGACGGGCGCGACTATGTCTTTATCTTCTTTCCCAACCGCTTCTCCACGCTCTTGAGCTTTTCGGTCAGGCGGTCGAGGGGCTTGCCGGGCCGCAAATCTATCTGTATGCTCGCATGGAGCCTCGGGGCCTTTTTCATCACTTCCTCATGGCACTTCTTTATGAGCCCCATGCAGTCGTCCCAGCCGCCCTCGATGACGGTGCCCATGGCGTTCGCCCTGTAAGGGACGCCGCTCTCATCCACTATCTTCAACACGCTCGCGATGGCGTCCCCGAGGCTCTCGCCGGAGCCGACAGGTATTATGCTGAACTCGACTAACATAGCTCCCTCCTTTCCGGTCATTAAATGGACCTTCGGGCCATGCGCGCCTGAAAGACGCGGCCCCCGCGCCTTTACGCAAAAAGGCCGGGCTTTCGAAGGTTAGAGTTCGACCCCGTCAATGACGGAGCCGCAGTGCGGGCATCTGGATTCTGCCACAAGGTTCTTCCTTACGGTAAAGCCGTATCTCTCTATGAGGAGTCTCTTACAATTATAGCAGAAAGTCGATTCCCCCTCCTGTCCGGGCACGTTGCCGGTGTAGACGTACCTGAGCCCTTCCTCAAGGCCGATCTCCCGCGCCCTCGTTATAGTCTCAACCGGCGTGGGCGGGATGTTATTCAACTTGTACGCCGGGTGGAAGGCGCTTATGTGCCACGGCATGGACTTGTCAGTCCTGTATATCCATTTCGCTATGTCGCGGAGTTCCCCTTCGCTGTCGTTCAGGGTGGGGATGACCAGCGTCGTGACCTCGACCCAGACCCCGAGCTCCCTCATCCGCTCTATGGATTTGAGCACCGGGGCGAGGGTGGCGCCGCAGACCTTCCTGTAAAAGCCCTCGGAAAAGGCCTTTATGTCCACGTTCGCCGCGTCGAGCACGCCTTTCATCTCATCGAGGCACTCCGGCGTCATGTACCCGTTCGTGACGAAGACGTTCTTCAGCCCCCGCTCCCTGGCAAGGACGCCGGTGTCATACGCGTATTCGAAAAATATCGTAGGCTCGGTGTAGGTGTAGGAGATGGACGAGCAGCCCGCCGCAACCGCCTCGGCTACGACCTCGTCAGGGGCCGCCTCCTCGCCGAGTATCATTTTGCTGTCCCTCGGCATCTGGGATATCTCGGCGTTCTGACAGTGGAGGCACCTGAAGTTGCAGCCTACCGTTGCTATCGAATAGGACCTCGAGGAAGGCTGGAAGTGGAAGAGCGGCTTTTTCTCTATAGGGTCGATGTGCTCGGCTATCAGGCGGCCGTAGATGTGGGTATAGAGGACCCCGCCTATGTTCTCCCTGACCCCGCAAACACCCCGCCTGCCGTCGGCTATATGGCAGCGGAACTCGCAGAGATAACAGTCGACATAGCCTTTTTCGGCGGGGTTGTAGAGCCTTGCCTCCCTCATATCAATGCACCCCTGGGCTGCAAACCTGTTAGACTTATTGTAATGACCCTGCGCGCGAAGGGCGAGGGCGCAGGGCGCCGCTTAACCGTCCCTCTTCCATATCACGCGGGCCAGCTTGGTGTCCGAGCTCCACTTGAACTCCGCCTCCGCGTGGAAGGCCTTGGAAAGTATCTGGCCTATCCTCTGGGCGAGCTTCTCGGTGGTGGTGGAGATCTCTATGAGCCCCGCCTTTTCCTTCAGGCTTATTATCCGCTCGAGCGGGTTTATGCTCAGGGCGAGGGTCTCCTTGTTCCTTATGAGGTTCAGTATCTCCTCCCTGTGCTCTTTTACGAATTCTCCTTCGACCACAAGGAAGCCCTCCGCGTAATTGTCCCTTATCTTCATGCACGCGGGGCAGAGCGTGTCCGGCTTGGCCTTTTCAAGCAGCTCGGCAGGGACAGCGTCTTTGTAGACCCATCTCTTCCCGTGGTATACGGAGCCGCATTTTTTGCATGAAGACGGGTCCTTTGGCTCTACTGCCGTAAGATAAGGGTCTTTCGCGGTATCTATAGCCTTTTTCTTGAAGAACTGCGGCCCTCGCTTCATAAGGCCCTCCTGTTTAAGAATGGAAAAATTTACGTTTATTTTTTCTTAGGGCCCTGATATCACGCAACTTGCCGCGCTTTTACAAAGGGCCTTTTTGCGCGCTGCCGCGCGCCACGGGGGGAAGCCACGGACACGGTGCCGGTCGCGGTATAGGTAATCCGCGCTGCCGCGCGCCACGGGGGAAGCCCCGTCTGTTTCTTAAAGTATCCTCGTGACCTCGTCCCTCTCGAAAAGTCTTAGCGGCTTCAATTTTCCGCCTTCGATTATCTTAACGCCTTCTCTTTTTCGTGTGACCCTGCCTATTACGGCCGCCCTGATTCCGGCCTTATCGAGACCTTTTATCACCCTGCCCGAGTCTTCCGGGGCGACGGAGATGATAAGCGCCCCTGAGGCTATCGCCCCCATGACATCGAGCCCGAAATGAGCGCAGAGCCTCCGGGCCTCCGGAAGGACCGGTATCGAGGCCTTGTCCACCAAGACCCCGCACCCCGAGGCTATCGCAAGCTCATGGAGCCCCGTGGCGAGCCCCCCTTCCGTGGGGTCGTGCATGGCGTGTACGCGCCCCCATTTAAGGGCGGCCTTGGCGTCCTTTACGACCCCGAGCCCCGGCCTCTTTATCAAGTTTTTGCACTTTACGATAAAGGGCTTAGGGAATATCCGGGCCAGTTCCTTTTCCCTGACCCTCGCGATAACGCTCGCCGCCTCTATGGCTATGCCCTTTGTTAATATTATATCATCTCCCGGCCTCGCGCCCGCGCCGGTGATTACCCTGTCCTCAGGCACCACCCCGAGCATCGCGCCTATGACTATTGGCCTGTCTATGCCGCGGGTGACCTCCGTATGACCTCCGCAGAGAGCTACGTCAAGGTCCCGGCAGGTCCGGTAGAGCTGCGAGAATATCCTTTTCACAAGCCCTTCGGTGGCCTTGCCTTCGGGCAGGAGTATGGTTACGAGCAGCCACCTCGGCGTGCCGCCCATGACGGCTATGTCGTTGGCGTTTATGTATACGGTATAGAACCCGATGTCGTCGGCTACGAAAGTTATCGGGTCCGTTTTCGCGGCGAGAAAGCCGCCTTTGACGTCTATAACGGCGGAATCGATGCCCACGGAAGGGCCTATGACTACGCCCTTTCCGCCTCGGGCATACCTTTTGAGGAGCCCGGCAAGGAGCCTTACAGGCAGCTTGCCCGCCTTGAACGACACCGGACTATGGGGTCTGTGGGGGCTATCCGCGCCTTTTCTCAGCAAATACGCCCTATTCTATCTTTTTAAACTTGTCCTTGAGCTTATCGAGGACGATGGGCATGGCTGTATATTCCATCTCGGACTGCGGCATGCGGTGGGGCTGGAAGGGGCCGTGCCTTCTCATGTAGTCCGTGACCTGGTTGGCGGTGCGGCGCGCCTCGTCGAAGCTCGGGTCGTCGAACATGTCGTGCGGGCCTATCAGGCGGCCGTCGGTGACCTGGAACCCCGCCGCTATCACCCTCGGCGGGCCGTCGAACCGTGTCGGGTTCGCCTCGTAGAAGGGCACCGGCATTAGCGGCCCGATATGCGAGCCCCTCATCCACCCTTCCACGAGGTGCGGGAAGGCGAACGCCTCCATGACCTCTCCGACCGCCGGGAAGCCCACATGGCACCTGAAGACCACGGCAGGCTCGCACCGCGCCGTTATCTTTCCGCCGACTATGTTGCACTTCTGGGACGATATGACGGCCACCGGCTCTCTGTCGGAGTTCCTGTGAACGGAGCTTATCACGTACCTCGACACCGAGCCCGCGAGCGCAAGCAGGTAGTGCATCTCCTCAGGGGACCTGAGGGTTATCTCTTTCCCCTCCTTCAGGTCCAGGATCCTGAAGGAGAAGCCGTCGAGCATGGCGGGGTCGAGTATGAGGCCCGGCGTATTGAAAGGGTCCGCGAATATCCTGTATAGAGGGAGGTTCCATACCCCCACCGAGGTCTTGTTCGCCATAAGGACGAGGACGGGCTCGCTCTTTCTTTCAATGAACTCGATCTCGGCGATACCCGGCCCCATGCGTCTGAGGCTCCCCGTGAAGACGTCCCTGACCATGCCCTTTTCGGCGGCGTAGAGCTTCAATTCCACGGCCGCCTCCTGGCACGCCTTGAATGTGTTCCACGCGAGCTCGTGCACCTCCCTGTCGTCAGGGCCGTTCTCGTGCGTCATGAGGAGCTCGATGTCGTCCCCGCAGCGTAGCACGTGAAAATCTATTATCGCGCCCTTTTCGCGGGCCCCGTAGAGCCTCTCTTTCGCCGTATCCAGTAACTCGGGGTGGATGCTGACATGTCCTACAAAACCGCCGACATCGGCGGTGGCGACGCTGAGCGTCACTTTCGGCTCTCCCGGCATCAATAGACTCCTTCAGATTTTTCCGCTACCGCTCTTCCCCGTTATCTCCGTTGTCAGGGCGCGCTGGCGCGCTCTCCGGGAGCAGACGAGAGACCCCTGAGGGAAAACTTTTACGCTTTTTTTCAGCCGAATAAACAAATTGTGCGGCAGCGCCATCACCGCCGCACAATTTTGCAGAGAAATCAAGGGCCCCCGTCATTAAAAAGGCCGGGGCCTTTGGAATGTGAAAAGATTGTTTTCACTTCGTCCGCCGGTCCCGCGGATTCTGCCGCGGGAGATGGCGGACTATGAAACTTTGATTCGGCAGGGAAGGAGGTTATCTTCCTCCGGCCAGCCTTTCACGCCCTTTGTTGAAAGCGTCCTTGCCGGCCTCGATAGCTGACTGGAGGTCTTCCTTTTTATCGGAGATGAACTGTTTTACCTTCTCAGTGCCGTCAGTGACCCTGTCACGGGTGTTTTCGTACCTGTCTTTCGCCCAGTCGCCTGCGTCGTCGATGCCGTCCTTTATCTTCCTCCTCGTCTCCACGCCTGAAGCCGGTGCATACAGGAGGGCTACGCCAGCCCCGACAACTCCGCCGAGCAAAAATGCGAAGAAAGCGTTCCTGTTAGTTGCCATCGCCTCCACCTCCTTTTTTATCCCTGCTGAAGAACCGTTTGAACCCCTGCTCGACCCCGAAAATCAGGCTTATTATGGTGATCAAAGGGCTTTTTACATTGTCGATTAGCATGGCCATGAGGTCGGTAAGCCTTAAGACCACGTCCTTTACGCTCTTTACGACCTCCTCTATGTCCCCGGAGTGCGCCCCCGCCCCCTTTATTATGGAGTTCAGGGTCTCTACCGTCCTCTTGCTCTCTTCCGTCAGGTCCTCAAATGCCTTTATCGTCTTTTTCAGCTGGAGGAGCGTTGGTATCAATGTTATTACGAGTATAAGAAACGCCAGGGCTATGATAAGGATTGCGAACTCATACACCCCAATTGTTATAGTCATCCGCCCCTCCTGTCTTCAGTATAGCTTGTTATAAAGGTATGTCAAGTATTTAAGAGGCCTGAAATAACCAAAAAACCTTTAGATATCAATTAGTTATAAGACCAGACTCCTTTCTCACACAAAGTTTATGGTTTCAACCGGCCTTGGTTGGAATGCCTTAGGGGCCGGGGCAGGCGGCGCTCAAGATGGCCGTGAAAAAGACCGTAAGGCGCGCCCCAGACAACGCACCTTAAATGCGTCTCCGGGCAGACTACGGGATTGAGCGCGGCTACTCCACTTCAAGGGATCGCCAAGACAATTTTTTTCTCCTTTCTTTTTTTTACATAAAGCCCCTGGCTCGTCTCCCCGCGCATAGGCCCGGCCATTTTTATTATTGGTAGTAAAATGAGCCTCAGCATGGCTTTGATTATATACTAAAAGGCTTCAGGCGGGCAATTTTACTTGACATATATCATATAAAAAAGTTATCATATTTATGGCCTTTTTTTCAAAATTCAGTCCCGGAGACCAGATGCAAATGATGCAAAGGCTCAAGAAGTATCTGGCTGTATTCCTCGTCTTTTCTTTCCTTTTCTCGTTCTCGGCCAGGGCAGTAATGGCGGAAGACACCATGCAGAGGACCTTGACCGACTCCCTCTACGGCGGCCTCATAGGCGCGCTCCTCGGCACCGCGGTCCTCCTGCTCACCGACAACCCCGGCGACCATATAGACTATATAGCCACGGGCGCGGGCGTAGGCATACTCGGGGGCGCGGCCTACGGGATCGCCACAAGCGGGGTCGTGGAGAGGGCGGGGGCCGAGGTGGAGGACGGCAGGGTCACATTCAACATGCCCACGGTAAAGAAGGAAAAGGTATTCGATGAGAAGGTAAACAAGGTCGAGGAGATAGAGTCCGTAGACCTTATAAAATTAAATTTCTAAGCTTAGAGAGTTTTCTATATTGCCCGGGGAGCAGCAAGCCCCCCGGGTTTTTTTTATTTAGAGGCACGGAAAAGCAGAGTTTAGGCAAGGTTGGCACGCCCTGAAAATGAAATGGGCCGCACCCATTCCGGGTGCGGCCCCTCTTTTCTTTTAAATCAAAAATAAGCAAGCGGCCTTCCCCTAAACCGCCATCGGCGGGCTCTGCAACCCCGTATCCTCCTTGAGCCCGGCCATTATGTTCATGTTCTGTACCGCCTGTCCGGACGCCCCCTTTACGAGGTTGTCTATGGCGGATACGATTATGGCCGTGCCTTTCTTCTCGTCCGCGTAGACGCCTATGTCGCAATAGTTCGAGCCCCTTACCTGGCTTATGTCCGGGAACCTGCCCGGCGGCATGAGGCGGACGAACTTCTCCTGCCCGTAGAACTCATCGTAGAGGCCGTGCAGGTCCGCGCCCGACATCATTTTTTTGAGCTTCACGTATGCGGTAGTCAATATCCCGCGCTCTACAGGTATCAGGTGCGGGGTAAAGGTCACGGATACCCCTGCCCCGGAAAGCAGGCTAAGCTCCTGCTCTATCTCCGGGGTATGCCTGTGGCAGCCTACCTTGTAGGCCTTGAAGCCTGAGGCGACCTCCACGAAGGACGTATCGAGGTTCGCGCCCCTGCCCGCGCCCGAAACTCCGCTCTTCGAGTCGACGATTATCGAGCTTGTGTCAGCCGCTCCCGCCTTAATGAGCGGCGCGAGCGCTAATATCGCGCCGGTGGGGTAGCAGCCGGGGTTTGCCAGAAGCCTCGCGTCCTTTACCTTTGCCCTGTGCAGCTCGGGAAGGCCGTAGACAGCGTCCTTTAACAGCGCTTCGGATTTATGCTCGCCGTACCATGCCCTGTAGACAGCCGCGTCGTGAATTCTAAAGTCGGCGCTCAAGTCTATCACGCGGCAGGATTTGAGCACTTCGGGCACGACCTCCTGGGACGCGCCGTGGGGCAGGGCGCTGAAGACGAAGTCGGCCTTTATGTTCTTGAAGTCTTCAGGGGCGCTGAACTCGAGCCTGTCGTAAAAGCCGCTCAATGAAGGGAAGACCTCGGAGACCTTTTTCCCCCTGTGCTGCCTCGACGTGGCCTCAATTACGACCGTATCCGGGTGCAGTGAGAGGAGCCGCAACAGCTCAAGGCCAGTGTAGCCGCTTCCGCCAAGGATCGCCGTCTTTAACATCGCGTACCTCGATTTAAGGTTTTTGAACACACATAGCGAGCGCATGAACGAGCGAATCGAAATCGCAAAATTTTCGTGTCAAGATTCCCCGCGGCTTGCCGCGGGGAGCTTCAAGACCGCAATAAAAAAGGGGAAGGCCGAAGGGCCTTCCCCTGAATAAAAAGGCAACCCAAAGGATTACCTCTTTGAGAACTGGAAACGCTTCCTCGCGCCCTTCTGTCCGTACTTCTTCCTTTCCTTCATCCTCGGGTCCCTCGTAAGGAGGCCCGCTTTCTTGAGCACGCCCCGCAGAGTCGAATCGGACGATACCAGGGCCCTGGCGATCCCGTGCCTTACCGCGCCTGCCTGCCCGCTCTCGCCGCCGCCCGCCACGTTAGCGACGATATTGAACTTGCCCGCGGTGTTGGTTAACTCGAGGGGCTGCTTTACTATCCCCTTCAGTGTCTCGCGGCTGAAGAACTCGGCCATCGCCTTTTCGTTCACCGTTATGTCGCCGGCGCCGGGAAGGAGCCTTACCCGAGCAACCGATGTCTTGCGCCTGCCTACTGCGCTGAATACGTCCGCCATTTGATATTACCCCCGTTAAAATTCTTTAGCAGGCTGCTTTTTGAGCAGCGCTCTTTGAATTTTGAGTTTTCGGTATCCTGTTAGATTCTTTCGAGCCCCACCGGTACTTGCGCCTGGTGCGGGTGGGAACTGCCTGTATATACCTTCAATTTCTTGAACATGTCCCTGCCGAGCGGGCCTTTGGGGAGCATCCCCCATACCGCCTTCTTCAAGACCTCTTCGGGCCTCTCTTCGAGGAGCTTGCCCAGGGGCATGGCCTTCAAGCCATCGGGGTACATGGTGTGGTGGTAATAGAACTTGCCGGTCATCTTATTGCCGGTCACGTGGACCTTCTCGGCGTTTATGATTACCACGAAATCGCCCGTGTCTATCGAGGGGGTGAAGTCCGGCTTGTGCTTGCCCCTTAATATCGCGGCTACCCGGGAAGCGAGCCTCCCGAGGGTCTTTCCCTTGGCATCAACAAGATACCACTTCTTGGCGTTTGTGTCCTTTTTCGGAAGATATGTCTTCATTTTAGCTTGCCCCAACATTAATTTGAATTCTCAAATTTAAATGATTTCAAAGGTTTTGTCAAGGAGTTTTTAAAATGGGCTTAAAAAGGCTTTTCAAGGGGAATAACGTCCCCGGAGAATGCCGCGCGCGGCCTTTTTTTGGCAGCCCCGATTGACCTCCCTTCAGCTCTATGCTACATATACCACCATGGATGAAAAAAGGGCGAAAGAAGAGATAGACAGGCTCAAAAAAGAGATAAACCGCCATAATTACCTCTACTACGTCCTCGACAGCCCCGCCATAACCGACGCCGAGTACGATAGACTGATGCGGCGGCTCGAAGAGCTCGAAAATCAGTTCCCGCGCCTCGTTACCCCTGACTCCCCGACCCAGAGGGTAGGCGCCAAGCCCCTTGAGGCGTTCGGCACCGTTACCCACACCATCCCGATGCTCTCCCTCAAGAACGCCTTTACCGGGCAGGAGACGACGGAGTTCGACGCCAGGATAAAAAAATATTTGAAGATGGGAGAGGAAATCGAGTACGCGGCCGAGCCGAAGATGGACGGGCTCGCGGTCGAGCTTGTCTATGAGGACGGGATATTCGCCAGAGGCTCGACAAGGGGCGACGGGTACGTGGGCGAGGACGTGACGCAGAACCTCCGCACCGTGCGCTCGATACCGCTTAGACTTACGCCGGGCCGCGCGGAGAAGAAAAGCATACCGCGCCATCTGGAGGTGAGGGGGGAGGTCTTCCTGCCCCTTGAGGCATTCAGGAAACTCAACAGGGAAAAAGAGGCAAAAGGCGAGGCGATATTCGCCAACCCCCGGAACGCCGCGGCCGGGTCGCTCCGCCAGCTCGACCCGAAGGTCACGGCCTCCCGGCCGCTCGATATCTTCTGCTACGGGCTCGGCTCTGCCGAAGGCGCGGGCTTCAAGACCCATTACGAGTCCCTTGAGTTCTTAAGCTCCATAGGGCTCAAGGTAAACCCTTTCGTAAAGGTCGTCAAAGGCATCGACAGGGTCCTTGAGTACCATCGGGAGATAGAGAAGAAGAGGGAGGAGCTCGACTACGAGCTCGACGGGGTCGTAGTAAAGGTGAACGACCTCGCCCTGCAGGAGAGGCTCGGGGTAAGGACCCGTGAGCCGCGCTGGGCGCTCGCCTTCAAGTTCGCGCCCAAGCAGGAATCGACTACTGTGAAGGACATTATCGTGGGTGTCGGCAGGACCGGGGCCCTTACGCCCGTGGCCTTGCTCGAGCCGATATCGGTCGGCGGGGTGACTATCGAGCGCGCCACGCTCCACAACCAGGACGAGGTGGACAGGAAGGACGTGAGGATAGGGGACACGGTAGTCGTCCAGAGGGCCGGGGACGTTATCCCGGAGATAGCCTACGTGATAAAAGAAAAAAGGCCACCCGGCAGGGAGCTAAAGAGGTTCAGGATGCCGGATAAATGCCCCGAGTGCGGTTCAATCGTGGAGAGGGAAGGGGCCCTCCACTTCTGCATGGGAGGACTCCTCTGCCCGGCGCAGCTGAAGGAATCGATAAGACACTTCGCCTCAAAGCGGGCGATGGACATAGAGGGGCTCGGTGCCATGCACGTAGACCAGTTCGTCGATTCAGGCCTGTTAAAAGACGTCGCCGATATCTATTACCTGAACAAAGACAAGCTCCTGGGTCAGGAGAGGTGGGCGGAGAAGTCGGCCGAGAACCTTATTAAGGCGATAGAGGCGAGCAAGAGGAGGACGCTTGAGAGGATAATCTACGCCCTCGGCATAAGGGGCGTGGGCGAGCACATGGCGCGCCTGCTGTCAAAGGAGTTCGGAAGCATCGAGGCCTTGATGGACACAGGCGAAGAGGACCTCGTCAAGGTCCACGAGATAGGCCCCGAGACGGCCAGGAGCATAGTCGATTTCTTCAAAGAGCGGCACAACCTACAGGTCATGGAGAAATTAAAAAAGGCCGGGGTCGTCTTCCCGTCTGAGGCCCGGAAGGCGAAAGGCAGGCTCGCCGGGAAGGTCTTCCTCTTTACTGGGTCGTTAAAGACCTTTACGAGGGACGAGGCAAAGGACCTGGTGGAGGCCGAAGGCGGCGAGGCGGCGGCGGCGATAAGCAAGAAGATCGACTATGTCGTCGCAGGCGAAGAGCCGGGGTCGAAGTACGACAAGGCGAGGGAGCTGGGGCTGAAGATAATAGACGAAGACGAGTTCAGGAGGATGGCGGGGAGATAGAGAGATAACTTATTTCCCGCCCTTTCTAACTGGCTGCTGAAAAAGTCCGTCTGCTGCGTTGGCATCAAAGCTCGTCACTGCGACTACGGAGTACGGTTAATTCTTTGGCTACTCGATGCCTTGCATCTGGAGCTTTTTGAGCAGCCTGTATAATTAAGCAGGTTTGCTGAAAAAGTCCATCTGCTTTGTTGGCATCGTCGCGCACAGCGTACGGAGAGCATGCCTCATTCCTCGCTTCCCTATTTCAATGGGGCCTCGCATATTGAATCGTCGTTGGAGCGCGTGAGCCGAAGCCCCGAGCGGACGCGAATGGGAAGAATCTAAGTGTGTGGACAAATCAGCAGGTTACGAGATTCTTCGGTCGCTCCTCCCTGCAGAATGACAGGGAAACATAATTAATCTTAGCCGGTCATCCTGAGCGCAGCGAAGGATCTGATCTCAGGGATGATGAGGACAACAGGTTACGAGATTCTTCGTCGCCTTCGGCTCCTCAGAATGACGGCTTTTAGGGTTTTTCAGATAAGGCCGCCTGCGCGCAGCTGTGCCCCGGTTTGATTCGTTCGTCCCGTCAAGCGCTTCCCCTGTAAAAAGCGTCTATGCTCGTTTTTACCGCGGGTGCCGAGAATTTATCCGGGTTCCTCAGCACCCGCAGCAGCTTTCCCACATAGATTATCTCTTCAGGGTCCAAAACTGCCAGTCCGATCTCCTCTTTCCTGATCCCTTCGGCCTCTACCATCGCGATGGTGCAGATATTCCCGGATCTCAGTTCTATCGCGTCACACTGCCCGCTTATGAGCCAATCGATGGACGTCTTGTAGATCGAGGCGAACCTGAATACCCACTCGGCGGGCATTTCCCCCTTTCTCTTGAAATTAGAGAGAGCCTGCGGCGTCACCCCGAGTTTTTTAGCTAATTGTGAGCTGGATTTAAGGCTCCCCTTCTTCAGCATCCTTTTTACCAACTGATCGTAGTCCAATTTCATGAGTTAGCTCCTACTGAATTATTGACGACCGGTGATTAACAATGCTAACATATTGATGAAAGTTATTTACCATTTTGCGTAAAATATGTCAAGAGAAATTATATGGGTGATTTAAAAAAAACCACTTTGGGTGAAAGGATACGCCATATCCGCGAATCCCTCCTGAAGCTGAATCAGGGCGAATTTGCTAAGAATTTAGGCTTTTCAAGGGTTGCGACCATTAGCGATTACGAGAAGGATAAAAGGACGCCCGATATTGCCGTATTGCGTAAAATAGCGACAATAGGTCATGTAACGCTCGAATGGCTCCTTACAGGCGAAGGCAAAATTTCCATCTACGATATCTCGGAGCCCGTCCTTCGGCCGTTGAAGGACCCGGCCGCAGTCTATTCTCAGGACTTTACGGAGGTCAAGGTATATGATATGGCCGCTGTAGAAGGGCCGGGCAGGTTCCCCGGGGCGGAACCCGTCAGATCCATCCTCGTCCCGCGGAAAGATTATGAAAGAGGCTCCATAGCATTGAGGGTAAGGGGCAACGGCATGAGCCCCACCATCTCGGACGGGGCTATAGCCGGTATCGATGTCAGCAACAAGAGGCCGGTAAGCGGAGAGATATACGCCGTCTGGCTGGACTTCGAGGGGGTTACCATCAAGAGGTTGTTCGTCTATCCGGACAGGGTCGTCTTGAAGCCCGATAACCCGGCCTTTCCGGAGACGGCTATTTTCGTGACCAAAAATCCGGATGAAGAGTTCATCATAGGGAAGGTGGCCTGGGTCTATCAGAGTTTTGCTTAGCCTCTACTGACCCCGCTGTTCCTGATGTGCTTCTATCACAAAATGAAATATGAATGAAGAGATGCCCGGACAGGGATTGATCCCGGCTTGCCGTCAGCATGGGCCGGTACGGCGCATGGGCGCTTATAGGGCTTCTCGCCGTTATCTACGCGGCCCAGTTCACAGGCGCGGTCCCTCCCAATGATATCGCCGTGGCGCTTACCGGGCTTTCACAGTGGGTATTCGTAATTTTCGGTTTCCGGGTAGACAGGGACCGGCGGGTTGTGGGAGGGCAGCCGTAGATATTCTATCCGTCTTACTTGAAAAACCCTTCCTTGTCATAAACGAGCGGGGCTGAGCCTTCTTTTACGACGCCGCCGTCAACCACCTCGCCAATGAAGAGCGTATGGTCTCCGGCGTCGTGGGAGGAGACGACCCTGCAGTCCATCCACGCTATGCAGTCCTTCAATATTGGCGAGCCCGTGGCCTTCACGTCGTAATCCATTCCCGCGAACTTGTCGGTCTTCCTCCCGGTCTTCAACCCGAAGTGCTTCCCGGTCTGTATATGCTCGGGGCCGAGCACGTTCACCGCGAATACCCCGGAGTCTTTTATCATGTCGTGGGAGAACCGTGTCTTGCCTATCGACACCGTTATGAGCGGCGGGTCGAAAGACGCCCTCGACACCCACGCGGCGGTCATGGCGTTGACCCTGTCGCCCAATTTCGTGCTGATTACGAAGACGCCGTTCAGGATATACTTCTGCGCGTGCGAGACCTCGGGCTTTACGGACATAGACTCTCCTTCTTTAACAGGCTGCTGAAAAAATCCTCAAAATCGTCATCCAGAGAATACAGCAGCGGCAAAGATGAGGCCGCTCAAAAAGCTCCAGATGCGAGGCCCTATCGAATAGGGGAGCGAGGAATGAGACGTACTCTCCTTGCGTTGTGACAAGACGAAGACAACAAAGCAGATGGACTTTTTGAGCAGCCTGCTAATCCGCCCTCTTCTTCAGCACTATCCCTGAGTAATACGCAACCGCCTTTTCCTTCGTGTTGTCGGTATCGGTCATGAGGACTATGCCGGTTATCTTCGGCGGCGCGCTCTTGAAGAGCCTCCTGTAGTCCTCGTAGATATCCCGCTCCTCCCTTACCCATCTGCCCACCAGCTCTTCCCCGCTCTCTACCGCCACCATCATGACCGTTTCGGTATAGGGGTTCGGGACGGATGCGTCCTTTTTTAGCTTGTTCGCCCAGATGTAGTTTATCGCGTTGCCGGGCGGCTCCATGCCGAAGGCGGCGCGCGCAAGCCTCCGCTTGATCCTCTCGAAGTACGTCGCCTTCGCGGGCTCGTACTCGAACGTCACATAGACGCGGGCCGCGTAGTCGTCGCCCTCCTTGAGCGCCTCGTTCCCGTTCTTGAGCACGCCTTCCACCTTCCAGCTCCATGACAATACCGGGTACTTGGTAAGGTCCTCGTCCATATTGCCAAGCTCCCTGTAAAGGGCGGAGGCGGCCTCGACGCTGACGGCCTTCACGCAGAAGTTCTCTCCGTCCTTCTCCACCCTGTATTCCGTGTGCCTCGGCTTTCTCGGGAAGTCGAGCTCTTTCCATCCCTTGGGCAGGCCGTCGCGGATTTCGGAAAAGTCCCCGAGCACTATCTCTTCCGCCGCGGGCAGCTTTGAGTATGCAGTTACGGAGGCGAGCAAGAGGGCGGAGAACAGGAGTGTTATGATATATCGGGTGGTCTTCATTTGGGCCACGGGCTCCGTTTGAGTAAGCGGAAAAACTTTTTTAGCGTGTCATCCTGAGCGCAGCGAAGGATCTCAGAAGATAAAAAAACCAGTTAGAGTATTACAGAAAAAATCGAATGGTTCAAGCGAGCTTTAAGGGGGTTGATATTTTTGGAAGATTATTTGGAGTGCCGGTCGGCTACTTTGCTTGCGCCGAAGGAGTCGGGTTTTGTGACGGCCGCGTAGCCGGAGCCGTTGACCATGCCAACGACCTCTTTTACTATTTCCCTCGTGTCGCCGTTGGTCCCGACGTCGAGGTGTATCTCAACGGGCAGTTTTTTGAACCCGTTCTCGTTCAGGCGGGCCCTTACAAGGGAGGCGAGCTCTATGGACAGGGACGTCTCGTAGAATATCCTCTGCCGCATGTTCTCTATCTTTCTTCGGTGCATCTTCTTGTAGAAGTACCTGCCGCCGTGGCCGACCTTGTGGATGATGACCGCGCTCACGAAGAGCGTGTCTGTATTGAGGAAGGAGTCCGTCCCGATGATGAGGTTGTATTTCTGGCCGCCGTTCTCGTGCATGTACTCTATCATGCGGGCGAACATCTCGTCGAAGGACATGCGGCCGAAGCTGGGGCTTGTGAACTCATCCGAGAAGGTATGTTGTTCTGCGGAAGATTGCATCCCCAAAATAGTAATACATTTCGCCTTAAAAAACAAGGCATTCGACAGTTC
This sequence comes from Deltaproteobacteria bacterium, assembly GCA_016219015.1. GTDB lineage: Bacteria > Desulfobacterota > GWC2-55-46 > GWC2-55-46 > GWC2-55-46 > JACRCL01. The sequence goes on from JACRCL010000029.1 coordinate 63,510, forward strand.
GGGCATAAATCACGGGGATTTCCTTAGGAAAACCGCGCATATTGTATCAGCAGGAATTTTGAATTTGAGGGTTTTAATGCCCTGCGGCTTTGCCGATTTATTTTAAAACTCCTCCCCCTTGATGGGGGAGGCGGGGTGGGGGTGAAGAGATATCATTCTCCGTCGCAGCAGATGAACTTTTTCACTGCCTGTCAGAACCTGTACAGCACCCCTATAAAGTTCCACCCCATGTTGTACTTGTTGTGTCCGTTGGAAAAGTGCGTGAACTGAAGCCTCAGGTGCTTGCCCGGGCTCCATGACGCGCCGAGGGAGTAGTTGAAGTGCGTGCCGTTCAGGTCGCTCCTCTCGAAGATGTAAGCGGCCCCGAGGTTGAGGTTGAGCCTCTTCTTGCCGATTATATACTCGGCCGTTATCGCGCCGTCTGGCCCTTCCGAGCCGTTCCAGTACATGAAACTTGTGCCGATCCTGTATTCCCTGAAGTCATGGCGGAGGATAAAGGCGTAGGTGTCGGTGGAGTGGACGACGTCGTTACCGATGCCGACGGAAGTCTCTGCCCGCGCGCGGAGCGGCAGGGATAGCAGTAAAGAGACTATAAGGACGATGAAACCCCAACGCGCCATTCCTTCTTTGCCCTCCGGGTCTTTATGAACACACATAGCGAGCGCATTCCCCGCTGCTTGCAGCGGGGAGATTCAACAAACAATAATTATAGAGGAAAAAAAGAAAAAATGAGGGGAGGGGGTGATGGAATTGAGAGGTTTAGAGGCGTAAAGCAAATTCTATAAAGGGTTCTTTGATAGAGATCAGTTCAGCGCAAAAAAAAGGGCTCAGGTTGCAAACCTGAACCCCGCTAAGAGTATTTCAGGTATTCATTTGGTGACTAAACGAGCCTTATTTGCAAGTGTCTTTCTTAAGGCAAGTATGTCTTCTCTGTCTGTAGGCCATTGTTCAATATTCACGTGCATAGGATGTGGTTTCCCATCTGGATTTAGAATTAATTTACATTCTGTATAATCGCGAGCTTGAAGCTCTGCCCTTGCCAAGACATCTTTGCGATCTTCTCTCAACTCTGTAACAAATTTTTGAGCGATATTCCATATCTCCGGATTATCCAGCCCTTTCGTCCGATAAGTGGAAAAACAACCACGCCGTGAAGGCCTAAAGGCAGAATGATGAACCCGATTTGTGGCCTTATTAAATTCATCTTCGTCTATCAAAAATCTGGAAATAGGTTCAGTATTATCAATTGGGTCAATTAGAAGAGATTCAGGCATTTTACTTTCTAAAATATGTCAGTAGAATATTTTTGATCGAGATAGGCAATTCCCCATAAATCCTTTCTGTGCCACGGCGACTTGAATCACCAAATATACCCGCATAGACTGCATGCTCTCCTGAAACAATAACGGCAAATGTCATATCCTCACCCAGATCCCAGTCAAAAGCCAAATCCCCCGTGATTTCGGCTGTTATAAAAGGTTCTTTAATGCCTTCGGGTAAAATGTCGATAAAATGCTTTGCTGCTTCAACAGCATATTCAGACACAGGAAAAGCGCCTTCGCTATCCCACCCTTCGGAAGAATATTTTTCAGCCAAAGCATATAGCCTATCTTTAAGCCTGTGTCGCCAACCAAAGAGTATTGAATCCGTATCAAAGTATACATTGCGGAGAAACTCCTCGGTCTCTTTTGCAGCAGGACACACGGCCACTGGTCTGTCAGAAACAAGCGCAGCATGAAGAGCCTCAAGATCAATCATCCTATAAGCTCCTTGGTTTTAGAGGTAATGCTTTTTTCGAAAATGTCATTTTTTATATAATGAAGGCGTTCAAATACATTCTTAAGTTGATCTTCATCATCGGCGTTAAAGGGGATTTCTGTGAATACGTCTATATCCAATAGTATCGAGGCGACATTAGGTACTGTAGGCATTTGCAAGGCCAAGGTTACAATAGCAAAAAAATTCTCTTCATATTTAACTTTCAAACGAGAAAGAAATTCTGCCACATTTTGAGGAAGACCAGAAGGAGGTTGAGGTGGATTATTAAAATAATCTTCGAGTTCGAAGCGAACTTCAGGAATATTAATAATATTAATAAATCTGACTGCGACCCGTTTGATAAAACGAGGATTGAATTCTTTTTTATAAATATTCCAAAGTCTCATCGCCTCAGGAAAACAAATTTCCCAATCACTGTAAGGCTTTAAGCGGCTGAATCCGAACCCATCAAGGCCGATTCTACAGACCTGCTTACGGTCTGCATCCCAAAAACGAAAACCAATCACTCCTATATCTTTTGCCTGAGACTTTGCAAGTTCTCCTTCCTTGATTTCACCGATCAATTCGAATGTTTTTTGAGCTTCTTTTATAGGATAGAAATCTGAAACTTTTGTGTACAAGGACTCTAATTCTTTGCCTTCCATGGCAAGGGCAGGGTCTATTCTGATATCAAAAACAGCCTCCTCAATAGGTGCTTTAGAGTATTTTTTCATGGTTGTGATTATAGTTATCTCTTCCTAAAAACACAAGGTTTTTTAGAAGATTTATATTTTTATTAAAAAATGTTAGATGTTAACGGGAGTCCTTTTCTCTCAGCCCTAAACCATTAAAACCAAAATCCCATAAAATGATTGTCGGTGACGCTTTGGTGCCGCAAAAAACAAGGGATTAGTTTTATCTAACCCCTTGTTTTTACTACATATAAACTGGTGGAGGCGGTGGGAATCGAACCCACGTCCGGAAACGCTTATCCGGGGCGTCTACATGCTTAGCCCGTAATTATTCTCGTCCCCCGAACCCTTACAGGCAGAAGTTTTCAGAGGACAAGTCCGGTTGTGTCTCGCCTTCAGGTCCTTCGGACCGAGCCCCAAAGGCCATCCTGCTGATTGTCGTCCGATAAGCCCCGCAGGAGTGGGCCTATAAGACGCTAGCTGAGTTTAGGCAGCTAGAGCGTAGTTATAGTCGTTGCCAACTATGATTGTCTACCTGTTTAACGAGGCAGTAGACCTCGGCATGCTTCCCTCGGCATCAGTTCGTCCCGTCGAAGCCGGTCGCCCCCATTCATGAAGACTGAGTGCTATGTCAAAGAGCACGTACAAGGAAACTCTGATCAATTCCTTCGTTCGTCATTGCGAGAGAAGCGAAGCAATCCCGTATTTCGGTAAATTAGCACAAGATTGCTTCGTCTCGTTTCACTCCTCGCAATGACAGAGTAAATCAGGCTTCCACAAATTATATTTTACCACAAAGGCCCGGTTTTGGGAATACCTTAAAAAACCCCTATTTTTTGCCCCTGAAGGCCTTGGCCATCTCCCTCTGGACGTCCTTTTTCTTCAAGGTCTCGCGCTTGTCGTATAAGGACTTGCCCTTGGCAAGCGCCACCTCGACCTTGGCCTTGCCTTTCTTGAAGTATATCTTCGTGGGTATCAGGGTAAAGCCCTTCGTGCGGGTCGTGCCTATGAGCTTTAATATCTCTTTTTTGTGGAGGAGGAGCTTGCGGGTCCTGTTCGGGTCAATTTGCTTGAAGCTGTCGGCCTGCGTGTAGGGGCTGATGTGGGTGTTGATGAGGAATATCTCCTCGCCCTTTATCCGAGCGTAGCTGTCCTTGAGGTTGGCCTTCCCGAGCCGCAGGGATTTGACCTCAGTGCCCATTAGCATGATCCCGGCCTCAAAGGTCTCCTCGATGAAATAGTCGTGGTAGGCCTTCTTGTTCTGGCAGACCACTTCGATCTCCAAGCTATTCCACCCTCAGGACGTGGGGCCTAAAGGACTTGTCCTTTTCTATGAAGGAGCTGTAGACCTTGAGGCCTATGAAGGCGAGCGCGAGGAATATAACGCCCAGCACGCCCGAGACGAGGTCGGGGTTTTGCGCGGGGAAGATGTTTTTCGCAACCGTCTGGCCGAGCACCACGCCTGCTATGAAGCAGAGGATGGGCACGAGGTAGAGGAGGAGGCCCGCCTTGAGTATCGACGCCGTGCCTATGGTAAAGACGACGCGGTCCCCGACCTTCGCGCCCACGGCGTTCTCGGCCTCTATGAGCATCTCGCTGTCGGCGGAGCCGGAGGCGCAGGTCTTCTTCGAGGCGCAGCTGTCGCACGACGTTGACCTCTGGGCCTTTATGAGTACCGTCCTTTTCTTGTCCTGTACGACTATCCCGTGTTCTTCCATAATAAAATCGTATCAAATAAGGCCGCCTTTTTCAAGGAAGGGTTGAACACGCATAGCGAGCGCATTCCCCGCAGCTTGCTGCGGGGAGATTCAAAGGCAGGGCGTTGTCCGCGTCTCCGTAGACCCGCTGGCCCGTCTTTTTCGCCCGCCCTGTGAGAGGTATGTAAGAAAAGGCCCCTGAAAAGGGCCTGAAAGAGGCGCGGCGAGAGCAAAGGTCTCCGCCTCGCCACCGGCTTTAAAAAATAAAATCCCCCTTACCCTTTTTCAAGGGAAGAGGGATGGATGAAGCAGATTGCGTTTTTCAGCAGCCTGTTAGCCGGCCTTTGCGAACTTTTTAAGGCGTACCACCTTGCCTTCCCCTTCGGCCTTGGCTTCTTCCTTTATATGGACGACCTTCGCCTCCTGAGCGGTCTTGAACACCTCGACCGTGGATTTGAGGTTCGTGGCGAGCTCGGCGATCTCCTGGCTGGCCCTGGCTATCTGCTGGGCGCTCGAGGAGGTCTCCCTTATGACGTCGGCCACGGACTCTATGTCCCCGCTTATCTGCTCGGTGGCGGCGGACTGCTGCTCGGTGGCGGTCGTTATCTGGTGGACCATGGAGGTGACCACGTCGACCTTCGCCACTATCTCCTTGAGCGAATTGCCCGCGTCCTTCGCCAGTTTTACGCCCTCCTCGACCGCGTGCACCTCGCACTCCATGGAGTCTATGGCCTTGCCGGTCTCGTCCTGCATGGCCTTTATCATGTCGCCTATTTCCCTTGTGGCCTTCATGGTCTTCTCCGCGAGCTTCCTTACCTCGTCGGCCACGACCGCGAAGCCCCGGCCCTGCTCGCCCGCTCTGGCCGCCTCTATCGCGGCGTTGAGGGCCAAGAGGTTGGTCTGGTCGGCTATGTCGTCTATGACGTTCACGATGTTGCCTATCTCCTGCGAGCGGCTCCCGAGGGTGGCGATTATCCGGCTCGATTCCTTCGCGCTTTTCGCGATCCCGTCCATGGAGTCGATCGTAAGCGATACTATCTCGCCGCCCTTGACCGCCACGCTGCTCGCTTCTTTTGCCGCGTCAGCCGCGCCCGAGACGTTCTTGGCCACCTCTATGATGGTCGCGCTCATCTCGGTCGATGCGGTGGAGACCTGCGAGGCCTTCGCGCTCTGGGACTGCGTCCCCCCGGCTATCTGGACGGCCGAGGCCGAAAGCTCCTCGGACGACGAGGCGAGGTGCTCTATCGACGTGTGGATGTCCTTTATTATGCCGTGGAACTTCTCTATCATCCTGTTGAAGGCCGTGGCCATCTGGCCGTTCTCGTCCTCGGAATTGACGTCGATCTTGACCGTCAGGTCGTTTGTGGACTCTATGCCCGTCATGGCGTTGTTGATGTAGATCATCGGCGAGATGACCTTGCCCTTTATGACCCAGAGGCTCGCCGCCCCCAGGCAGAGTATCACCGCGAGGGTTATTATCGAGAACGCCATCGCCCTTTTAGAGGCGCCGATCTCGGGCGTTACCTTGCCGTCCACCATCGTGCCCACTGCCGCCGAGACATCGAGTATCGAGTCTATGGCCTCGCTGCTGCTCGCGACCCACTCCTTCCCGGTGATGGGGTATTTGCCCGTAGACGCCGCGCCGTAAACGGATTCACGCACCCCGTTGAACCTGCCGAGGAAGACCTCTTCCATCTTGGCGACGGTTTTAAGCACGGCCGCGTCAGTGCCCGTGGCGTCCTTGAGGCGCAGGATAGGCTTCAGGTTTATCTCGACAACGGCCCTGAAGGTATTGAGCTTCTCGGACGTCGCCGGGTCCAGAGGCTTCCTCGAGCTTACGAAGTTGCCGAGCGTGGCCCTTTCCCTCCCGGCGTACTCGCTTACCAGCCATACCGCCTGCTTGAGCTCAAGGTTCATCCTCAGCGCTTCCTGAAGGGTGTTCTTGCTCGCGTTCGACGCGAACGCCGCGAGCCGGAGCTCCGCGCCCGTGTCGATGACCGATGTTATGAACTTTATCCAGTCCTTTGCAGCATAGTTCTTCTCGCCTGAATGGCCCAATTCCCTGTCGACGGTCGTCCTCGTCGATTCGAGCTCGGACTTCAACTGCTCGACCCTGTCGAGAGATATCCTCAGGAGCGAGTTCGAGCTGTCCGCCGTCAAAAGGGCCCTTGAGAGGTCCTCCGCCGCCTTCAATTCCTGGTCCCCTTTTGCCCTTACGTCCTGCAGCTTCTGTGTTACGGAGGCGTCCGCCGCGGCGTCCGAGTTCAGGGCTATGACCGTTACGCCACGCTCCTTCGCCTCAAAGCCCGAGGCGGCAAGCACATGGTCCGCGAGCTCGTTTGAGAGGTCCATCCTCTTCGTTTCCTTGTTCTGCCTGTAGGTGTCTAATACATTGTTGACCGAGAGGACCGTAAGCAGGAGCACGAGGACGCTCACGGTGCCCATGAGAAAAGTTTTGATGCTGATGCGGCGCAAAAAGCCAAGAAACCTCATCGTCTGCCCTCCGTGATAAGATTGATAATATATGATTTGGATTTCTATTAATCATATCGGCTGAATTCAGACCCTCTTTAGGGGAAAAGTAATAAAAAATTTAAAATAATTTAGAATATTTTTAAATTGAGAAAGATATTGAAACAGGCGTACCCTGTTGCTACACTCGAAGGATAATGTCAACCAAAGGCCCGCGCGTGATAGCGCACCAAATATTGAACAGGGTCGAGGGAGGGGCCTACGCCGATATCCTCCTCGACTCCATGCTGAGCAACATGGGCAGGCTCGACGCCGCTTTTACTACTGAGCTTGTCTACGGGGTCCTAAGGTGGTCGATCAGGCTCGACTGGGCTATAGACTCGTTCTCTTCGATTAAAACGGCCAAGCTTGAGAGGGGCGTCCTTAACGCGCTCCGGCTGGGCGCTTACCAGCTCCTATTCCTTACAAAGGTACCGGCTTCGGCCGCGATAAACGAATCCGTAAACCTTATAAGGGGCGGAGGGTCGAAGAAGGCCGGCTTCGTAAACGCGGTATTAAGGAAGATAGACTCGGAAAGGGATGGGATAAAGCTCCCTGGAACGGAAGACGACCCTGTCAGGCATATCTCTGTCCTCTATTCCCATCCGGAATGGCTTGTAAGGAGGTGGATGGGGAGGTACGGCTTTGAGGAAACGGCCGGGCTCTGCAAGGCCGCCCAGGAGGTCCCGCCGAGGGTAATAAGGGTAAATACGCTCCTTGCCACGAGGGAAGGGCTCATAGAGGAGCTTGCACTTGCCAAAGAAGGGCGCGGGGCGAAGGCTACGGAGTTCTCCCCTGACGGGATAATCATCTCAGGGGAAAGGGTCGAGGCGAAGGACAAGAGATATTACATTCAGGACGAGGCCTCGCAGATAGTCCCGTACCTGCTTTCCGCTGCGCCGGGGGAGGCGGTGCTCGACGCGTGCAGCGCGCCCGGAGGCAAGACAACGCATATCGCCCAGCTCATGAAAAATACCGGCGTGATATGCGCCCTGGACGTCAACGCCTCAAGGGTCAAGGCCGTGGAAGACCTTGCCGAAAGGCTCGGCGTCAAGATAATAAAGACTTTTGAGGCCGACGCGGCGCAGCCGCTCTCGGAGGGACTGCCCGCCTTCGACGCCATACTCTGCGACGCCCCCTGCTCAGGGCTCGGCGTCATAAGGAGGACGCCTGATATAAAACTGAAGAGAAGGGAAGGCGATATAGCTGGGATATCTGAGACCCAAAAAAAGATACTCGATAATGTCTCCGGCTACGTCAAAAAGGGCGGGCGCATCGTCTACTCCACATGCACCTTCGAGCCCGAGGAGACGGACGAGAACATAGAATGGTTCCTCGGCAGGCACAGGGACTTCATCCTGGAGGACGCGAGGCGATTCCTTCCGCAATCCTGCGAAGCCCTCGTTGACAGTGGAGGGTTTTTAAGGACCTTCCCTCACAGGCATAATATGGACGGCTTTTTCGCGGCAAGGCTAAAAAAGGTCTAAGCGAAGAGGTCAAGGAGGGACTTTTGCATCGAATCGGCCGTCTTCAGCGCCGCGATATTCGCCGAGAGCATCTGCCTGGCGATAATCTGGTTAACGGCCTCTTCGCCGTAATCAGCGTTCGAGGCCTCGTAGATATTCCCGTTTGACATATATAGCGGCCCGGCCGAGGCGGTAACGGACTCTTTGGCAAATACACCCCCTCCGTTCGCCTCGCTCAAGAGAACGGCGTGCTTCTTGAAACCGTCGGTATTGAGGTTGGCCGTGTTGTGGGCCGAGGCGTCGAGCATCTTGAATGCCGCCCTTATGCCTGAAACGGACGCCGAAGAAGATATCATCATACTCCTCCTTCTTGCCATTTCGGCTGTTTTGGGAAGGACTTTAGGGAAATCTTGCTGTGTTTGTTCAGGCTGGTGAAAAATTCGGAATTTGTCAGGCTGCTCAAAAATCGAGTGAGCGAGGCGTCGAGAAGGGAATGAGGCGTACTCTCCATACGCTGTGCGCGACGAAGACAACGAAGCAGATGGACTTTTTCAGCCCCCGGTTATCTCCTCCACGGGTATCTCCCCCTCCCGTATCACCTCTATCCGCTCCCCTGAGGCGTCAACGATGGTAGAGCCCTTTTTCCCGGGGAGTTTTCCTCCGTCTATCAGCAGGTCTATCGCCCCGTTGAAGTAATCGATGACCTCTTTCGCCGTTGCCGGGGGCCTTTTGCCGGACGGGTTCGCGCTCGTCGCGGTTATGGGGGAGGCAAGGATGTCAACAAGCCTCCGGCAGACGGGGTCGCTCGATACCCTCGCGGCTATCTTTCCGGTATCGGCGGTAAGGAGCGGCGGGACTTTAGGGCCGGCCTTGAATACTATCGTCAGCGGGCCGGGCCAGAACCTTTTCATAAGGGTCCCGGCCAGCGGGGTGACCTCGCTGGCCACGGTTTTCAGCATCCCGATATCTTTTATTATTATTGAGACGGGGCTTTCGAAGGGGCGGCCCTTGAGGATGAAGAGCTTTTTTACGGCTGTCTCATTGAAGGGGTCTACGCAGAGGCCGTAGAAGGTCTCGGTGGGAAAGGCTATTATCCCGCCGCCCCTGAATATCTTTATAGCCTCCGTGAGGTCTGACGAGCCATCGAGTATGAGCGGTTTCTTGTCCAAGGGCCTTTTAGCCTCTTAGCTTCCTGGCCTTCTCTTCGACCTGTTTGGCGAGTCTGGCCCTGAAGACTTTAAGTTTTTTCCTCAGCCGCGCGTCCGAAACGGAAAGTATCTCAGCGGCGAATATGCCGGCGTTCTTCGCCCCTGCCTTGCCTATGGCCATCGAGGCGACCGGCACTCCGCCCGGCATCTGAACAGTGGATAAGAGGGCGTCGAGCCCGTTCAGGGAGCTTGAGTCTATGGGGACGCCTATTACAGGCAGCGTCGTCTCGGCAGCGATGAACCCGGCAAGGTGCGCGGCGCTGCCCGCGCCCGCTATGATTATCTTTATGCCCCTCTTCTCCGCGTTCCGGGCGTACTCGGAGGTCCTCTTCGGAGTCCTGTGGGCCGAGGAGATCGTTATCTCATAAGGTATGCCGAAGTCCTTGAGCACTTTGGCGGCCTCCTCCATTACCGGGAGGTCGGAATCGCTCCCCATGAGTATGCCGACTATTGGTTTTAAAGCCACCATAGACCCCTCCTTAAATTCCAGACTCCTGCTTAAGAGCCTTCTTGCCTATGTCTCTTCTGAAGTAGGCGCCTTCCCAGGAAATAGTATTTACGGCCCTGTAGGCGTTATCTATCGCCTCGTTTATATCCGCGCCCAGGGCCGTGACCCCGAGCACCCTCCCGCCGGACGTGACGACCTTGCCTTCCTTCATGGAAGTCCCGGCATGGAATACCATCACCTCCGGCATTTTTGCCGCCTCATCGAGCCCCTTTATCTCCGAGCCCTTCAGGTAATCACCGGGGTAGCCTCTGGCCGACATGACGACGCATACCGACGGACGGTCCTTCCATTTGAGAGTCCGCCCGGATAGCTTCCCTTCCACGGCTGACATGAGCACATCAAAGAGGTCGTCTTCGAGGCGCATTAGTATCGGCTGGGTCTCCGGGTCGCCGAACCGGCAGTTGAACTCCAGCACCTTCGGCCTCCCGCCGCATATCATGACCCCGGCGTAAAGTACGCCGCTGTAGGGCCTGCCCTCGGCCTCCATCGCCTTTACCGTAGGGGCCATTATCGAATCCATTATCTCCCGTTCAAGCGCGGGCGTGATGACAGGGGCGGGGGAGTACGCGCCCATGCCGCCCGTGTTGGGCCCCTTGTCGTTGTCATAGATGGCCTTGTGGTCCTGCGCGGGGGCCAGCGGCAGGACGGTCTTCCCGTCGGTTATCGCGAGGAAGGATGCCTCCTCGCCCCTCAGGAACTCCTCTATCACGACCCTTTTCCCCGCGGCCCCGAACGCTTTTTCCTTCATTATGAGCGTTATTGCCTTCGAGGCCTCTTTCTTTGTCTGGCAGATTATGACGCCCTTGCCCGCTGCCAGGCCGTCGGCCTTTACGACAAACGGCGGGTTATGGGTTTCGATATAACCGAGGGCCGCGCCGGGTTCGTCGAACTTCTTGTAGAAGGCCGTGGGGATATTATGGCGGAACATGACCTCCTTGCTGAAGACCTTGCTCGCCTCAAGCTCGGCGGCGGCCTTCGTCGGGCCGAAGACCCTCAAGCCGGAGGCGCGGAACGCGTCGGTTATCCCGAGCGTGAGCGGCAGCTCCGGTCCGACAATGGTCAGGTCTATGCGCTCCCTCAGGGCAAAGGCCTTGAGCCCGGCTATGTCCTCGGCGGGTATGATCACGTTTTCGGCGTGCAGCGCGGTGCCGGGGTTGCCGGGCGCGGCGTATATCTTCTTCACGAGCGGGCTTTGGGAGAGCTTCCAGACAAGGGCGTGCTCCCTGCCGCCGCTTCCTATTACGAGGACTTTCATGGGTTCAAACCTTTCACCAGGCTGCTGAAAAAGTCCATCTGCTTCGTTGTCATCAAAGCTCGTCACTGCAGCTACGAGTACGGTTCATTCTTTAGCTCCTCGCCGCCTCGCGGACTCGATTTTGAGCAGCCTGTTTGGGTATGCGCTAATGCCTGAAGTGCCTTATGCCCGTAAATATCATCGCTATCCCGTGCTCGTCGGCGGCCTTTATTACCTCTTCGTCCTTGATCGACCCGCCCGGCTGGATGATGGCCGTAATGCCGTGCTTTGCCGCCATGTCCACGTTGTCCCTGAAGGGGAAGAACGCGTCCGAGGCCATGACCGACCCCTCTACCGTAAGCCCGGCGTCATTGGCCTTCATCACGGCTATCCGCGTGGAGTCTATCCGAGACATCTGGCCAGCGCCTATGCCGACGGTGCGCCCGTTGTTCGCCAGAATTATGGCGTTGCTCTTTACGTGCTTGCATACGTTCCACGCGAAAAGGAGGTCTTCAAGCTCCTTGTCGTCAGGCCCGCGCTTTGTGACGGTCTTCAGGTCCGACGCGCTTTCGATATCGAGGGTCTGCAATAGCGCGCCCCCGGAGACCCTCTTCATGTCGAAGTCCTCCGGGCCGAAGCTCTGCGCCCCTGGCGTCACCTCGCCCGCGTCCATGACGCGGAGGTTCTTCTTGGAACTGAAGACCTTCAGGGCGTCGCCCTCGAAGCCCGGCGCTATGACAGCCTCGAGGAATATCTTATTAAGCTCCTCGGCCATCTCCTTCGTGACCTTCCTGTTGAAGCCGACTATGCCGCCGAAGGCCGAGGTCTTGTCGCACTCGTAGGCGAGCCTGTAGGCCGCGAGTATCCCGCCCTTTGAAATGGCTGTCCCGCAGGGGTTGTTGTGCTTTATTATGACGGCCGCCGGCTCGTGGAACTCGGCGGCTATGGTCAGGGCGGCGTTCAAGTCGAGTATGTTGTTGAAGGAAAGCTCCTTGCCCTGGAGCTTTTTGGCGTCCGTAAGCCCGGCCCTGCCTTTTACGCGCCTCCTGTAGAAGGCCGCGGCCTGATGGGGGTTCTCGCCGTATCTCAGGTCCTGCACCTTTTCGAACTGGACCGTAAAGGTGTCCGGGAATTTTTTCGTTGCCTCCACCTCCGGCAATTCCGGCACGGCGCCGAGGTAGTTGGATATCGCCGCGTCGTAGCGCGCGGTTATCTGGAAGACCTTTTTGGCGAGGCTGAAGCGCGTGGCCTTCGAGAGCATCCCTTTCTTCTCGCGCATCTCTTTTATTATGCCGGAATAGTCGGCCGGGTCGACGACCACGGCCACGTCGTTATGGTTCTTGGCCGAGGCCCTTATCATCGTCGGGCCGCCTATGTCGATGTTCTCTATCGCCTCTTCCAGAGTGCAGCCGCGCGCGATGGTATCCTCGAAGGCGTAGAGGTTCACAACGACCATGTCGATCGGGAGTATCCCGTTCGTCTCCATCTCCTTCTGGTGCGTCGGGTTGTCGCGTATCCCGAGTATGCCGCCGTGTATCTTCGGGTGCAGGGTCTTCAACCTCCCGTCGAGCATCTCCGGGAAACCCGTGTACGACGAGATGGGTATAACGTTCACCCCCGCCTTTTTCAATATCTCGGCGGTCCCGCCGGTGGAGATTATCTCGACCCCGAACCCGGCCAGCTCCTTTACGAACTCCGCCACGCCGGTCTTGTCCGTTACGCTTACTATGGCCCTTCTTATGCGCTTCATCTAAAAGACACCTCTCATAAGGAATTAATATCTTTCAAAAATCCATGTTCCTCAGAAACTCCCTCTCGAAATGCGCCGAGCCTGAAAGCGGGACGTATCTGGCGCTGATCGCTATCTCTTCGGCCTCGGCCCTCCTGTCGTCCTGCAGGGCAAGGACAGCGCCCGAAAGGGCCGCGTCCCCGGCGAACTCCACCTTCCCGAGCCAGTCTTTCTCCAGTATGCCGATGGTAGAGAGCCCCTCTTCCCTGAGGTTAGCCCCGAACGCCCCGGCCACATAGACCTTTTTAATATTTCCGGGCTTAAGCCCGGACTTTTTTAATAGTATCGATACACCGGCCCTTATCGCCGCCTTCGCGGTCTGAAGGGCCCTTATGTCGGACTGGGTAAGGGTTATCTCCCTGCCCGGGCCTTTGTATAACACGAACGAGTTGCCGTCTTTTCCTTCCCTTATCCTGCCGGAGAGGTTATCCTCGACCTCGTCCCTGTCCCGTATCCTTCCGGTGCGCTCGATGACCCCGGCCTTAATTAGTGCCGAGGCCGCCTCTATAAGCCCCGAGCCGCATATCCCTTTCGGCGCGACTTCGCCTATAATATCGAGCGATACCCTGTCCCCTTCCACCCTTACGCCCCGGATAGCGCCCCTGTCCGCTACCATGCCGTACTCTATCTCCCCGCCCTCGAAAGCCGGGCCCGCTGCCGCGCTCGTGGCGTATACAATTCCGTTGGCGGAGAGCATTATCTCGCTGTTCGTCCCTATGTCCATGGCGAGCGCGGCCACGGGACTTTTATGCAGCCCGATGGATAAAACCACGGCCACCGCGTCCCCGCCCACGAACCCGCCTATAAGGGGGAAGACGTAGAGCGGGGCGTTGAACGCAAGCCCCGCCTCTTTCGCGCTTATCGTTCTGGCCGTCTTGAACTCCGGCCTGTAGGGCGGGCGGGAAAGAGTAACCGGGGAGACGCCCAGGAACAGGTGCTCCATGACCGGGTTCCCGGCTATGGTTATCAGGGCCGGGTCCTTTCCTCCGGTAAACTCTTCGATTAAGCCGCCGCAGGCCTCCCTGACGCTTTTTGAGAGCGCAGCGAGGACGGACGGGTCTTCCGCCGCGTTTATCCGAGATACCACGTCCCTGCCCCATCCGGCCTGGGGGTTAGGGAGGGACTTTTCAACGAGCACGCGCCCGCTTCCCATGTCTACGGAGGCGGCGGCGATGGTCGTCGTCCCTATGTCAAAGGCCGCGCCCACGCGGCCTTTATTGTCAGCATCTTCCCTCAATAGGCTCCAAAAGAAAGACCCTTTCAGCGTTCAAAAACGCGCCGGTCGAAGGGGAAAACTATACCTTTTTTTCAGGCTTTAATCAAGAGGCTGGAGAGGGGGCCGGAAAGGGTCTTTTATTTGAAGGAGGAGACCGGCACCGAGCTTATGAGGTACTTGATGTCGTCGTCATCGAACTGGAAGCCCACGCCCAGGTAGGCCGACTGCAGGCCGACCTTGCTCACGAAGTCGTCGTAGCCCGCGGTAAGGTAGAAGAACTTGTTCAGGTACGCCGTGGCGCCGGCCTTAATGTGGGGGTTGCCCTTCTGGCTGAAGTCGAACGCCTCGAGCGTGAGCTTGAGCCTGTCCCCGTACATATAGTAGTCTATGCCCGCGCCGCCCGTGGACTCGATGATGCCGCCCCTCAATGTCACGTTCTTGAACCTCTTTGCTATCTGGGCCGAGAACTTGAGGGCCTCGGTCGTCTTGGTCTCCACGGTAGTGGTGGTCGTGGTGCCGACCACGGTCTCGGTCGTCTCCTTCCTCCTCTTGCCCCGCGGGTCGTCCACTATCTCGAACAGGTAATATTTGTCCGCCTTGGGCTGGATCTTCAGGGAGAAGTAGCTCTTCGTGTCCCTCGCGTCGAAGAGGTACTCGCCCCTGTACCCTATGAAGGTATGGAAGCTCTCGGTCTTGGCTATGTAGTTGTTTATGCCCGTTACGGTCTTGTTGATGTTCTCATGGAGCGAGGTGTCGTTGATGAGCTTGCCGAGCGTGCCCTCGCCCTTGTCCATCTTCTTCGCTATGGAGCCGACGGAGTTGAAGGTGTCCGCCACCCCGGGGGCTATCTCCTTCGTGACCCTGTTTATCGTGTCCATGGCCTGCTGGAGGCTCAAGGAGGCGGTCTTCAGGTTCTCGACCCCTTCCTTCAGGTTGCCCCTGTTCTCCTCTATCATCTGGTTCAGGTTCGAGGACGTCTTCAACAGCGCCTCGTTCAGGTTCTTGGCCGCGGTCTTGAGCTCCGCGGTTATGCCGGGGCCTTCGGTCGAGAGCATGGTGGTGAACTCGTCGAGGTTCTTCAGGATGTGCTCGAGCTGGACGTCGTTCTTCGCCACTATCCTGTTCACCCTGAAGGATATCTCCTCGAGGTTCTTTACTATGTTCCTGAGCGTGGTCTCGCCCTCGTCGCCGCCGAGCACCTTGCTCAGGGACTCCGTGACCTTCTTTACGTCGCTGGACACGTCGCTCAGGATGGTTATGAGCTTGTCCATGTCGGCGTACGACTGCGTCCGGGTTATCTCCTCGCCCTCCTTAAGGGGAGGGGCGGACGGCGAGCCCGGTATCAGCTCCAGGTACTTCTCGCCAAGGAGGCCCTTGGTCGTAAGTACCGCGGTGAAGTCCCTGCCTACCTTAACGCCGGGCTTTATCTCCAGCACCAGGTGGGCCTTGTTGTTCTTGAGCGTTATCTCCTTTACCCTGCCGACCTCGACGCCCGCCACCCTCACCGAGGCGTCCTTGTCGAGCCCGGCCGCGGAGTCGAAATCGACCGTAAGGTGGTACCCCTCGGCCCTCCCGAACTTTATGCCGCCGAGCCGGAGCGACATGTAGACCAGCAGTATTATGCCGAAGAGCACGAAGAGGCCGACTTTCGCCTCGGGGGTGAGCTTCAGTATTGAGGATTTCTTCTCAGGCATCTGATTTAATATACCTTTATAGGCCCTTCGGCCCTGCCTTCGAGGAACTGGCGGACGACCGGGTCGGGGTTGGCCTTCATCTCCTCTACGGAGCCCTGCTCGATTATCCTCCCCTCGTGGAGCATAGCGATCTTGTCGGCTATCTTGTAGGTAAAGGGGATGTCGTGGGTAATAAGTATATAGGTGGTCTTGAGCACGCGCTGGGTGTCGAGAACGAGGTCTGCTATGGAGTCGCTCATTATCGGGTCGAGGCCCGTAGTGGGCTCGTCGAAAAGGACTATCTCAGGGTCCATCACTATGGCGCGGGCCAGCCCCACCCTCTTCTTCATGCCTCCGCTCAGGTCCGCGGGCATCATATCCTCGACCCCGACGAGACCGACCCTCTTGAGCTTCTCCCTTACGACCTTGAGGATGTCCTCTTCGTTCAGGTCGGTGTGCTCCTTCAGTGGAAAACCGACGTTCTCCGCCACGGTCATGGAGTCGAATAGCGCCGCGCCCTGGAAGAGCATGCCGAAGCGCCTGCGGACCTCGTTGAACTCGCGCTCCCTCATGGAGCTTATTTCGAGGTCATCGAGGAATATCGACCCCTCGTCGGGCCGGAGCAGCCCTATTATGTGCTTTATGAGGACGCTCTTCCCCTCGCCGCTCCTGCCGATGATGACGGTGATCTTGCCTCTGTCTATCTCGAGGTTCACGCCGTCAAGGACCTTTTTAGTCCCAAAGGACTTTTTTAAATTGATAATTTTTATCATATATCCGGAGCGTTAGCAAGTTCAGAGCATGAAGGAGGACATAAGGTAATCGGAGACAAGGATAAGGACGCTCCCGAGGACGACCGAGCTCGTCGCCGCCCTGCCGACGCCCTCGGCGCCTCCGGTGGCGTAAAAGCCGTGGTAGCTCGCAACAAGCGTGGTGATAAGCCCGAAGACGATGGATTTCGTAAGCCCTGTCACTATGTCGTCCACCTGCACGAAATCAATCGTCCTGCCGATGTAGACGCCGGGGTTTATGCCGAGGAGCCTGACGCCTATCATGTACCCCCCGATCACGCCCACGAAGTCCGTGATTATCGTAAGGACCGGGAACATGAGTATCCCGGCGAGCACCCTCGGGACGACCAGGTACTTTATCGGGTTTACGGCCATCGTGACGAGCGCGTCTATCTGCTCGGTAACCCTCATTGTGCCGAGCTCCGTGGCCATGGCGCTTCCGGCCCGGCCGGTCACCATGAGGCCGGTCAATACCGGCCCGAGCTCGCGCGCCATCGAGAGCGCCACGGTCGGCCCGACGAGGCTCTCGGCCCCGAACCTTTTTAGGGCGTTGAAGGATTGGAGGGCCAGCACCATGCCCGTGAACGAGCCCGTCAGGACCACGACAAAGAGGGACTGCACGCCCACGAAGTCCATCTGCTTGAAGATGTTCCTGAACTTGACCGGCGGCAGGAACGCGTACATCGCGGCCTGCGCGAGCATCATCGCCATCTGGCCCGTGGAATCGACGAACCTCTCGGCCGTCTTCCCGAGTTTTTCAAGGTATTCCTTCATCATACGTATATCCTCGGGACCCTCGGGGATATGTTGCAGAATATCTCGTAGCTGATGGTCCCGACCTTTTCGGCTATCTCCTCGGCGGTTATCACTTCCCCGCCCTGCTTGCCGATTATAACAGCCTCGTCGCCGACGGCAACCCCGGGTATGCCGGTCACGTCGGCCATGGTGAGGTCCATGCAGACCGTCCCGGCTATCGGGGCCCTCCTGCCCCTTATGAGGACCTCCCCCGCGCCGGTCAAGCGCCTCGGCAGCCCGTCGGCATAGCCTATGGGCAGCACCGCTATGGTGCTATCCCTTTTCGTGACGAACCTCCTGCCGTAGCTGACCGGTTGTTTCGGCCCCAGGTCCTTTAGCTGCAGTATACGGGTCTTAAGCTCCATTACGGGCCTTAGGGTAATCTTGTCCCTCAGGTGTGGGGCCGGGTAAGAGCCGTAGAGCATTATGCCGGGCCTTATGAGGTCGAAGCATGAGTCTTTAAGGTTGACGGCCCCGGCGCTGTTGGCCATGTCTATGAAGCCGGGCGCAATCCCGAGCGCCCGTATTTCCTCCACGGCCTTCCTGAAGAGCCTTATCTGCGCCTGCGAGAACGACCTGTCGGGGCTCTCGGATTCGGAGAAGTGCGAAAGCACGGCCTCGAGCTTGAGGTTTGAGAGGGACTTGAACTCCTTGAAGAACCCTTCGACCTGGCCGGGCAGGAGCCCGAGCCTGCCCATGCCGGTGTCTATCTTGACGTGGACCTTTTTTTCAACCCCCGCCCTTTTGGCGAAGACGTCAAGGAGGCGCGCCGTATTGATGTCGAACACCACCGGGGTCAGGTCGAGGTCGAATATCTCGCCCAACTGTCCGGGGTAGACCCCGCCGAGTATGACGATAGGGGTTTTTATGCCGCCAAGCCGGAGCCTGACGCCTTCTTCGGGTATGGCAACGGCAAGATATTCGCAGCCGAGCGATTGCAAGACCCGTGCGACCTCGACGTCACCGTGGCCATAGGCGTTGGCCTTGACTATGGCCATAAACTTCGTGTTTTCGGGTACCTGCTCTTTAAGATTGAAGTAATTGAACTTGAGCGCCTCCGTGTTTATGTACGCGGAGGTCGGCCTTTTTTCCAATAGTTTTTCCCCGAGGGCAAAAATCATATTATTAACAGATACTTAATAGCACCTTCGGGCTCTCCTGTAAAGGAAAAATTATAGACCGGCGCACGCCGGCCAAAGGGGGCTTCGATTTGACAGGCATACTGAAATTTAGGAGAATTAAACAGAGGTTTAAAATCCGCGTTTGAAGGAGGCTCAAGATGAAGAATATCGCTTTAAGTTTATTGGTCCCGCTGTTAGCGGCTTTCGCGCTTAATATGGCTTCAGCCCCTCCGGCCTTCTCCACGGAGCAGCACGCCAAGGTTGCCGCAAAGCACATCAAGGTGGGGATAGACCACCTGAGGGAGGGCATGCAGCACCTTGAGGAGTCCCTGAAGGCGACGAACAACAACGAGCACGCCAAGGCGGCCCTCGAAAGCGTCAAGGAGGCCATAAAGCGCGCCGAAGAGTCGGTTACGCACGCCGAGGCGGTGGAGAAGTAGGAAGCGCGAGGGTCGAATAAAAAAACCGGTGGATAATCCCACCGGTTTTTATTTTTTTTGTCTTTGTTCTAAGCAGGCTCGTAGAGGAAGTCTTCCTGCGGATTCAATTGAGACAGGGTAGAGCGGAGCTTCTTCAATGCCGAGGACTCTATCTGTCTGACCCGCTCCCTCGTAAGCCCGAGCTTGTCGCCGATTGACTGGAGGCTCTCAGGCTCTTCTGACATGACCCTTTCCTTTATTACCAGCCTTTCTTTCTCGTTCAAGAGCGCAAGGGCGTTTTGTACCTCCCTTTTCGCCATCGCGCTTTCCTGCTTTATCGCCACGGCCTCCACGGGGCCTGGCCTCGTATCGGCGAGCATGTCCATGGGGGCGGATTTTTCGTCGGGCGAAGGGGCGTCCAAAGAAAGGTCGCGTATGGCCCCGGCGTCTTCGCCGCCGGTATCAGACTGCTTTATCGCCTGCCCCTCGCCAATGGGGATGGGCGGTATGGCGCCGCCTTTTTTGTAGAAGAGCCTCTTTTTAAGCGCCCTGGGGCTCCGCTTGACTATCCCGGTGGTGCGGAGGATAAAGTCCTGTATGAACGACTTTATCCACCATGTCGCGTACGTTATCAGGCGGAAGCCCTTGTAGGGGTTGAACTTCTTTACGGCCACCATGAGCCCTATGTTGCCTTCCTGGATAAGGTCGGCGGTCCTGCACCCGTAGTTCCGGAACTCAAGGGCAATCCTCACGACGTACCTGAGGTTCGAGACGACGAGCCTGTGCGCGTCGTCTCTGTTCCCGTGCTTGAAGTACCGCTCTGCGACCTCGAACTCCTCTTCAGCCGAGAGCACCGGATACCTGTTTATCTCATGGAGATAACTCTGTAATGAATCCGAAATGACCGGAAGGCCCATCTCATACCTCCGTTAGCACTCTAAATATTCGAGTGCTAATATTATATAAACAGGATATGGAATTGTCAAGATTAGCCTTGTGACAGGTGTTATATCTAAAGGCTACCTCTAAAAATTAGGAATTTTTTCTGAGGTCGAGGAAGGGTGAAAATAAAAAGCGCAGCATATATGGTAATATGTGAGCATTTTTATTTTTACCCTGACACAGAGATCAGGAAAAAGAACAATTTTTAGAGGTAGCCTAAAAAATAAAAGCCGGGGCAGGCGGCCCCGGCTCGTGCTATTAAGGATTTTAGTATGGACTCAGTGCGCCTCTTCGAGCGCCGCGCCTATGTAGAGCATCGACAGGAGCGCGAATATGTAAGCCTGTATGAATATGACGAGGACACCGAGCGCGGTGGAGACCGCCAGCAGCGGGTAGGCTACCGGCATTAGTATGAGCAACACGCCGACTATCTGCTCGTGGCCCATCATGTTCCCGAAAAGACGGAGCGAGAGCGACAGCGGCCTTGCCAGATGGCCTATTATCTCGATCGGCATCATAAGGGGCGCAAGCCACCAGACAGGGCCGATGAAGTGCTTTAGATATTTCAGCCCGTGCTCCTTTATCCCTATTACGTGGGTCGCGAAGAAGACCACAAGGGCAAGCCCCACCGTGGTGTTCAGGTTCGCCGTCGGGGGTAGTAAGCCGGGGAAAAGCCCGAGGGCGTTCGATATGAATATGTATACCGCTATGGTCAGTATGAACGGGAAGTATTTCTTCCCGTTATGGCCCATATTCTCTTCGACCATGTCCATGAACGTGACCGCAACCAGCTCAAGGAGCGACTGGAGCTTTCCGGGGACGAGCTTGAACCCGTTGCCGACGATGAGCGAGAATATCGCAAGCCCTATTATTATGTAGATCATCAGCGCCGTGTGGACGGGCAGTCCGAAGACCGGCAGAAGTATTTCCTCGTGCATTTTAAAACTCCTCCATCGCTACGAATATCGTCACCCCGACCGTCGCGAATATCGACCCCGTGAAGCCTAAAAGGAGCGGTAGGGGGGTTAAGATCCCTTTTGCCACGATGTACGTCATTACAACGGCCGTGGCGGCGAACCTCGCGTAGTAGCCGCCCGCCATCATCCTGCCGGCCTTTTTCGAATCGAGGTTTATGCCCTTCCTCACTATGCGGACCAGCCAGAATATGTTTAAGACGCCTATTATATAACCCGCGGCGAAGCCGGACGCAAGAGAGTTTTTTATGAGCGCCGTTACAACGGTGCCGCCAAGCCCCACAGCGAGGTTGACGGCCGCTATCTTATAGGCCGTGGAGGCGCTTATGAGGCCTTTCGGTCCGCTTGAGGCTATTTCAGGAGCCATACTTTTTTATCATATCGAACATGTTCTTGAAGCCCGCGATTATGCCGAATATCAGGAATATTATCGTAAGGACAGGCTTTGTCGAGAAGAACCTGTCGAGGTATATGCCTATCAACAGCCCGATAAAGGTGGAGGCCACCATGGTTATGCCCATCGACGAGAGCATGGCCAGGTTCTTAAATAATCCTCCGTTATTCTTGTCTTCCATTATGCCCACCCCTTTATAGATTAAGCCATCGAAGTGGCGCTGAAGTCAAGCCGGGGCGGCAAGATAATCGAAATATTTAACATATCGGGCGGGGGGAAGTCAAACGGTTTAGTTTTGAGTTTGCGGCAGCGCGCAAAAAGGCATTGTCTACGGAAGGGGGCAGGGGATGATTCACAAAGCAGGCGTTTGCCTTGACGATTAAACTCTTTGCTGATAAAATCAAAAATCTTTTTGGATTTCCGTCTTTTAGGTTTTCTATCCTGTCAATACTCCAGGAGGCTTGATTGAAGAGCATCATAATGGCCGGCGGCTTCGGCACCAGGCTACGCCCTCTTACCAACAACCTGCCCAAGCCCATGGTCCCCATGGCCAACAGGCCGATAATCGAGCACATAATAGAGCTGCTTAAGAGGAATTCGATAACAGACCTTACGGCCCTGCTGTACTTCCAGCCGGAGACGATATCCGATCATCTCGGCGACGGTTCTTCCCTCGGGGTGAAGATGGACTATATAACCCTTACGGTCGACCTCGGCACGGCCGGGGCCGTGGGCAGCGCCATGAGGGAGTGGGCCGAGGCCGACGGGACCACCCTCGTCATAAGCGGGGACGTGCTCACGGACTTCGACATAAACAAGGCCGTTGAGTTCCATAAGAAGAGAAAGTCCATCGCAACGATCGTCCTTACGAGGGTTGAGAACCCGCTGCCGTTCGGGATAGTCATCACCGACAAGCAGGGCAGGATAACGAAGTTCCTGGAAAAACCCGGCTGGGGAGAGGTCTTCAGCGACACCATAAACACGGGCATATACATACTCGAAAAAGAGGTGCTCGACTTCATCCCGAAGGACAAGGAGTTCGATTTCAGCAAGGACCTCTTCCCGGCCCTTCTGGAGCGTAAAAAGCCGCTCTACGGCTATACGGCCGAGGGGTACTGGAAGGACATCGGGAGCCTCGAGGAGTACAGGGCCGCGAACATGGACATCCTCCAGGGAAAGGTGCAGGTGACCGTCCCCGGAGACGAGGTCGAGGGCAAGGGCGTCTGGGTGGGCAAGGGCTCGAGGATAGACTTCACGGCAAGGCTCGAGGGGAGCATCGTGATAGGCGAGAACTGCAGGATAGAGGCCGACGTCCGCATCTCGAACTCCGTCATAGGCTCCAATACCGTTCTTGAGGAAGGCTCCGTCATAATAGATTCGGTCCTCTGGGAGGACATAAGGGTGGCCAGGGGCGCGTTCCTCCACGAGAACGTCATCGGGAACAATACCGAGATATTCGAGAGGGCGCACCTCGCGGAGGGGGTCATCGTCAGCGACCACTGCCGCATCGGGCGTAACGCCACCCTGAAGGCCAACGTCAAGGTCTGGCCGCACAAGACCGTGGAGGACGACGCCACGCTCGCCTCGTCGCTCGTCTGGGGCGAGAAGTGGAGCAGGCACATATTCGCGACATACGGGGTGACGGGGCTGGCGAACATCGAGCTCACTCCCGAGTTCGCCGCCAAGCTCGGGGCCGCCTACGGCGCTTCCCTCAAGAAGGGCTCGGCCGTCTCCACGAGCAGGGACGCGCACAAGGCCTCCCGCATGATAAACAGGGCCGTGATGACCGGGATACTCTCCACCGGCGTGAACGTCCACGACTACGGGGTCACGCCGATACCGGTCTGCCGGTTCCTGGCGAGGCAGGGGAACGAAATAGGCGGCGTGCACACGAGGCGCTCCCCGTTCGACCCTAAGCTCATCGACCTCAAGTTCTTCGACAAGCGGGGGCTCGACCTGCACCCCGGGTATGAAAAGACCATAGAGAAGCTCTTCTTCAGGGAGGACTTCGAGCGGGTCCCGGTCGAGGAGACCGGCGAGATGGTATTCCCGGTCCACGGGTTAGAGTATTACCAGAACGGCTTCATGACGAGGGTCGATTCGAAGACCATAAGCAAGGCCGGGTTCAAGATGGTGCTGGACTACTCGTACGGGTCGTCCTCGCGCATCTTCCCTTCCATACTCGGACAGCTCAACAGCGAAGTCATTGCCCTGAACGCCAACCTCGACGGCACGAAGACCACGCGGACGGCCGAGGAGTTCCAGAAGGCCATAGACCAGCTCTCCTCGATAGTCCGCTCGCTCAAGGCCGACATAGGGTTCTACCTCGACGCGGGCGGGGAGAAGGTCTTCCTCTTCGACGAGACCGGAGAGGTGCTCGACGGTGACACGGCCCTCGACATAATGGCGCTCCTTTCGATGAAGAGCAAGAAGGCGCAGGGCAGGAAAGGCTCGATAGCCGTGCCGATAACGGCCTCCCGTGCGATAGACGCCCTGGCGGAGACGTACGGGTTCACCGTAAAGAGGACGAAGACGACCACAAGGGGGCTCATGGAGGCGGCCACCGAGGAAGGCGTGCTCTTCGTGGGGGAGCAGACGGGCGGGTTCATTTTCCCGGAGTTCCAGCCTAACTTCGACGGCATGTACGCCATCGTCAAGCTCCTCGAGATGCTCGCCCAGCAGGGCGCCAGGCTCCACAGGCTCATAAGGGAGGTCCCCCCCTCCATAATACTCAAGGACAAGATACCATGCTCCTTCGAGAACAAGGGCATGGTCATGAGGAAGCTCGCCGAGGACTCGCGGAAGCAGAAGACCGTCCTCCTCGACGGCATTAAGATATTCTTCGGGGAAGACTGGATAGTCGCCTACCCGAGCCAGGACATGCCCTACTTCCACCTTGTCGCCGAGGCCTCCACCGAGGAGGCGGCCCGTGGGCTCATAGCAAAATACAGCGAGAAGATAAAATCATGGCAGAAGTCGTAAGTCTCGTCGTCGGGCCGCTCGAGGTCAACTGCTACATCGTATGGGACGATAAGACGCTTGACGCCTTCGTCATAGACCCGGGCGGGGACGCGGAGGATATACTGGACGCCGTCAAAAAAGAGGGGCTTAAGGTAAGATACATAATAAACACCCACGGCCACTTCGACCACGTGGGCGCGGACGCGGCCGTCAAAGCCGCCTCGGGCGCGCCTCTTGCGATACACAGGGACGACTCGGCGCTTCTGTCGGACGCGCAGGAGCAGGGGGCCATATTCGGCGTCAAGACCGGGAAGGCCCCGGCGGCCGACCTCCTCCTCTCGGGAGGTGAGGAACTTAAGGCCGGCACAACGGTCTTGAAGGTAATACACACGCCCGGACACACGAAGGGCGGGATATGCCTGTTCGACGAGGCAGGCGGGCTCCTTTTTACCGGGGATACGCTCTTTGCCGGGAGCGTGGGGAGGACGGATTTCGAGGGCGGCTCTTATGATGAGCTTATGGCGTCGATCAAAAGAAAGATATTGCCGCTCGGGGACTCTGTAAGGGTATTTCCGGGCCACGGCCCGGAGTCGACCATAGGGGAAGAGAAAGAGACCAACCCTTTCATTTCAAGCGCAAGGGCCTGAAAGAGGCAAGGGGTTACGGATAAACGGGGGTTTTTTTTAAATGGTATTGAAGGACAAAAAGATAGTCCTCGGCGTCACCGGGGCGATAGCGGCCTACAAGGCGCTTGAGCTTACGAGGCTCCTGGTAAAAGAGGAAGCGACCGTATGGCCTGTAATGACCGCCTCCGCGCGCGAGTTCATAACCCCGTTGAGCCTCTCGACGCTCGCCAGGAACGCCGTCTCTTCAGACTTATTCGAGCTTACGGAAGGCTCCAAGATAAGCCACATAGAGCTTGCCCAGTCCTCCGACCTCATAGTGGTGGCGCCGGCCACGGCCAACCTCATAGGCAAGGTCGCCTCCGGCATCTCGGACGACCTCCTTACGACGGTCATCTCGGCCTCCGGCGCGCCGGTGCTGATAGCCCCCGCGATGAACTGCAAGATGTGGGAGAACCGCATCGTGCAGGAAAACGTCGCAAGGCTTAAAAAGCTCGGATACCTTTTCGTGGGCCCGGAGACGGGCGAGCTTGCCTGCGGGTACGAGGGGAGGGGGAGGCTGGCTGAAGTGTCTGATATACTGGAAGCCTGCGAAGACGCGCTGACGATAAAGGATTTGAAGGGGGAGAAGGTCCTCGTCACAGCCGGCCCGACGAGAGAGGCCATAGACCCGGTAAGGTTCGTCTCCAACGCGTCGTCCGGCCGGATGGGCTACGCCCTTGCCAGGGCCGCCAGGAGGAGGGGCGCCGAGGTGGTGCTCGTAAGCGGGCCGTCGTACCTGCCGAAGCCGTCGGGGATAACCTTCGTGCCCGTGACAACGGCCGAGGAGATGCGGGACGCGTGCGTGAGGTACTACCCTCAATCGACCATAGTCGTCATGGCCGCGGCGATAGCGGACTACAGGCCCACGAAGAGCTATCCGACCAAGGTGAAGAAGGACGCGAAGACGCTGTCGATCGAGATGGAAAGGACCGTCGACGTCCTCCATTACATGGGGAAGAAAAAGAAAGAGGCGCAGATACTCGTCGGCTTCGCCCTCGAAACCGAAAATATCGAGGAGAACGCTAAGAAGAAGCTCGGCGAGAAGAACCTCGACCTCGTCGTGGCCAATACCCCCGCCGGCCTCGACAGCCTTACGAACCAGGTGACGATAATAAACAGGGATAACGATATAGAGGTGCTCCCGCCGCTCGGCAAGGACGAGATCGCGGACAGGATACTGGACAGGGTCGCGAGGATGAGGGAATAAAGGCTGCCTCTAAAAATTGTTCTTTTTCCCGACCTCTGCGTAGGGAAAATAAAAATGGACAATGCTCCGCTTTTTATTTCCGCCCTTCCTTGACTTCAGAAAAAATCCCTGATTTTTAGAGGCACCCTAAGGTCGGAAAAAGGCTGCTGAAAAGCTTTTTTAATCTGTCATTCTGAGCGAAGCGAAGAATCTCGGGGACGATTGGGATTAACAAGTAACAAGATTCTTCGTCGCCTTCGGCTCCTCAGAATAACAACTTTGACGGCTTTTTCGAACAGCCTGCAGCCGTTAAAGCCTCACCCACCGTAGCGCGCTCTCCATCGCGCCCTCCCAGTCCCTGCCGTTCCTCTTTATGGTCTTTAACTTCTTCCTTATGAACTTGGCGGCGTTCAGGCTGTGCTTGCCCGTGGGGTCCTTCCTTACGCACGGCGCTTTCTGCGACCAGGCAAGCAGCCCCGTAACCGCCTCCAGCGAGGCCACGAAATATTTCTCCTTCTCCTCCTTCTCAAGCGACCAGCGCGAGGAGTTGGAAAGGAGGTTGAGCATCCTGTGCCACTGCTTGAACCTGTTGAGGCTCATGAGGCTCGAGAATATAGTCTTGTTTGTCCTGAACGAAAGCGGGGTATCCTCGATGACCGAGTCGAGCAGCAGGTCGTTGCATTCGTGTATTTCTCTCACCATCTTTTTCGGGAGCTGCCAGACCTTCTTGTCGGCCAGCGCGTCGAACCTCATCTCCCAGTATATGTGCCGTAGCGTCCGGGCGGAGAACGACCTTATCATCATCTCGGGGATGTAGTGGTTGTGCGCCACGGTGTCGGCCGCGAGGTGGCTCAGGTACCCGTAGGCGAACGCCCTCTGCGCGTCGTCCTCGGCCTTTTTGAGGAGCTTGAAGCCTATCTTCCAGTTATGGCAGTGCTTCATCTCCTCGACGAGGTTTTTCCCGATGACTATGTCCGCGCTTATGTTGCCGTAAAGGAAGTCGTAGGGGAAAGACTCGATCAGCGCCCTTACCGGCGGGACGATGAGCCTGGTGTTGTTCAAAACGGCCTGCCCCAGCTCAAGGTGTGTGGCGGGGCCCCACGCGTGCGCGGCCGATGGCAGGAATAAGACCGCCACGAAGGTGATGAGGAACGCTAACAGCATATAAATATGCTAACTGAAGGAAATCATGTTGTAAAGGGGAAAAAAAGGTAGTAAATAGTAGTCAGGCGTGGCCTATCCCGCCGATACACGGTAAAAAACATGGACGACGGACCGAAAAAAGAGTTTACGGATATAGTGGACGGCCTGAAGCGCAACCTCGAGTTCATGAGGGCATCAGGCATAACCGAAATACCGGCGGCGCCCCTTCCGGCCAAAGGGCCGCCAAGCGGGGACGCTGGCGCATGGGTCTCGTCGATCGGCCTTCCTGAGATAAAGGAGGGGTACTCCGGCGTGGCCTTCTCGGCATGGAGGCTCGGCAAAGCGCTTTTCATCGAGGGGAGCGAGCTGTCTTCCGGGGTAAACGGGCCTCTTAAAGTCGAGGCGGCCGCCCAAGTGGAAAGGCTACTGGGCTGGGTAGGACAGGAGCTTGGGGTAAAGCCCACGGGCCAGCCGTTCTCCTGCTATTCGGTCAGGGAAGGCGGCGGCGAAGACCTCGGTAAGGGCGTCGAGAAGGCCGCCCTCCTCATGAAGGGCCACATAGGGATAGTATCCCCATCAGTAATCGTCGCGCTCGGCACGCTCGCTTCACGCCTGCTCCTCGGAAGGGCCGATGTGGAAGGCGTCATTGGCCGGTTCCAAAGCCTTGATGGGGCCAAGGTCATGCCCACGCACGATTCCTCAAGCCTTGTCCGCGACCCGGCGCTTAAAAAAGAGACGATGGCGCACATGCTCGTTGTCATAAAGCTCTTAAAAGAGTAAGCCCTACATAATGACAGGCCGCTTTCGGCCCGGATATCGCCTGCCTAAATTGAATTGCCCTGAAATCCCTGATAGAATCATCTATATGGAAGCCAGAAAAGGCCTTTTGACATTTCTTCTCGCGTTTCTTTTCATAACGCTCCCCAGCGGCTCTTTCTCATCCGGAAAAGAGATATATTACCTTGACGCGGACGGCATAATAAACCCGGTCATGGCCGAGTTCATCGTGGACTCGATAAGGTCTGCCGAAGGCTCCGGGGCCGAGGCCCTTGTAATACAGCTCGACACCCCCGGCGGGCTCGACCTTTCGATGAGGGAGATAGTGAAGGCGATGCTCTCCTCGGACGTGCCTGTCGTGGTATACGTCGCGCCCGCGGGGTCGAGGGCCGCCTCGGCGGGCGTCTTCATAACTCTTGCCGCCGACGTGGCCGCCATGGCGCCGGGCACTAATATCGGCTCGGCACACCCGGTCGCCATGGGCGGGGGCAAGATGGACGAGCAGATGGCGAAGAAGGTCGAGAACGACTCGGTCGCCTACATAAAGGGCATAGCGCTTAAAAGGAATAGGAACGCGGAGTGGGCCGAGAAGGCCGTGCGCGAAAGCGTCAACATAACGGCCGAGGAGGCCCTTAAGACGAACGTCATCGAGCTCATGGCCCGCTCCAGGGACGAACTCCTGGAAAAGCTCGACGGAATGAAGGTCGAGCTTCCCGCAGGGGAGCGGGTCCTCCATACGAAAGGCTCCCCGATAAAAGAGTTAAGGGGCGGGTTGAGGTTCAGGGTCCTGAACGCCATCAGCAACCCCAACGTGGCGTACGTACTCATGATGATAGGGCTTATCGGCATATACTTCGAGCTCTCCAACCCGGGCCTCATACTGCCGGGGGTCATCGGGGCGGTCTGCCTCGTGCTCGCGTTCTACGCGTTCCAGACGCTTTCGATAAACTACGCGGGGCTCCTGCTAATCGCGCTGGCGGTAATCTTTTTCATCGTGGAAGTGAAGGTCACAAGCTACGGCCTGCTTACCATAGCGGGGATAATATCGCTCCTTCTCGGCTCGTTGATGCTATTTGAATCCCCGCTGCCTTTCATGAGGCTGTCGATCTGGGTGATGCTGCCGACGATAGTGCTCATGACCGCCGTGGTGCTCGGGACCATGTACTACGGCTTGAGGATACTCAGAAAAAAACCCGTAAGCGGCGCTGAGGGGCTCGTCGGGGCGGAGGGGACGGCGGCCGGGGACTTCAAGGGGAACGAGGGCAAGGTCTTCGTCGAGGGCGAGTACTGGAACGCCTGGAGCGACGATGCCTTGAAGACCGGCGACCGCGTCACGGTGGCCGAGGTAAAGGGGCTCCGGCTCAGGGTCGCTAAAAAAAATTAAGTAAGGAGGGGCTATGGACTTCGGGATAGGCACAGGCACTATAATAGTCGTATTCCTTATACTGATGTTTCTCTGGAGCGCGATAAAGATACTCCCGGAGTACGAGAGGGGGGTGATATTCTTTCTGGGCAGGTTCCAGGTGACGAAAGGCCCGGGCCTCATACTCCTCATTCCGGGCGTGCAGAAGATGATAAGGGTGAGTCTCAGGACCGTGACCATGGACGTGCCCACGCAGGACGTGATAACCAAGGACAACGTCTCGGTGCGCGTCAACGCGGTCATATACTTCAGGGTCGTGCTGCCGGAGAAGGCCATAATAGCCGTGGAGAACTACCTCTACGCCACGAGCCAGCTCGCCCAGACGACTCTTCGGAGCGTATGCGGCCAGGCCGAGCTCGACGAACTTTTGGCCGAGAGGGACAAGATAAACAAGATAATACAGGAGATACTCGACCGCCAGACCGACCCGTGGGGCATCAAGGTGAGCCTTGTCGAGGTAAAGGCCATTGACCTGCCCGAGGAGATGAAGAGGGCGATGGCCAAGCAGGCCGAGGCCGAGAGGGAGAAGAGGGCGAAGATAATCCACGCGGAGGGTGAGCTTCTGGCGTCGTACAAGATACTCGAAGCGGCCGACCTCCTCTCGAAGAACCCGGTCTCTCTACAGCTCAGGTACCTCCAGACGCTTACCGAGATAGCGGCGGAGAAGAACTCCACGATACTCTTCCCGCTGCCGATGGACCTGGTAAAGCCTTTCCTGGCGGGATTTAAAAGGGAGCAGGGATAGGACTATCAGGTTTGCGGAAAAATCTATTTTAGTCTGTCATTCTGAGCGTGTGAGCCAAAGCCCTGAGCGAAGCGAAGGGGAAGAATCTCTGGATTATTTGAATCAACAAGTACGGGATTCTTCGTCGCCTTCGGCTCCTCAGAATGACAAATTTTGTGGAGCTTTTCAGTAACCTGCTACATCCAACGGGGGACCCTTCACCATGACGGCTTCATTGAACGAGGGGCACAGGAAAAGGCTCAGGGAGAGGTTCTCAAAGGCCTCGCTCGAAGGCTTCCACGACTACGAGGTCCTTGAGCTGCTGCTTACCTTCGCCATACCGAGGAGGGACGTAAAGCCCCTCGCCAAGGAGCTTATAAGGGAGTTCAAGGGGCTTAAAGGCGTATTAGACGCGGGCGTCGGGGACCTCTCAGCCGTGAACGGGATAGGCGAGAGCGCGGCCGTGCTCATAGCGCTATTGCGGGAGATGGCCGGGGCCTATATAAACGAGCGGATGTCCGGCCGCGCAAGGCATGTCAGGTCGCCTGAAGACGTCTTCGATTTCCTTAAAGAGGCGCTCGGGGACGGGGTGGGAGAGAGGCTGATAGCCGTCTACCTGAACTCTAAAAACGAGATACTCGGCGCCGAGTCCCTCCACGAGGGGTCTCTAAAGTCCTTTTCAGCCTCCCCGAGGAAGGTGATAGAGAAGGCCATCGCGTTCAACGCAAGGTCGATAATATTCGCTCACAGCTCGCCGGCTAAAGGCCCGGCTGAACTCGACCGCCGGATAGCCCGGGACTTCGAGGACGCGGCCTCGCATGTAGATATACTTGTCCACGACTACGTCTTCTCAGGCAAGGGGACCCGCCTGAGCGCGCGGGAGGCAGGGTGGTTCAAGGGGGAGGTCGGATGATTTTTCAGCCTGTCATTCTGAGCGTGTGAGCCAAAGCCCTGAGCGAAGCGAAGGGGAAGAATCTCATAGTAGATAAGTCGGCACATTGCGAGATTCTTCGTTCGCTCCGCTCCCTCAGAATGACAAGAATCAGAGATTCCCTTACAGAATCTGTGGTATTTTAAAACTTGACGTCCGTTTATTACCCCCGCTCTCTTATGACCTTCTCCAGATAACCCTTTGCCTCGGCCACAGCCTTCCTTACGGGCCTCCCATTGGCAAGCCCGGCGGCTATGCCCGCTGACAGTATGCACCCGGTGCCGTGGAACCTCCCGGCCCTGCCCCTCACCCTCGCGCCGGGGAAGCGGTCGAACCTCCTGCCGTCGTAGAGCACGTCCACGGGGCTCCCCTTCAGGTGGCCCCCTTTTATAAGCACGTACTCCGGGCCGAGCGCGAATATCTCTTTGGCCGCCTTCTCCATCTCTTCGACGGTTTTTATCTCAACGCCGGACAGGGCCTCGGCCTCGGGTATGTTCGGGGTTATGACGGTAGAGCGGCGGGCCAGTTTCCTTATCGCCTCTACGCCTTTCCCGTCGATAAGCGGGAAACCGCCCGTGGAAGAAAGGACCGTGTCGAGGACGACATTTTTAAGACCGTATCTTTCGATTACCCTCGCCACGGCCGTTGCGTTGGCGGAGCTTCCGAGCATGCCGACCTTCACGGCGTCTATCCTGAACTCCTCGACGAGCGCGTCTACCTGCTTTCTTAAAAAAGACGGCGGGATTACGAGTTTCGCCCGGACAGCGCCGTTGTTCTGCGCGGTAAGGGACGTGATAACGGACAGGCCCAGGACGCCGAACGAGGAGAAGGCCTTTAAATCCGTCTGTATGCCCGCCCCGCCGGAGGGGTCGGCGCCCGCGATCGTCAGGGCTGTTTTCATCCTTTATCCCCTTATTGCCAGAAGAAGTACGTGAAGGCCGACTGCGCTATCCCTATCAGAAAACCCATTATGCCGCCGAGCCATTCGAGGTGCTTCAGTTCCCTTGCGATGAACTCGGTCAGGAGCTTTTCGAACCTCATAAGGTCGAGCCTGTCTATCTTGGAAACGAGCATTTCCTTTATGTCGATATTCTCCCTGAACTTGTCGGCTATCTTGCCTTTCTTCAGGTCTATCTGCCTCAATAGCTCCTTTGTGATGACGAGCTTCACCTGGTTCTTCAGGTTGTCCGAGAGAAGGCCGATTACGGGAAGGCTCATGAGCCTGTTCGAGCCGAACCTGTGCTCCACGGCGTCCTCGATGACCTTTTCGATCTCCTTTTCCCAGTCAAGGCCCCCGAGGGCCTTGGCAAGGTCCTCGGTCGAAAGGAGCTCCTTCTCTATGGCCTTTGCCATGGAGCGGGCTATCTCCTTTCTCCTGCGGGGTATGACGCCCTGGATCTTGAACCCGAGGACCTCCACGGGCCTGTGCGGCCTGAACAGGAGCTTTATGGCCACATAGTTCGTGAACCACCCTATGACTGCGCCTACAACGGGCGGAAGGAGGAGGTTATAATTCATTTAATAGGTACTCGGTTTTGAGAGCGGACGGGTTAAGGCAAGGCAGGCCCGCGTGGGGCCTGTTTAGGAGAAGAAGCCCTTCTTCGAAACCTCTTCCTCGAAGTATTTCTTGTAGAGTATGTCCCATTCCCTGCTCCCTTCGGGCACTTCCCGAGAAAGCGAGCGAATTTTATCGCGGGCGATGGTGTCGGCCTCGTCCTCGACCTTCAGGTAATCGGTCATCACCTTCTTTATCTCATGGAGGGCCTTTTCGTCGTCCTTGAAATCGACGAGGTCGTCCTTCCAGATGCCGTCGGAGACGAGGTGGGCCAGATGGGATATCCTGTCTTCGGTGAGCCTCAAAGCACTATACCCCTTTCCCGCGCGAGCTTGCCCTTTATCATGTTGAACATCTTCCTGTAATCGATCTTCTGGGAGTTTATCTCGCCGGCGCGGGTCTTCAACATCTCCTCGACCTCCCTGTCGAGGTCGTCCTCGGCCCTCAAGTCCGCCAGTATTATCCCGTTTACCCTTTCGAGTACCTTTCGCTCGTCGGCCTTGAAGACCACGAGGTCCCTGTCCTTGAGCCGTGCGAGCACAAGCCCGGATATCTTCTCGACCTGCTCTTTTGTCAGCCTCATTTTTAAAAAATTAGCACAGTTCACCGAGGTTTGCAAGGGTGTTGACAGGGAAGTTTTTTTGGTCTATATATTAGCAGACTGCTGAAAAAGTCCATCTGCTTTGTTGTCTTCGTCGCTTAGTCACTGCGGTGTACAGACAAAGTACGCCTCATTCCTAAGCTTCTCGACGCCTCGCATCTGGAGCTTTTTGAGCAGCCTGAACACGCATAGCGAGCGCATTCCCCGCCTTTTTGCGGGGTTTAGCGAGCGAATCGAAATCGAATCTTCCTTATGTGTCGAAGATTCCCCGCAGCTTGCTGCGGGGAGATTCAATAAATTCCGAGTTTTTCAGCAGCCTGTTAGCAAGCCCATAAAAAAGCGGCTTTCGAAGAGCGGGTGGTAATACGGGAGGGCATCGGCGCGGGATAAAAAGGGGCGCATAGCGAAGCATAACGGGAACGGTCTTCCTCGGGGGGCGTCATGGCAAGAAGGGGCGGGGATTCGATATGCGCTCTCATCGGCGCGGTCCTCCTCTTTCTCGGCGCGTTGACCTTTTTATTCCCGGCGATAAGCTACAAATCGAAAGAGGATGCCATCAGCCTAAAGCGCATATACGTCCAGAAAAAGATAATAGTCCCGCAGCCCGCGTCAGCGGGCGTTATGCTCGCGGGGAGCCTGCTTTTATACCGCGCTTCAAAAATAAGGAACAGAAGGGGGAAGAGATGAGGTTCGTGAAAAAGTTGTATTTCAGGCAGATAGCGCTCGCACTGGCTTTCGCCATGCTGATTATCGGAAGCATCCCCTCAAAGAGCATGGCCTACGTGGTCGGCGCCGACAGGGCCGAGTCGTTCTCGAGGGCCGCCGACATAGACAGGGTCCAGAGGGTGCTCGAATCCAAGCTCGTCTCCGAGAAGCTCTCGCAGGCGGGCCTTTCCATGACCGAGATAAAATCGAGGCTCGATAAGTTGAGCGACACCGAGCTCCACAGCTTCGCATCCCAGCTCGACAGCCTCTATCCGGGCGGGGACGCACTCGGCGTGGTTATCGCCATCCTTATAATAGTGATACTCGTAATGGTCATACTCAAGCTCGCGGACAGGAAGATTGTCATCAGGTAGTCCCTTTCCAGCTTCCCTCCCTTTTTTAAAGGGAGGGAAGCCTTTAGGCTCCCCTTTGCCAAAGCGGATAAATCCCCTTAACCTCCTTGCGCTTGCCTTCATCGCCCTGTTCCTTTACGGGTGCTCCGGGCTGAGCAGCCAGACGGTGCTCGGGTCGATACGGGAAGCCCCGTCCGGGGGCTACCATATAGAGGGCGTACCCTTCTTCCCGCAGGATAGCTTCATGTGCGGCCCGGCGTCCCTTGCCAGCGTCATAGGCTTCTGGGGCCGGGGCGCGGGCATGGAAGCCGTGGCGAAAGAGGTCTATAACGAAGACCTGAAAGGCGCCCTCCCCATAGACCTTTTCCTCCACGCCAAGTCAAGGGGTTTTAATGCCGAGTATTACAGGGGCGGGCTCGAGGACCTGAAAGAGAAGGTCAGGGGCGGGGTCCCGCTGATAGTCTTCCTGAACCTCGGATACGATTTTTACCCGGTCGGCCATTACATAGTGGTCACCGGTTACAGCGACAGGCTTAAGGTTGTGGTAGCCCACTCGGGAACTGAAAAAGAAAAGGTATATACGTATAAAGAGCTTGAGAGGGATTGGTCAAAGACAGGTTTTTCAACCCTCCTTGTAAGGCCGAAAGGGGACTGATGGGCAGGAAGCTTTTTATTGTGGCGGCAGTCCTGTTGCTGGCCGCGTGCGGCCGGATAGTGGTATCGCCGGGCAAAAGCGCCCTGTCGGAAAATGAAAGGCTTAAGCTCGCCGCCATCTACGCGTCGAAAGGCGAGGACGCGCTCGCCCTGAGGGAGTACGCCGATATTCTCAATGAGAATAAAAAGAGCGCGCCCGCGTATTTCGGTATAGGGAATATCGAGCTTAAAAAGAAGGACTATAAAGAGGCCGTAACGAACTTTATAAAGGCCGTGGAGATCGACCCGTCCAACGGCGTCTTCCACAATAACCTCGGCTGGGCGTACATGGAAGACGGGGATATCGGGAAGGCGGAGGAAGAGATAAGGGCCGCATTTACGGCAGACCCGGAGAAGGGGTATATCTACTACGACACCCTCGGGGTCATAAAGACAAGGAGCAGGGATTTTACGAAAGCCGAAGGCGCCTTCCTCGAATCGATAAGGAATGCGCCCGCCTCGGACGAGGCAGGGCTTAAAGAGGTCTACGGACACCTCCTTGAGCTGTATAGGGCAAGCGGGCAGGTGGAAAAGGCTGGCGCAATGAAATAGCAGGTTGCTGAAAAATTTAAAATCACATAAGGCTGCTCAAAAAGCTCCAGATGCAAGGCATCGAGAAGCGAGGAATGAGACGTACTTTGTTCGTACGTCGCAATGATGAGCGACGAAGATAACGCAGCAGATGGATTTTTTGAGCAGCCTTATAGAAGGACAAGGACGAGATGAGGGTAATATACGGCATAAATCCGGTTACGGAGGCGCTTCGCGCGCAGGGCGACAGTATTGACAGGGTCTATATCTCGGAGGCGCGGGCAGACCGTGTGGTAGAGGAGATAATAAAAATAGCCAAGACAAAGACCATACCCGTCTCCAAGGTCCCAAAGCAGGAGCTTGAAAGACTTGCCGGCACGAAGAACCATCAGGGCGTTGCCGCGAGCTTCTACGGAGAGTTCTCGTACGCGGATATCGAGGACCTGATAGGGGGCTGGAAAAAGACAGGCGAGCCTGCCTTCTTCCTCATACTGGACTCTATACAGGACCCGCAGAACCTCGGCTCCCTCATACGGGCCTCGGTCGCCGCCGGTGTCCACGGCATAATAATCCCGAAAGACAGGGCTACGGAGGTGACGCCCGTTGTGGTGAAGGCGTCGGCAGGCACGGTAGCCCGCGCGCGCATAGCCCGCGAGACGAACCTTACGAGGGCGATAGAGAGGCTCAAGAAGGAGAATATCTGGGTGGCAGGGGTAGAGGCCGGGTGCAGGGAGGATATATATGCCGCGGACCTCGACAGGGACCTCGCCATAGTAGTGGGGAGCGAGGGCAAAGGCATAAGGAGACTCGTGCTCGAGAACTGCGATTTTTGCGTGACTATACCCATGGCAGGAGGGCTCAATTCACTGAACGCGGCGCAGGCCGGGGCCATAGCGCTTTTCGAGGCCCGGCGGCAGAGGCTGCATAAGAAATAGAACCCTCTCTCCGTTTTCCGGCTCTTATCTCATTTCACCGTGACCTAAGCATGCAAGGACCCGTCATAAGAATATCCGGTTTTGCGATATACTCAAGATAAAACAAGGGAACCTCTGATTAATTCGCAACCGTATGTCATTCTGAGCGTGTGAAGAATCTCATGGCAGGCAAAGCAGCAAGTTGCGAGATTCTTCGGTCGCTCCGCTCCCTCAGAATGACTGGAAGAGATAATTAATCAGAACTTCCAAGGGGGGCTTTAGATGCTCGGGCTCATCAAGGAGGCTCAAAAGAGGATTAGCGGCGTCATAACCCACACGCCGCTAATATATTCCTCGTCCCTCTCAAGGATGTACGGGTTCGAGGTTCATCTCAAGCTTGAGAACCTGCAAAAGACCGGCTCGTTCAAGGTAAGGGGCGCTTACAACAAGATAAGCTCACTTACCGGCGGGGAGAAGTCCAAAGGCGTCATAGCCGCCTCCCTCGGCAACCACGCCCAGGGGGTGGCCTGGGCCTCGTCGCTCCTCGGGGTCAAATCGATAATAGTCATGCCGGAGACCACGCCCATAGTAAAGTTCGTGGCAACGAAGAGCTACGGGGCGGAGGTCATATTCCACGGGAAGTTCTTTGACGAGGCCTACGCCCACGCGGTAGCGCTGGCCAAAGACAGGTCCATGGCCTTCATCCCGCCGTTTGACGACGACCTCGTCATAGCGGGGCAGGGGACCGTAGGCATGGAGATAATGGCGGCCCTGCCTGACGCTGACGCTGTCATAGCGCCGATAGGCGGCGGCGGGCTCATCGCGGGGATAGCCTCGGCCATAAAAGAATCCGGCAGGGATACGGCCGTATTCGGGGTGGAGGCCGAGGCATCGAAGTCCTGCATCGAGTCATTGAAGGCTGATAGGCCGGTCGAGGTCGAGCGGAGCGTTACCCTTGCCGACGGCATAGCGGTAAAAATGGTCGGGGAAAGGACTTTCTCGGTCATAAAAAGGCACGTGGAGGACGTTGTAGCCGTAAGCGAGGAGGCGATAGCCGCCGCCATACTATTACTCCTTGAAAGGAAAAAGCTCGTGACCGAAGGGGCGGGGGCGGCCCCGCTCGCCGCGATAATGGAAGGGAAGTTCCGGAAGATAAAAAAAGGCGTCCTCGTCCTTAGCGGCGGCAATATCGACGTCACCATGCTCGACAGGGTCATAAGGGCCGGGATGCTCAGGGAGGGGAGGATAATGCGGGTCTCCACCGTTGTCGAGGACTCGCCGGGGTCGCTCGCGAGGCTCGCGGCCGAGATAGCCGCGCTGAAGGCGAACATACTCCACATAATCCATCAGAGGGAGGCCGTGGACCTCCCGGTGCGGATGATAGGGCTCGAGATAATACTGGAGGTCGAAGGGCAGGAGCACGGGGAGAAGGTCTTCAAGGCGCTCGGGAACAAGGGGTACGATGTGAAGAGGTTCCCGTCGTAGCAGGCTGCCCAAAAAGTCCATCTGCTTTGTTGTCTTCGTCTTGTCACAACGTAAGGAGAGTACGTCTCATTCCTCGCTCCCCCATTTCAACAGGGGCCTCGCATCTGGAGCTTTTTGGAGCAGCCTGTAGGCGGGGTTGCAAACCTGAACTTGAATTCTTTTTTTTCTTTTAAAACCCACAGGGCATAGGGCGTAGCGATCATTGGGTTAGGGGGGTTGGGGGTTCGGCCGCTCGCCGGCTCACGCCCGAAAGGGCGGGATAAGGCGAGCTAGGGAAATGAATATTACCTTGCCGATGAGAGCTGGTTTTTTTTAGCTCTCATTGGGCGGGCGAGCGGGGCGGAAGGCGTATTTCTTAGGAAGCTTCGGCGGGCTCGCCCGGTGGAAGGAGGCTGTAGGGAGCCGAGCCCTATGCCCGAAGCGCATGGCAATGCGCAAAGAGGCCTTGGGTAAAAGATATCTCCTAAGAGTTTACGAATTTAAGGGTTCAGGTTATAAACCTGAACCCGCGTAGTATGATCGCTCACCCTATGCCCTGTCTGTTTTTTAAAAACCAAAAATAAAAGAAAAAAACGGGTTCAGGTTTGTAACCTGAACCCGCATAGGTAACGTGCTTTGATGCCAACGAAGCAGATGGACTTTTTGAGCAGCCTGCTAATTCTTCGTCTTCCATCTCTTAAGCCCGGAGATGAGCCCCATCGCGCCCTGTTTCGCCTCCTCATCGGACATATTCTTGTTGAGCTTCATCGGCCCCGCGAGCTTCTCGGCCATCTGCTCGAGCGTGATGTCCGGCTGGGTAAAAGCGCCCTTATTGAAGCAGTAATAGCAGTAGTCGAGGTTCTTCACCCCGCCCGGGAAGGTGCCGAACTCCTCGCCCTTCATTATAAGCATTCCGCAACTCTGGCACTGCATGAGATACTCTCCTTTTATTATTGGCTACCTCTAAAAATTGTTCTTTTTCCTGACCTCTGCGTCAGGTCGAAAATAAAAATGCTCACATATTCACACATATATGCTGCGCTTTTTATTTCCGCCCTTCCTTGACTTCAGAAAAAATTCCTAATTTTTAGAGGCAGCCTATTGGTATTGGTCTTGAGGCAAAAGGCCGCCTACCCCATCCTGCCCATGAGGGGCCTTCCGGCAATGAAATGCATGTGCAGGTGAAATACCGTCTGGCCGCCTTCCTCGTTGGTGTTTACCACCAACCTGAATCCGTTCTTGTCCACCCCGAGGTCCCTGGCCACGTCCGAGGCCGCTTCTAACATCTCGCCGAGCAGGTCCCTGTCCTTGCAGTCAAGGAGCGTCGGGTAATGCGCCTTCGGCAGTATCAATAGGTGCGTCGGGGCCTGCGGGTTTATGTCCTTTACCACGACGAGCCTGTCCGTCTCTTTTACCATCTTCGCCGGGATCTTCTTCGAGGCGATCCTACAGAATACGCAGTCCTCCATCTGGCTATCCTTTCCCCGGCCTCGATTCCTTCTCGGTTATGCCGGAGGTGCCGAACCTCCTGCCGAGCTCGCTGAAGACCTCTTCTATCTCTATGCCCCTTTCGGCAAGGAGGACGAGCGTATGGAACCACAGGTCGCATAGCTCGTAGACGACGTCCTTGTCCCCCTTTTCTTTCGCGGCCTCGACGAGCTCGCCGGACTCCTCCTCCACCTTCGCGATTATCTTCGGGAGCCCTTTCGCGAAAAGGGATGCCACGTAGGACTTCTCTGGCGGGGAGACCTTCCTCCCCTTTATGACGCTATATAGCTCCTTTATTACCATCGGGCCTTGCGGCTTTTTCTCCGCGCCTGAGAGCTTCCTGTAGAAGCACGACCTCTCCCCGGTATGGCACGCGGGCCCCATTGGCTCGGCCATGACAAGTATGGTATCGGCGTCGCAGTCGTAATATACGGCCTTGACAAGCTGGAAGTTACCGGAGGTCTCGCCCTTGAGCCAGAGCCTGTTCCTCGAACGGCTGAAGTAATGCGCCCTGCCCGT
This sequence comes from Deltaproteobacteria bacterium, assembly GCA_016219015.1. Classification (GTDB taxonomy): domain Bacteria; phylum Desulfobacterota; class GWC2-55-46; order GWC2-55-46; family GWC2-55-46; genus JACRCL01. The sequence continues at coordinate 103,331 of JACRCL010000029.1, forward strand.
CGATATGGTCTTTTCGAGCGCCTCCCTGTTCATGTACGCCATCATGAGGACCTCGTTCGTGTCCACGTCCTGGGCTATGGCCGGGACAAGGCCCCTGTCGTCGAATTTTATCTCTTCTATTCCCACGGTCTTCCCCTAAAGGGCCTGTTGGAGCAGGCACGAAATATAATAAAGAACAGCCGCCTCAATGTCAATAGCCCGCTTGGCGGCGGCCTTCAACTGCTTCTTGACGCACAATATTTTAGCTGATAGACTCCGCTATATGCCAATTCAGACAATCGAGAAGTTCGAGGTAAAATTCCTTCAGATAATCAACGAGAAGGGGGAGGCTGACGGCTCCCTCGTCTCCTCTTTTACCGATTCCGACCTTAAAAAATTCTTCGAGACCATGATACTCGCCCGCACCTTCAACCAGAGGGCCTTGAGCCTCCAGAGGGAAGGCAGGATCGGCACCTACGCGTCGATCCTCGGGCAGGAGGCCTCACAGATAGGCAGCGCCCTTGCCTTCGGGGGCGAGGACTGGCTCTTCCCTTCGTTCCGGGAGTCCGGGGTGCTGATAGCGAGGGGTTATCCCATGTGGATGCTCTACAGGTACTGGGCCGGTGACGAGCGTGGGATGAAGGCGCCCCCCGGCGTCAATATTTTCCCGATGAGCGTGCCGGTGGGCACCCATGTCCCGCACGCCACGGGCGCGGCATGGGCCATGAAATTAAAGGGGCACAAAAAGGCCGCGGGGGTATATTTCGGCGACGGCGGTTCGTCCAAGGGGGACTTCCACGAAGGGCTGAACTTCGCCGGGGTCTTCAAGGTGCCGGCCGTCTTCCTCTGCCAGAACAACCAGTGGGCCATCTCCGTGCCGAGAAAGAGGCAGACCGCCGCCGGGACCATCGCCCAGAAGGCCTACGCCTACGGGTTCGAGGGCGTACAGGTAGACGGCAATGACATAACGGCCGTGTACAGGGCCACGAAAGACGCCGTGGATAAGGCGAAGAGGGGCGAGGGGCCGACTCTCATAGAGTGCTTCACGTACAGGCTCGACGACCATACCACCTCGGACGACGCATCGAGGTACCGCTCCAAAGAAGAGGTCGAGGAGTGGAAGGGCAAAGAGCCGCTTATAAGGCTCAGGCTCTACATGGAGAAAAAGGGCGTCTGGACAAAGGACTACGAGGACGCCATTGCGAAAAAGGCCCTGGAGTCCGTTGACGCGGAGATAAAAAAGGCCGAAGGCTTTACCCCCCCTGACCCCGCCGATATCATCCGCTACACCTACGCTGAGCCGACGCCGAGGCAGAAAAGGGAGCTGAAGGAGTTCGGATGGGAAAAGTAAATATCGTAGCCGCGATAAACCAGGCCCTCTCACAGGAGATGGAAAGGGACGGTGACGTCGTGCTGCTCGGCGAGGACGTCGGCAGGGACGGCGGCGTCTTCAGGGTCACGGAGGGCCTTTTATCGAAGTTCGGCCCCGACAGGGTCATAGATACTCCGCTGTCGGAGCTCGGGATAATAGGCGCCGCGATAGGCATGGCCGCGTACGGCTTGAAGCCCGTGGCCGAGATACAGTTCATGGGCTTTATCTACGCGGGGCTTGAGCAGGTCTTCTCGCACGCCTCGCGCATACGCTCGCGCTCAAGGGGGCGGTACTCGGTGCCCATGGTCATAAGGACCCCTTACGGCATAGGCATAAAGCCGCCGGAGCTGCATTCAGAATCCTCAGAGGCGCTTTTCTGCCATATGCCGGGGGTGAAGGTCGTCGTGCCCTCGACCCCGTATAACGCCAAGGGCCTGCTCGTCTCCGCCATACGCGACCCTGATACGGTCATATTCCTCGAGGCGTCGAGGCTCTACAGGTCGATAAAGGCCGACGTGCCGGACGAGCTTTATTCCATCCCGCTCGGCAAGGCCGATATCTACCAGGAGGGGAAGGACTTCACGGTCGTATCGTGGGGCACCATGCTCCACAGGGCCGCCGAGGCCGCCGAGGACTTCGACTGCGAGATAATAGACCTCATGACTCTAAGGCCGTTTGACGAGGAGGCCGTATTGAACTCGGTCAAAAAGACCGGCAGGCTCGTCATAGTCCATGAGGCGCCGAGGGTAGGGGGTTTCGGCGCAGAGATAGCCGCCTTCGCGGCCGAGGAGGCCATAGGGTATCTGAAGGCGCCGGTATTGCGCGTCGCCGGGCCCGATGCCGTTATACCGATGGCCCGGCTTGAGGACCATTATATGCCGTCGAGGGACAGGATAAGGAAGGCTTACGAGACGGTGATGAGTTATTAATGCCTGTCCGATCCTCCTGCCGGATTTCTCAAAAACCAAGCCGTTAAAACCCGAAGGTATTTTTCAAGGAGAACCCTGATGATATTCGAGTTCAAGCTGCCCGACCTTGGCGAGGGGATTACCGAAGGCGAGGTCGTCAAGTGGAAGGTGAAGGAAGGCGACGCGGTCGAGGAGCATCAGGTCGTTATGGATGTGGAGACCGACAAGGCGATAGTAGAGGTCCCTTCGCCCAGGAAGGGCAAGGTCGTCAAACTCAACAAGGCCGAGGGCGACGTCGTCAAGGTCGGCGAGACCCTACTTCAGATAGAGGTCGAGGGCGCGCCTGAGAAGATCGCACCGCCTGAGGAGAAGAAGGTGGAAGAGGAGAGGGCGAGGCCGCCGTCTTTGTCGGTGGTAGGCACCCTTCCTGAAAAAGAAGAGGTGATGGCCTCCCCGAAGGCGCGCACGCTCGCGAAGAAGCTCGGGGTAGATTTGGGCAGGGTACAGGGCACGGGCCCCGGCGGCATGGTCACGGAGAACGATGTGAACGCCGCGGCCTCTGGCGCGGCTGCGCCGCCTCCCGCCCCGCCGGTAGTAAAAGCCGCGCCTGAAGCGCCGGGAGAGGTTAAGAAAGAGGCGGGCAAAGACAGGTACGGCGCTATAGAGGTAGTACCGATAAAGGGGGTAAGGAGGAGCATCACCAAAAACCTCCTCGCCTCCCAGCGCTCGGTAGCCTTCGTCACGGGCATGGACGACGCCGACGTGACAGAGCTGTGGGACCTGAGGGGACGCGAGAGGAAGATAGCGAGGGAGAAGGGGCTACACCTTACGTTCCTGCCGTTTTTCATGAAGGCTGTCCAGCACGCGCTCGCGGCGCACCCGATGATAAACGGCAGCGTAGATGAGAAGGGCGAGAACATAATCGTAAAGAAGTACTGCAACATCGGCTTTGCCGTGATGACGCCCGACGGGCTGATGGTGGCTGTCGTGAAGGACGTCGATAAGAAGACGATACTCGAGCTGGCGGCAGAGCTGCAGGAGCTGAGCAAGAAGGCGCGGGACAGGAAGATAACCCTCGACGAGCTTAAAGGCTCAACCTTCACCATAAGCAACTACGGCTCCTTCGGCGGGTCATACGCAACCCCCATAATAAACTACCCGGAGGTGGCCATACTCGGCACCGGCAAGATAAGCGAAAGGCCGTGGGTGAGGAACGGCTCGATAGTCGTAAGGAAGATACTCCCGCTTTCCCTGACCTTCGACCACAGGGTGATAGACGGGGCCGAGGCGGCGATATTCCTGTCCAAGATAGTGAAGTACCTCGAGGACCCGGGCAGGATATTCATCGAGAGCGCGTAAACAGGCTTGACGCGCGTGATGTCTTGATTATTTTTTGCCCTTTCCTCATTTTAAAAACGGCATGGGGCGCAGCGGAGAAACAAGGCAAAGATTTTCCCCCCTTTTTAAAGGGGGTGGGGGATTATCTATTAGGCCCTAACGCGGGTTCAGGTTTGTAACCTGAACCCTGAAATTCGTAATCCACATGAGATTATATTTTAGAAAAGGCCTTCTTACGCGCTGCCGCGCGCCTCGGGGTATTGCACCTCGCTACGTCCTCGCTCCATAAAAATAAACTACATACCCGCTCGTCCTCCTTTATGCTCGCTATGCAATGCCCCTTGGGGTTTGGGAAAAACAAAGAATTATGCGGGTTCAAGTCATATGGGGGCGCGCTACGTCTTTATTATTTTGAAATGAATAAAGAAAAGCCCGCCTTTAAAAGGCGGGCTTTTCTCATCTTCTGAGCGTTAGCTCGCGGCCTCTTTCTCTATCTGCGCGAGGTTGACCCTGTCGAACCTCTGCTCGGCTATCTGCCAGTTTACGTTCTTCATGAACGCGTCTATGTAAGGCGGCCTATTTACCCCGAAGTCTATCGTGTACGCGTGCTCGTATACGTCCATTATGAGGATGGGCACGACGTTTACCGGGACCTTCTCGTTATGCGCGTCGAGGCAGTAGTTGTGGAGCTTCCCGTCATAGACGCAGAGGCCCAGCATCACCCAGCCCCTGGCCGCCATGCCGCAGGCCTTGAACTGGTCCGACCACTTGTCGAAAGAGCCCCATTCCTTTGCCATGAAATCAGCCAGCTTCCCCTTCGGCTTTCCCGCCTTTCCCCCGAGGTTCTCGAAATACAGCTCATGGAGCACGACCCCGTTCAGGGCGAACGTCTCGTCTATCTTTAGCGCCCGGAGGTCGCTGAAGACCTGGTTGGCCTTCGTGATATCTACCGTCCTCTGCTTCTCCTCTATCTCGTTTAATTTGTTTACATAGCCCGAATAGAGTATATCCCTGTGCTGGGAAATCTGGTTTTCGGAGATGCCGTCAAGCTTCAGATCGAACTTCTTAGGCTGGTGTGCCATTGTACTGCCCTCCTTCTAATCAATTTTTTCATTTTTGTCCAAGCTGTCTTCGGGAGGCCGCGAAAGGCCTCTGGTGCGGGCCTGCCTCTTGGCCATGGTTTAATTAAATCAGCAAATCAAAATCTGTCAAGGGGCGGCCCGGGAAAAATCCGGTTTTGGGGGTTTTTTAACGCGCGGGCCAATAGGGGAGCGAGGAATGAGGCGTAGTTCCGATCTACGCTGTTGCGCGGCGAAGATAACGCGGCAGATGGACTTTTTCAGCAGCCTTTTCTGTTAAGGCTATCTCTAAAAATTAGGTATTTTTTCTGAGGTCAAGGAAGGTCGGAAATAAAAAGCGCAGCAGATGTCCATTTTTATTTTCGCACCTACGCAGAGATCAGGAAAAAGAACAATTTTTAGACCTTAAATGAATCTGTTCAGGAGAATACTCAAAAGGCTTATTATGATGGAGCCGAGGACGGCGGTAAAGAAACCGGATATCGTAAGGCCGGATATCGCGTGGCCCACGAACCAGAGCAGTAACCCGTTTATGATGATCGTAAAAAGGCCGAGGGTTATGAGCGTTATCGGCAGGGTCAGGAGTATTATCACCGGCTTTATGAACGCGTTAAGCAGGCCCAGGAGCACGGCCGCCTTCACCGCCGGGAGGTACCCCTCGACGTTTATGCCGGGCAGGAGATACGCCGCGAGGAATATCCCGGCCGTGAGCATTATGACGCGCATTACCACGCTTATCATGCCTTGCTTGCCTTCCCGGCGGCAGGACCCTTCTTCCTTAACACGCCGAGCATCTCGCCGTGTATGAGCCCGTTCGAGGCGAGGCACTCATTGCCGTAGATTGAGAAGGGGCTGCCGGAAAAGTCCGTTATCTCCCCGCCCGCCTCTTTCACTATGAGCGAGGCGGCGGCCACGTCCCAGGGCCGGAGCCTCATCTCCCAATACCCGTCGAACCTGCCCGAGGCCACGTAGCAGAGGTCGAGCGCGGCGGAGCCAGCCCTCCTTATGGCCTGCGCCCTCAGGGTGAAGTTCGAGAAGTGGTCGAGGTTATTCTCCCTCGAAGTCCGTAAGTCGTAAGGGAACCCCGTGGCAAGGAGGCTCCGGTCGAGCGAGCTTACGCCCGAGACCTTTATCGGTTTACCGTTCAGCTCCGCGCCCATGCCCTCCCCGGCCGTAAAGAGCTCGTCGAGGACCGGGTCGTAGACTACCCCGAAGACCATCCTTCCCGAAGCCTCGAACCCGATGGAGACGCAGAAGAAGGGGAACCCGTGCGCGTAGTTGGTGGTGCCGTCGAGCGGGTCTATGATCCACTTGTATTCGGAGGCCGATCTTATCTCTGCGCTCTCTTCCGTAAGGATGCCGTGGCCCGGGAAGTTTTTTTGAAGCTCGCTTATTATAAGGGCCTCGGACTTTTTATCCGCCTCGGTGACGATATTGACCGCGCCCTTGAACTCGACCTTCCCGGCCCTGCCGATGTTCTCCTTCAAGAACAGCCCGGCCTGCCGGGCAATCTTAACGGCTACTCCCTTTATATCCATATTCGATTTTGTCCGGGGTTAAGGTTTGTTTCAGGCCCGAATTCAACCTCGAAGTGCAACGAAGGGAGCAGCTACTTCGATTGGTTTTTTGAAGCCCAGGCATTTTCTGGGCCTGTTGTTGATTAGAGATTCGATTATTGCAATCTGTTTATCGGTTATCTTACTGAAGTCTGTGC
>JACRCL010000030.1 GCA_016219015.1 Deltaproteobacteria bacterium
GCGCAAAGGGGCCTCAATATCAGGCCCTCAAGCCCGCTCTCCCTCTCTATCACCCTGAAGGCGTCCTTGCGCTGGCTCATCGGCCTCTGGCCGAGCACCTCCCCGGTTATGATGAACGACGCCCCTATCTCCTCCATGTAGACCCTGGCCTGCCGGAACATATAGACCCTGCAGTCCACGCACGGGTTCATCCCCTTGCCGTAGCCGTGCCTGGGGTTCCTTACCACCTCTATGTAGTCGAGCCCCTTGGTCATGACCTTGATGGGGATGCCGAACTCATCGGCCACCCTTTTCGATTCGCTCTTGCACCCGCCCTTGTTCACCCCGCCGGAGTTGCAGGTGCAGAAGGCGGAGGTGAAGTTGAGGGCGTGGACCTCTATGCCCTGGTCTATCATAAGTTTGACCGCCAGGGTGCTGTCAAGCCCCCCGGACAGCAAAGCAACGGCCTTTGTCATACGTCCGTAAACCTCTCTTTAAGTGTATTTACTTGTATTTTAATGGTATATTATTATACTGAGACGGGGCATAAAAATCAAAAGATTAATTCCCGTAATATAAGAACGCGGGGGCGCCATTAAGCAATGAAGACCGATAACCTGGTAGCCATCTTCGTATCCATAGTCATAGGGTACCTCATGTACCTTGTCATGGCCCCGTTTTTCATCCCGATCTTCTGGGCCGTGGTGATGGCGATCCTTTTTTACCCGTATTATCAGTTGATATTAAGGGTGACGAATAAAAACGCCGCCCTGGCCTCTGTCGTCGCATGCCTCTCGATAGCGCTCTTTATCATAGCCCCAATGGCGCTTATCGTGGCCTCGATGACGGACGACATATACAACCTATCCCAGTGGGCGGAGAACTACATAAAGGCCATGCAGACGCGGTCGCACGGCTCGCCGTTCTTCATATACCCGTTCCTGGAGAAATACATACAGGATTACACGGACATCTCCGGGATAGACCTCCATACCTTTTTCGCCAACACGGTGAAGGACGCGGCGGCCTACATGGGGGCCGGGCTCAAGGGTTTCGTAAGGAGCTTCGCCGGGTTCGTCATAGACCTGGTGCTCGCCTTCTTCACGATGTTTTTCCTCTTCAAGGACGGGGACACGCTCCTGGGGATAGTGAAGGACCTCCTGCCCATCTCCGAAGAAGACAAGGCGCGGATACTCAAAAAGACCAGGGAGGTGGTCTACGCCACTATCTACGGGGGGGTCATGGTGGGGGCGGTCCAGGGGGCCACGGGCGGGCTCGCCTTCTGGTTCCTCGGTTTCGCATCCCCGATACTCTGGGGGTTTGTGATGTTCATATTCTCATTCCTCCCGAGCGTGGGCACGGCCATGGTCTGGGGCCCGGCGGCCATATACCTCTTCATAATCGGGAGCTACGCAAAGGGGGTAATCCTTACGCTCTGGGGCGCTCTGGTCATAGGCCTGCTCGACAACCTGCTCCGCCCTCTGATAGTAAGCGGAAGGACGGACCTCCACCCTATGCTCCTTTTCTTCAGCATCATAGGGGCCGTGAACGCGTTCGGCTTCATAGGCATAATAGCCGGCCCGATAATCATAAGCATAGCCCAGGCGATAATAATGATCTACCACTCTTACGTGAAGCGCAGAGACACGTGGGCGGGCTGAAAAGAATGGACGAATCCATGGAAGAAGAACTGGAAGAAGGCCCCTTTCCGGGGCTGGATGAGGCCGGGCCGGGGCAAGAGCGTCCGAGGTACCTCCTTGCCGCGGCGCTATTTATCCTGACCGCCGTTACAACGGTCATCGCCGGGGCGTTGCAACAGGGGGCCGACATCATCCGCCACCCGGCGCGCGTCACCTGGGGCATACCCTTTTCAGCGTCCCTCCTCCTCATACTGGCGACCCATGAGCTGGGCCACTATATCGCATCCAGAAGGCACGGGGTCAGAACGACCCTGCCGATGTTCATACCCGGCCCCCCCTATCCTGTCCCGATGATAGGGACGTTCGGGGCGGTGATCAGGATAAAATCCCCCATAACCACGAAAAAGGCCCTTGTGGACATAGGCGCCGCGGGCCCCCTGTCAGGCTTCGTCGTCGCGTTCTTCGTCCTGGCGTGGGGGCTTCATATCTCCACCGTCGTTCCGAAGGCCTTGATGAGCGGGTCCCTCGGCCTGGGCTCGTCCCTTGTATTCCATCTCCTCTCATACGCCATCGTCGGCCCCCTGCCCTAAGGCGCCGACGTAATGCTCCACCCAATCGCCTTCTCCGGCTGGTTGGGGATGTTCATTACGGCCATGAACCTCCTGCCCATGGGCCAGCTCGACGGCGGGCACATCATATACGCGATCCTCGGCCGCAGGCACAGGGCCTTCTCCTTCGTCATGGCGGGGGTGCTCATCATCCTCGGCTTGACGAGCTGGCCGGGCTGGTTCATCTGGGCGGTGCTCATCTCCGTCATCGGCATGTGGCACCCCCCGGTTGGGGACCAGCACGCCCCGCTCGACGCCGGAAGGAAGCTCGTATGCCTCGCCGCCATCATTGTATTTATATTGACTTTTATGCCGACGCCGTTTTATATTATTTAGCATTATGAAGGTATTCGACGAGGCGGA